>JBBPXW010000114.1:0-7253 GCA_038200525.1 Solirubrobacterales bacterium | reverse complement strand
TGCGATCGACTCGCCGATGGACGTCTTGCCGGTGCCGGGAGGGCCGATCAGAGTCAGGATGGCTCCCGACTTCCTATCGCCGGCGTCCTCGATCCCGCGGTCGCGGCGCAGCTTCATCACGCCGATGTGCTCCACGATCCTGTCCTTGACGTCGTCGAGTCCGGCGTGGTCGGCGTCGAGCACCTCGCGCGCGGCCACCGGGTCGAGCACCTCGTCGGAGGTCTTCGACCACGGCAGGGCGACCAGCCAGTCGAGGTAGGTGCGGATCATGCCGCTCTCCCCCGACTGCTCGCCCATGCGCTCGAACCGCCCGAGCTCCTTCTCGGCCTGCTCGCGCACGTCGTCGGGCATGCCGGCTTCCTCGATCTTCGACCGGTACTCCTCGGCCACCGAGGCATCGTCCTCGTCGAGCTCCTTGCGGATCGAGTCCATCTGCTTGCGCAGGAAGTACTCGCGCTGCTGCTTGTCTGCGCCGGACTGCACGTCCTCACGGATGCGCTCGCGGATCTGCAGCTCGGCCAGCCGCTCCTTCTGGAGCTCCAGTGCCTTCTCGAGCCGCTCGGTCACATCCAGGGTCTCGAGCAGGTCCACCTTCTCGGCGTAGCCGATGTCGGGTGAGTAGCCCGAGGTGTCGGCCAGGGCGCCGGGCTCCGAGATCGAGCGAAGGAACGCCGAGACGCGGCCGTTGTCGCCGCGCAGCTCGAGCAGCTCCTCGACCACGGCGCGGTACTCGCGCTCGAGGTTGCGGGTCTTGCCGTCGACCGGCTCGTCGTCGGGATGAGGGGTGACCTCCACCCGCAGCTCGCCGGACACGTCGGCACGCGCCGCACCCGCGATGCCGCGATGGAGACCGTTCAGGGCCACGGCGTGGCCCCCACCGGGCAGACGTACGTGCTCGGACACCTCGGCGACCGTGCCGACGGAGGCGAACTCGTCGTCCTTGCGCGGCACGATCAAGACGCGCTCGTCCTCGCCGACGTCGATCGTCAGCGTCACGTTCATGTTGGGAAAGACGACAGAGTCGTCGACTGGGATCAGCAACAGGTTTTCGGTGGCTTCCAAGATTCACTCTCCATCGCTTACGAAAGGTAAGGCGAGCCTAGCACGTCAGTCTGCGTGTGACAAAATCTCATGGCCGGAGACTTAGATAGTAGTCGCCGCCACGGTGACCGGCGGTTGTGCGAAGCTGCGCGCGACCGCCGGGCGTGCGAAGCTGCGCGCATGACCTCGGGATCCGAGTCTCCTGCACGCGACGCTGCCTCGGCGGCGGCGCTCGAGCTGATCGAGCCGGGCATGACGCTCGGCCTCGGGTCCGGTCGAGCGCTCTGGCGCGTGATCGAGCGAATTGCCGAGCGGTGGCCCGACGGAGCACCTCTGCGGGCGGTAGTGGCTTCCGAGCGCACGCGCGAGCGCGCGCACGAGGCGGGCGTCGAGGTCGTGGACCTCGATGGCTCCTTCGAGCTCGACCTTTCGCTGGACGGCGCCGACGAGATCGATTCCCGGCTGCAGCTGATCAAGGGCGGTGGGGGCGCCCTGTTGCGGGAGAAGATCGTGGTTGCCGCCGCGCGCCGGTTCGTGGTGGTGGCCGAGACGCCAAAGCAGGTGACCCATCTGGGAGACCGGTTCAAGCTGCCCGTGGAGGTGGCACGGTTCGCGGCGCGTGACACCCAGCGCCGGCTGGCCTCCGTGCTCGCCGACCCGGAGCTTCGCCTCGACGACGACGGGCAGCCGTACGTGACCGACGAGGGCCACCACATCCTCGACTGCCCCCTCCCCGCGGACGCCGACCTGGTCGCACTCACAGAGGATCTGCGCCGCGTGCCCGGGGTCCTCGAGCATGGCCTGTTCGTCGGGATGGCCGAGCAGGTGCTGCTCGGCACGCCCGAGGGCGGGCTCGAAGTGCTGAGAAGGACGTAGTCGCGGCCGTCACAACCCCTCCGCCGAGACCACCGAGCGTCCTGCCCGCCCCCGGTCACCCGACGGTCGCGGCAGCAGCCGCACCTCGCGCGCGAAGTTCTGGGCCGCCGTCAGGTAGACGGCTTGGCGCAGGGTGACCCTCAGCGTGGCAGTAGCGGTCGCGGTGGCCGTCCCCGACCTGCCACCGGCATCGCCCCGGGCGTCGGCGGCCGGCGCCGATGCGCCGCCAAGCGCGAGCAGCTCGACGTTCTCCATCGCGAGGAACGTGCGCCCGGTGCCCGAGCGTGGCTCGGTCGACACCAGCACGTCCACCCGGGACCCGGGGCCGCCGGCATCCGAGAGCGGTGCACCGCCCGCCACCGGTACCTCGACGGCCCGTTCGCCCCGCCGCAGCGAGCCGGCCGGCTCAGACCCCCGCATCTGAGAGAGCACCCCCGCGGTCACGTACGCGCCGCGCGAAAGCGCGGCCGACGGCTTGGCACCGACAGCGTCGAGCGGCGCGGCCACGGCATCCGGTGGCACGTATCGGCCCGGCACGTCGCGGACCTCGAGGTCGCGACGAGACAGCTTGGCCCCGGCGGCGACGTCACGCGCCGCGACCACCACGGCCACCGGCGCCCCCGTGCGCGCCTCGACGGCGCGCACGCGCTTTCCGACCTGCGCGGCCGCCACGCCCCCACACGCCAGCGCGAGCGACAGAAGCAGCAGCCCGCGGCGGCGTCGGGCGATCGCAGTCACCGCCGCACCACCGGGATCTCGACGGCCGCAACCGTGCCATCGTCGTCACTGCGCAACCGGAGGCTCCCACCGGCATCCGCGACTGCCCGGGACGCGATGCCGAGACCTCGGCCCCGGTCTCCCCCTGGTGTCCGGGCGGTGGCCGCCGGCCCGTGGTCGCGCACCTCGACTACGGCCGTCTCGCCGTCCGAGCGGCCACTCAGCGCCACCGGCCCGGTGCCGTGCTCGAATGCGTTTGCAAGCAGGTTCCCGAACGCCTGAGCCAGGCGGCCCCGGTCGGCTCGCACGGCAGCGGGTGGTCCCTCCCAGCTGACGCTGAGGCGACGCCCGCCGCACGCGGCCACGGGCCGCCATCCGGTGGCCGCGCGCCGGATCACACGATCGAGCGACAGCAGCTCCTGCTCTCGCGTCGCGCGCGCGCCACCAGTGCGCGAGGCATCGAGGTCGGCGAGTCCGGCACGCATGCGCTCGAGCTCGGACTCGAGCGCCGATGCGATGCGCAGCCCATCCGGCTTGTGACGCGTCGCCGCGCTGGCAAGCGCAATCGTGGCCGCCGAGCCACGCAGCTCATGCGCGGCCTCGGCCACCAGCTCGAGCCGCCGGCGCAGACCGATCACCCACGCGCCGAGCAGCACCGCAACTGCGGCGCCAGTGGCCGCCATGGCGGCAGCAACGCTCATCAGGCGCCCTCGGTCAGCCGGTAGCCGACACCCCGCACGTTCACGATCCACGGCCGGCCCGAGCCGTCGGCGAGCTTGCGGCGCAGGCGACAGGCGTGCGCGTCGACCGTCCGGGTGCGTCCGATCGACACATAGCCCCAGACATCCCGCAGCAGCTCGTTCTTGGAGACCACCCGATCGGGCTCCTCGGCAAGGGCCTGGAGCAGCGAGAACTCCTTGGCCGACAGATGCAGCGGTCTGTCGCCCATCCTCACCGACCGCGTACGGGGGTCGACCGTCAGGTCGGCCACCCGCAACATTCCCCGCTGCGGCCGGCCGTTGCAGCGGCGCAGCACCGCTCGGACCCGGCCCAGCAGCTCGTGGTAGAGAAACGGCTTGGCCAGCAGATCGTCAGCCCCGCGGGAGAACACCCGCACGCGGTCGGCGTCCGCTGCCCTGCCGGTGATCACGATCACCGGGAGGTCCGGGTCGATTCGCGATCCGAGACCGTCTGCCGCACGCACCCGGTCGAGCAGCTGCAAGCCGTCGCCATCGTCGAGCCCGAGGTCGAGCAGCACGAGCGACGGATGGCGCACCTCGATCTGGCGTATGCCCTCCGCCGCGCCGGAGGCGCCCGCCACCGCGAAGCCATCGGCGGCGAGATTGTCGGCGAGGAATGAGCGGGTGGCGTCGTCGTCCTCGACGATCAGCAGTGACTGGTTCATGCAGGTTCCAGGCGCCGGCGCGAGGAGTTCGCCCCCGTCCGTGCAAATCTCGTTGCAATCAGTCCGCCGGGGAAGGGATCGCGGTTAGGATCGCGACGCGCTCGGGGTGTCGGAATGTCTCTGACTCCCGAGCCGAACTGTTCATGGACGGAATCAAACGGGGAAACTACGAGTCGGGCGCGGACTATGTCCTCGAGTATGGGGAGCTGCGCTTCACCTTCAACGAGCGCGACTTCACCGAGCGAGTGGAGCAGGCCGCCGTGAAGCTGGGCTTCGTGTCCGACATGCTCGAGCAGGACGAGCGCGAGGATCTCGTGAACCTCACCGTCAACGGCGAGGTGACCGACCCCCACTCTGAGCTCGGCGAGCACATCGTCGAATGCTGGGGGGAGCTGCACGGCCACGCCGACCGCTCGCTCGTGCACTGGCTGCGCCGCCTGGTGTTCCGCGGCGCTTGGCTCGACCAGCGCGTGGTCGAGGGCGAGCTCGAGGTGTTCTTCGACGAGTCCGACCACTCGTTCGGCTACGTCCAGCCCGATCGCAACTTCGAGCCGATCGAGCTCTCGCCGGAGCCTTCCTGGCGCCGCGTGGCCTACCGCCCGTAGCCTCGGCGCGGTGCTCGCCCGCTACCGCCGGTAGCTCTGCACCTCGCCCAAGAGCTCCAGCACGTGCTCGACGTCATCAGTGACCTCGAGATGCTCGACGTCTTCGGCCGAGATCTTGCCCTCGCGCTCGACGGGATCGCGAAGCCAGTCGACGAGCCCGCGCCAGTAGGCGGCTCCGAAGAGCACGATCGGAAACCAGCGCACCTTGCCGGTCTGGCGCAGGGTGGCCGCCTCGAACAGCTCGTCGAGGGTGCCAAAGCCACCAGGGAACACCACGAACGCGCAGGCGTAGCGCACGAACATGACCTTGCGCGTGAAGAAGTAATGGAACTGCAGCCCCAGGTCGACCCACTCGTTCATGCCCTGCTCGTGGGGAAGATCGATCCCCAGGCCGACCGAGGAGCCGCCTCCCTCGCGGGCGCCTCGGTTGGCGGCCTCCATCACACCCGGTCCCCCGCCTGTGATGACCCCGTAGCCGTCCTCCGCGAGGCGCCGGCCCATCTCGCGGGCGACCTCGTACTGCGGGTGACTCGACGGCGTTCGCGCCGAGCCGAACACCGAAACGGCGGGAGCCATGCCTGCGAGAGCCTCGAAGCCGCTGCGCAGCTCGCCCGCCATCCGGTCGACGCGCGCGGCGTCGTCGTAGATGACGTCGATCGCCCGCGTCTCGGCCTCGAGCAGCTCCTCGTCGGAGGTGAGCGGCGCCCGCCCGTGGGCGTCCACGGCGTCAGCCGAGAAGGTCCGCGCGCATCACGCCCGAGCGCGAGGCGGACACCTGTGGCGTGCCGTCGGACTCCGGTGCGTCGAGGGCTATCCGCGTGCCTGCCTGGCGCTGAGGCTCCCAGGCCATGCCCGTGGCTGCCACCACGGTGAGCGATCCGCCCTCCTCCAGCTTGCGGGCGGCGCCGAACAGTCGCCGCGCCGAAGCGCCGGGCAGCGACTCGAGCGAGTCGATGAGCACGACGGCGTGGCCACCGCGCTCGGCGACGCGCTTGGCCCGCTCGACCGCGAGCTCGGCGGCCTGGACCTGGGCGTCGTTGCCCTCGTCGAAGGAGCCGCCGGTGACGGGCACCGCGGCATCGCGCCTCCACTCGGTCACCTCTTCGGGGCGGGCGCCGACGAGCACGACGGTTACGACGAGGTCGTCGCCGGCGCCACCGAGCGAGGAGGCGATCTCGCGCAGCAGCCGCGTGGCTCCTGCGCCGGGTGCACCGGCGAGGGCCACCCGCGCGCCCTTTGCAAGCGGCACGCTGGCAAGCACCTCGGGGGCCGGCAGCCGGTCGGTCGGATGCACGGCCGTCAGCTCGGCGAACAGCGGGCGCTGCTCGGGCGGCTCGGCGTCGTTGCCGTTGACCTGCTCCACGCGCACGAGCGAGGGATGGCGCTCGTTGCGCCGCGCCGGGCGGAGCCGGCCGCTGATCGCATCACCGGCGCGCAGCTCGCAGCGCCGGATCTGGGCCGCGGACACATACACGTCGGCGTCGAGATCGCCGCGGAGGAAGCCGGTGCCGTTGCCCACGATGTCGAGCACCCCGCCGACGAGCTCACGGCTCTCGACATCGGTGTCGTCGTCGTCATCGTCGCGGTCGGCGGAGTCGGCGTCCGAGCGCTTGGCGGCCTGCTTGGCCGGAGCATCGTCAGAGTCACCACGCGAGCGCGAGGAGCGGCCGCCGCCGCGGGACCGGCGTGCCCGCCGCTTGGGCGCTTCCTTCGGCTCGTCATCAGAGGAGTCTGCGTCGCCTCCGGCGTCACCGTCGCCGCCGGCGATAGCGGCGATCAGGTCGTCACGGCGCATCCCGCGGAAGCCCTCGATACCCAGCTCCGACGCGATCGCGTGAAGATCGGCAAGCGGGCTCTCCTCGAGCTCCTTGCGCTGAAGTACTGACACTGAGTGCTGCTCCTTCGGTTGAACGGCGTGGACGCGGAAGGCTATCCGCTGCACCGGCCGAGGCGCCGCTCACGCCCCCGGCTCCCGCCTGAGCTCCTCCCCGAGCGCTCCGGCCGGCGGTCCCCGGCCCTCCCGCAGCGCCCGGCGCACCCGGATGAAGTCCGCAGCAGCGGCAACGTCGTGCACTCGCAGTACCGCACCCGGAGCATCGAGCGCCGGCTCCACGGTCGCGAGCGTGCCGGCCCCGCGTTCGCCGGGGCGGCGGCCGGTGAGCGCGCCGATGAAGTCCTTGCGCGAGATCGCGAGCAGGAGCGGGCGGTCGAGCGCGTACAGCTCCGGCAGGCGGCGCAGCAGCTCCACAGACTCTGCCGGCGTCTTGGCCAGATCGAATCCGGGGTCTAGCAGCAGGCCATCCTCAGCCACTCCTGCCTCGAGCGCCCCGGCAGCGCCGGCGCGCAGCAACTTCTGGACGTCAGCCACCACGTCCGCGTAGGCGGGAAACGCCTTGGTCTTCGGCCTCGCGCGCGTATGGGTGATCACGAGCGCTGCTCCAGCGCGGGCGCACAGCCCAGCGAGCTCGGGATCTGAGAGCCCGCTGACGTCGTTGACCATCGCCGCCCCGGCCTCCAACGCGGCGCGAGCCGGACCTGCCCGCCACGTGTCCACCGAGACGGTCACTCCGACATCGGCCAGCGCGGCAACCAGCGGAACGATCCGGGCC
>JBBPXW010000113.1:0-8023 GCA_038200525.1 Solirubrobacterales bacterium | reverse complement strand
GCTAGCTAATCAACCATCTAGACTGCGCGACCCACGCGGATGTGGTGGAACTGGTAGACACGCGGCGTTCAGGTCGCCGTGAGCTAATCACTCGTGGAGGTTCGAATCCTCTCATCCGCATAGGGGCGCACTTCGCGGGTATGACCCTCGCATGCGACTCGAAACCCCAGCACCACCCACCCCGGGCCCCAGTCCCGGCCCACCCGCACCCGACCCGACGCCACCGTCGCCGGGGCCCGATCCCATCCCGGCACCGTCGCCGGATCCGGGCACGCCGCCACCGGCGATCTGAGGCGACGCCCATACACTCGAATCACGCGACACGAAAGGAAGCCAATGGCTTACGAAGTACCTGATCTCCCCTACGCATATGACGCACTGGAGCCCCACATCGACGAGGCGACGATGAAGGTCCACCACGACAAGCACCACCAGGCCTACGTGGACAAGGCCAACGGCGCCCTCGAGGGCACCGAGTGGGCCGACAAGCCGATCGAGGAGGTCGTCGCAAACCTCTCGAGCCTGCCCGACGACAAGCGCGG
This sequence comes from Solirubrobacterales bacterium, assembly GCA_038200525.1. GTDB lineage: Bacteria > Actinomycetota > Thermoleophilia > Solirubrobacterales > Thermoleophilaceae > JAAYBF01. The sequence continues at coordinate 7,481 of JBBPXW010000113.1, read as the reverse complement.
CCCCGTGCGCAACAACGGCGGCGGTCACTACAACCACGCCCTGTTCTGGGAGTCGCTCTCGCCCGATGGCGGCGGTGCCCCCAGCGGCGAGCTCGCCGAGGCCATCGACTCCGCCTTCGGCTCCTTCGACGACTTCAAGGAGAAGGTCAAGGAGACGGGCGTTGGCCAGTTCGGCTCAGGCTGGGCCTGGCTCGTGCACGACGGCGCGGGACTCGCCGTGGTCGGCACGCCCAACCAGGACAACCCGATCACCGACGGAAAGACGCCGCTGCTCGGCATCGACGTCTGGGAGCACGCCTACTACCTGAAGTACCAGACCAAGCGCCCCGACTACATCGAGGCGATCTGGAACGTCATCGCCTGGGACAAGGTGTCAGAGCGCTTCCAGGCTGCCGGCTAGCCACCGGTCTGCCACTGCAGGATGGCTGCGGCGATCTCCTCGCCGCGGTCCTCCTGCAGGAAGTGTGCGGCGCCCTCGATCCGCACCTGCTCGCCGGCAGTGGGAATCAGCTCGGTGAACTGCTCGCCGGACTTCGGATACGGAAACACGGGATCTGAGTCGGAGAAGGCAACGAGCGCGGGCCGGCCCCAACTGTTCAGCGCGTCTGACACCGCGCGCATCTCCGCGGCGCCGGGCGCATCGGCCTCCGTCGGAACGAGCAGCGGGAACTGGGCCGCCCCGGCCTTCGACTCGGGCGTGGGAAACGGCGCCTCGTAGGCAGCCACCACCTCGTCCGGGAGCTCGGTGGCCGTGCCGCCCTGGACCACGAAGCCCACGGGCAGGTCGGGGTTGCGCTCGGCGAAGTCGCGCCACGCCATGAACCCCTTGCTCACGCGGCCGGAGAACAGGCCGGTGTTCATGACCACCAGCGCTTGGACCCTGTCGGCGTGCTCGACGGCCCACCGCAGGCCGATCGGTCCCCCCCAGTCCTGTACCACCACGGTCGCCTCGCGCAGGTCGAGCCCCTCGAGCACCTCCGCGATCAGCTCGACGTGGCGATCGTAGGAGTACCAGCCGCGGTCTGTCGGCTTGTCCGAGCGCCCGAAGCCCGCCAGGTCGGGGCAGATGACCCGGTTTCCGGCGGCCACGAGCGGCGGCAACATCTTGCGGTAGAGGTAGGCCCAGCTCGGCTCGCCGTGAAAGCACACGATGGGCGCGCCCGAGCCCTCGTCGACGTAGTGCATCCGCAGGCCGCCGGCCTCGGCGTAGTGGGGCTCGAAGTCATAGCCCGGCAGTCCTGCGAACCGCTCGTCGGGCGTGCGGAAAGCGTCCATTCGGTCAGCCTAGGGCTAACGGAGCCGGCGTGCCGCGGTCGTGACTATCGTCTGCTCAGATGACCGCCGCGACATCGGAATGGACCGACCACACGCTGGCCGCGCTGTCCGACGCGGGGCACCGCTCGAGCGGGCCGCGCGGCGAGGTCATCGCCGCGATCGCCGACCTCGGCTGCTCGGTGAACGCGAAGGAGATCGCCCAGCTGCTGCAGGAGCGCGGGAGCACGGTCGGGCTGGCGAGCATCTACCGCGCGCTCGAGCTGCTCGACCGCCTCGGCCTTGTCAAGCGCTTCGATCTCGGCGAGGGCACGGCGCGCTACGAGCCCGCTCTGCCCGGGGGCGCCCACCACCACCACATCGTCTGCGACAGCTGCGGCACCGTCGAGCCGTTCGAGGACGACGCGCTCGAGCGGGCGATCCACACGCTGTCGTCACGCGTCGACTTCAGCGTGGCCGCGCACGACGTGACGCTGCACGGCGAGTGCCCGACCTGCCGGATGGCTGCCTAGCGTTGGGCTAGTCGCGGCTGCGGCCGCCGCGGCCACCACTGCGCTCGACGGCCTTGGTGGCATCGACGTAAGGCAGCAGGCCTAGTTCGCGCGAGCGCTTGACGGCCTTCGACATCAGCGATTGATCGCGACGGCTCAGGCCGGTGACCCGCCGGGAGCGGATCTTCCCGCGCTCGGTGATGAAGCGCTGGAGCAGAGCGACGTTCTTGTAGTCGATCTTGTCGAGCTCCTCACGCGGAAGCTTGGAGTAGCGGCGTGCCTCCTTGAATCCGGGCTTGCGTCCGCGTGCTCTTTCCTTGGTGGCTCGGCCCATTCGACGCGTAAGAGTGACAGAGGAGGGCCCGGAGCGTCCAGCGGCACACAGGGGGCGCGCGACGACAGCATCGGACAGAGCGTCAGTGGGGCCGCCTCGGGGGCGGCAGCGTGGTGGCCTTGAACAGCGGGGTGAGCGCGGCACGGGCGCCGGTGCCCGCCTCGCGGGTGGAAGTGTCGTGGATGCGCGCCTCGAGCTCCGCGGCCCGCGCGTGGGCGGCATCGAGCTCCTCCAACGCGTCCTCGAGGCTCTGCTGCAGCGACGAGACCTGCTCGCGCAGCTTCAGCCTGAGGGCGTCGCGCTCGATCCGCAGGTCGGCGATCTGGGCGCCCGCCTGGTCGAGCTGGGCTCTCAGGTCTGGCTCGGACGGCTCCTTCTCGCGCATCCGGGGCGGCTCGGCACGCGAGGCCCTGATCTCGACGATGGGCGCGATCGGGTCCGCTCCGATGGGCCGGCCGCCCGGCACCTGTGGCCGCGTGCCCTGCGCGCCCGCCTCCTCGAAGGAGGCGAAGTCGCGGTCGGGGGGACCGGCCGCATCGACGGCCGCCAGGTGGCGCTGCTCGACGAGCCACCGCCCGCTCGGCCGCGTGGCGGGCAGCCGGCCGTTCTCGATCAGCATTCGCAGCTCGCGGGCCGAGCGTCCACTGACCCGGGCCGCCTGCTCGATTCCCAGAGTGGGCATGACGTCTTGGGACTTCGCCGCAGCGGGCGCGGGTCCTGCGTCGTGGCCTACCGCAGAGGCGTCGAACCGAGCACGCCGCGCGCGGGCGTCGACAGCGACACTTCGGGCGCGGGACGCGGTGGGCTCGTGGGCCTGTCGGCTCCGAACATCTCCCGGTAGGCGCCGAGCCAGCGGTCGAACTGGTCCGGCGCGAGCGGCTTGCTCAGGTGGTAGCCCTGCGCGAAGTCGGCCCCCATCTCCTTGAGCTGGTTCCAGGCGCCGGCCGTCTCGACCCCCTCGGCCACGACCTCGAGGCCCATGTTGCGGCCCAGCGAGACGGTCGAGCGGACGATGGCCGAGTCGTCGCGGTCGGACTCCATGTTCATCACGAACGACTTGTCGATCTTGATCGTGGAGACCGGCAGCCGCTTCAGCGAGACGAGGGAGGAGTAGCCCGTTCCGAAGTCGTCGATCGCAACCCCCACCCCCATCTCGCGCAGCCGGCCGAGGATCTTCTCGGCGCGCCGGGGATCGGACATGATCGCGCTCTCGGTGATCTCCACCTCGAGGCTGCGGGCCGGCAAGCCGGCCCGTGAGAGCATCCGGCCGATCTCCTTCGGCAGCTCGAGATCGAGGAGGGTCTGGGCGGAGAGGTTGACCGCCACCGTGAGCTCGAGCCCACCGGCCTTCCAGACACGGACCTGCTCGAGCGCGGTCTTGAGAAGGTGGATCGTGACCGGACGGATCATCGAGGTGTGCTCTGTCACGGGGATGAACTCGTCGGGGTAGAGGAGCCCGCGTTGAGGATGGTTCCAGCGCGCCAGCGCCTCGACGCCCTCGACGGTCCCCGTGCCCAGCCGCGCCTTCGGCTGGTAGTGCAACACCAGCTCTCCCTCCTCCATCGCGCGGGAGAGCTGCGCCACCAGGCCCAGCCTCGCGGGCGTGTACTGATGTTGCTCGGGCGCATAGAACTTGTGGCCGCAGTGGGCCTTCTTGGCGGCGTACATCGCGACGTCGGCCGCCCGCAGCAGGTTGCCGCCGGTGTCGCCGTCCTGGGGGTAGAGCGCGGCGCCGACGCTTGCCTCGACGCGCAGGGCCAGCCCACCCGCGGTGAACGGCTCCTCGAGTGCGTCCTGGACCCGCTTGATCGCCCCCACCACCGAGTCCCTCGCCTGGAGGGTTGGGAGCAGCATCGCGAACTCGTCGCCGCCCAGGCGCGCCACCACGTCGCCTTCCCGGAGCACCGTGGTCAGGCGCTTGCCGACCCGCTCGATCACGAGATCGCCGTTGAAGTGCCCGAGGGAGTCGTTGATCTCCTTGAAGCGATCGAGATCCATCAGGAGCACCGAGACCAGTCCCCCCGGCGGACAGTCGGCGAGCGCTCGGTCGACGATCTTGTTGAACAGCGCCCTGTTGGGCAGACCGGTGAGCGGGTCGCGCAGGGCCTGCTCCTCGTGCTCGGCCGCCTTGTCGCGAAAGTGCGAGGAAGCCCGGGTGACGTACCGCAGCAGCCCGGCGCAGATCACCGCGAGCCCGGCGAGGAAGATCAGATAGAGGCGCTTGCCGTTGGCTGCCGCCGCGGACTCGATCGGCCCCGCCTTCATCTGGAGCTGCAGCGCGGCCACCGGCTTGCCGGCGGCGCGGCTGCGCAGAGGCACGTAGGAGTCGATCACCTGCTGGCCGTTCACGCTCCTGCGCTCGGCCTTGCCGGTGCCCGCCAGGGCATCGGAAAGCCCGGTCGAGGCGAGGGTGCCGCCGCGCTCACCTCGCTTTGCGGAGTAGGCCACGCGCCCCTTGGAGTCGATCACGCGTGCCGACACCACGTCGCCCGAGCTGGTCAGTCGCGCCAGGACGGCGTCGACCCGCTTGCGCTGGGCGCGCGAAGGGCGCCTGTCCGCAGCCGCGCGGGCCAGCCCGCGCTGGCCGAGCGCCTGAGCGGCCACCTGGGTCTGCCGCTCGGCCTGGTCCAGGCTGCCCGAGCCGACGGCGCTCAGCATGCCCTTTCCGAGCACGAGGGCGAGCACCACTGCGGGCGCGAGGATCATCAAGCCCACCTTGAAGACGTAGGCCCGGGAGCGGGAAGAGGGCATTGCCTTCCCCATCGACTCCCGGGGCCCAGGGCTTAAGCCCTTATGAGTCCTCCCAGTCGAGGGAGCGCTGCACCGCCTTGCGCCACTTGCCGAGGCCGCTCTCACGCTCCTCCTCGCTCATCTGAGGCTCCCAGCGCTTGTCCTCGGCCCACCGCTCCTTGAGCTCTGCCTTGTCCGACCAGAATCCGACCGCCAGCCCGGCCGCATATGCGGCGCCCAGCGCCGTCGTCTCGGTCACCGCCGGCCTGATCACCGGCACGCCGAGCACGTCTGCCTGGAACTGCATCAGCAGCTCGTTGCCGGTCATGCCGCCGTCCACGCGAAGCTCGTCGAAGGGCACGTCGGCCACGTCGTTTGCCGCGTCGACGACCTCCTTGCTCTGCCACGCCGTGGCCTCCAACGCCGCGCGGGCGATGTGGCCCTGGTTCGAGTACGCGGTCAGCCCGCAGATCACCCCGCGGGCATCGTCGCGCCAGTGCGGAGCGAACAGGCCGGAGAAGGCGGGCACGAAGTACACCCCGCCGTTGTCGTCGACGGTGCGAGCGAGGTCCTCGACCGCCGGAGCGTCGGGGATGATCTTCAGCCGGTCGCGAAGCCACTGGATCAGGGCGCCGGTCACGGCGATCGACCCCTCGAGTGCGTACACCGCCGGCTCGTCTCCGAGCTTGTAGGCAGGCGTCGTGAGCAGCTTCTCGGTGTGGACGATCTCCTCGCCGGTGTTCACGAGCAGGAACGAGCCGGTGCCGTAGGTGTTCTTGGCCTCGCCCTTCTCGAAGCACGACTGGCCGAAGAGCGCCGCGTGCTGATCGCCGAGGATGCCCGACACGGGACGGCCTCCGAGTGCGGTGCCCTTGACCTCGCCGTAGGACTCCGAGGAGGACCGGATCTCCGGCAGCATCGACTCCGGGATGCCCATCAGCTCGAGCGCCGGCTTGTGCCACTCCAGCTTCTCGAGGTCCATCAGCAGGGTGCGGGCCGCGTTGGTCACGTCGGTGGCATGCACGCCGCCGTCGGTGCCGCCGGTGAGGTTCCACAGCACCCAGGTGTCCATCGTGCCGAACATCAGCTCCCCGGCGTCGGCCTTCTCCTTGGCACCGTCGACGTTACGCAGGATCCAGCTGACCTTCGGGCCGGCGAAGTAGGTCGAGAGCGGCAGCCCGACCACGTCGCGCAGCCTGTCGACCCCCTCGTCGCCCGCGAACTCGCGCACCAGGCCCGCGGTACGGGTGTCCTGCCACACGATCGCGTTGTAGACGGGCTCGCCCGTCCCGCGGTCCCACACGACGGTGGTCTCGCGCTGATTGGTGATGCCGACGGACTCCACGGCGCCGGCCTCGGCGGGCGAGCTGGCCAGCACGCCGCCGATCACCTCACGCACGCGCCGCCAGATCTCGGTGGCGTCGTGCTCGACCCAGCCGGCCTTCGGCGTGATCTGCTCGTGCTCTCGCTGGTCGGTGTGGACGATCGATCCGTCGTTGTCGAACAGGATGCAGCGCGAGCTGGTGGTCCCCTGGTCGATTGCGGCGATGTACTTGGGCATTCTTAGGCCTTTCTCTCAGCGCGCGGCGGTGGGGGTTGAGTCGGTGTCGATTTCGGTGGCGCGGGGCCCTTCTGCCAGCCGAATCTCGGCTTCCGTGCAGCTTGAGACATACCCGTTTCCTCCCTCACGAGGTTCGGCAAAGGACGACTACGCTCACCGTATGCCCGCCACAGCCGATCAAAACGGGCGCGTTCCCGCGGGCCGTCTCAACCCCGCCCAGCGCGCCGCGGATCTCCGTCGCCTGGCCGACGACAGCTTCGACATCGTCGTGATCGGCGCCGGCTCGACGGGGACCGGGGCCGCGCTCGACGCGGCCAGCCGCGGCCTGAACGTCGCCCTCATCGAAGCGCGCGACTTCGCCGCCGGGACGTCCTCGCGCTCGAGCAAGCTCATCCACGGAGGCCTGCGCTACCTGGAGCAGCTGGAGTTCGGGCTCGTCCGCGAGGCGCTGCGCGAACGGAGCCTGCTGCTCAATGTGCTCTGCCCCCATCTCGTGCGCCCGGTCTCGTTCTTGATGCCGCTCGAGCACCGCTTCTGGGAGCGTCCCTACATCGGCGCCGGGCTGGTGCTCTACGACGGTCTCGGCGGCGCGACGGGCCTGCGCCGCCACCGCCACCTCTCAAAGCGCGGCGCGCTGAAGATCGCCCCGGGGCTCAGGAGCGATGCGCTGATCGGGGCCGTCCAGTACCAGGACGGCCAGGTCGACGACGCCCGCCACACCCTGGCCGTCGCACGCACGGCGGCCACCTACGGCGCGGCGGTGGCAAGCAACGCGCCGGTGGTGGGATTCCTGCGCGAGGGCGGTCGGATCACGGGCGTCCGCGTCAAGGATCTGCATTCCGGCGAGGAGATCGAGGTACGCGCGCGAGAGGTCATCAATGCCAGCGGCGTGTGGACCGACGACGTCCAGCACCTGATCGCCGAGCGCGGCAAGTTCAAGGTGCGTGCCTCGAAGGGCGTGCATCTCGTGGTGCCGCGCGACCGGCTGCAGCTCGACACCGGCCTGATCCTGCGCACCGAGAAGAGCGTGCTGTTCGTGATCCCGTGGGGCCGCCACTGGATCATCGGCACCACCGACAGCGACTGGCAGCTC
>JBBPXW010000112.1:0-3394 GCA_038200525.1 Solirubrobacterales bacterium | reverse complement strand
GCGGCGGCGCGCAGCACGCGGAAGGGCACCACGTTGTGGATGTCGATCATCGCCTGGAACTGCTGATCGGTCATCTTGTGCAGCGGGGCATCGATCGTGTAGCCCGCGTTGTTGACGATGATGTCGATCTTGCCGAAGGAGTCGATCGCCGTCTCGATCAGCTTGTCGGGCACGCCCTCCTTGGTGAGGTCGCCGCTGAACACCGCGGTCTCGCCCGGGATCTCGGTCGCCGCCTGTTCGGCGACGTCACCGTCGAGGTCGTTGATCAGCACCTGCGCGCCCTGCTCTGACAAGAGCTCCGCCGTCGCCCTGCCGATGCCGCGCGCCGATCCGGTGACGATGGCCGACTTGCCGTCGAGTACTCCCACGTGATTCGCTCCCTTGGTCGCCTTTGAAGGTCGGCGGGGAGACTATTCGGCGGTGCTGTCCTAGAGCCCGAGCTGCTTGCCGAGGATCTCCTTCATCACCTCGTCGGTGCCACCACCGATCGGGCCGAGCCGCAGGTCGCGTGCCACGCGCTCGATCTCGTACTCCTTCATGTACCCCGCTCCGCCGAAGATCTGGAGGGCGTCGTCTGCCACCTCGAATGCGGCGCGCTGCGTCTGCAGCTTCGACATGGTCACCTCCTTGATCGCGTCGTGGCCGCCGTGGAAGAGGCGCAGCGCGTTGTAGGTGAGCGCGCGTCCGGTCTCGAGCTTCAGCGCCATCTCGGCGATCTTGTGGCGGATCACCTGGAAGTGGCCGATCTGGCGCCCGAACGCATTGCGCTCGAGGGCGTAGGCCACGGCCATCTCGATCACCCGCTGCATCGAGCCCACCGCGCCGAGCGCCATCAGCAGCCGCTCCCACTGGAAGTTGGCCATGATCAGGTAGAAGCCTTTGTGCTCCTCACCGAGCAGGTTGTCCTCGGGCACGAACACGTCGGAGAACGCCAGCTCGGCGGTATCCGAAGCCTGCCAGCCCATCTTCTCGAGCTTCTTGGAGACCGAGAAGCCCTCCATGTCACGCTCGATCAGCAGGAACGACAGGCCCGAGTGGCCGCCCTCCTGAGTGGTCTTCACGGCGGTGACCACGAAGTCTGCGCGCACGCCGTTGGTGATGAACGTCTTTGAGCCGTTGACCACATAACCGCCGTCCACCCGCTCGGCCCGCGTCTTGATCCCGGCCACGTCGGAGCCGGCGTCGGGCTCCGTGATCCCGAGTGCCGCGATTCGCTTCCCGCGGATGGCGGGCACCAGGAACCGCTGCTTCTGCTCCTCAGTCCCGAACTTGAACACCGGCGGGGTGGCGATGCCGATGTGCGCACCGATGCCCGCCGCCACTCCGCCGGACCCGCAGCCGGCGAGCTCCTCGGCGAGCAGGGCGTCGTGGAGGTGATCGCCGCCCTCTCCACCGAGCTCTTCTGGGTACTTCAGCCCGAGGAGCCCGAGCTCGGCCATCCGCGGGAACACCTCGTCGGGGAACCACCGGGCGTCCTCCCACTCGGTGGCATGGGGGCGCAGCTCGGAGGCCACGAATCGCGCGATCGACTCGCGCAGGTCCTGGTGCTCCTCGGTGAACGGGGGTTGCAGGCGCGTGGCGGCGGCGCCGGGTACGCCCTTGGTGAACTCGCGCGCGCTCATCCGTTGCACGATGGTCGCACTCCGGTGTTGTCCTGTGCGACGCCGCGAGGCCACCGAAGGTGATCTACGGACCTTCGTTCGGGATCAGAACACCCGTATGGAGCGAGTGGTGCAGCGGTTCGAGCAGCGTATGGACGACGCGAGCGCTCAGTCGGCCTTGCGTACCCGCACCTGGTAGAGCCCCATGAAGCCCGTCTCGAACCCGTTGCGGGCGACGCGCAGGTATAGCCGCCATACGCGCACGCGCTCGGCGCCGCCGATCCGCTCGGCCTCGGCCAGGTTGTGGTCGAAGCGCTCGGCCCAGTGGCGCAGCGTCTCGGCGTAGTCGAGGCGGAAGTCCTCGGCGTGCTGCATCGCCATGCCGGCGCGCTCGAACGAGTCGATGATCCGGGACACGTGGATGGGATGGCCGTCGGGGAAGACGTACCGGTCGGTGAAGGGCCCTTCCTCGGGGTCTGTGTGACGCAAGCGGGCGATGCCGTGGTTGAGCACCTCGCCGCCGGGCTTCACCAGGCTCGCAAGCTTCTGCGCATAGATGTCGATGCGCTCGGGGCCGACGTGCTCGACCATGCCGATGCTCGCTACCGCGTCGAAGCTCTCACCGGCGAGGTCGCGGTAGTCCTGCACTCGGAAGTCGACCTTGTCCGCTACCCCCGCGCGCTCGGCCTTCTCCTGGGCTCCGGCGGCCTGGCGCTCAGACACGGTGATTCCCGTGACATGGGTGCCGTACTCCTTGGCGGCGTGGACGGCGAAGGCGCCCCAACCGGAGCCGATGTCGACGATCCGCATACCCTGGCTCAGGCCGAGCTTCTGGCACACCAGATCGTTCTTGGCCACCTGTGCGTCTTCGAGGGTCTCGGCGCCCCGGGAGAAGATCGCGCAGCTGTAGGTCATCGACTCGTCGAGGAAGAGTCGGAAGAAGTCGTTGGAGACGTCGTAGTGGTGGCGCACAGCGCGCTCGTCGCGGGCCCGGGTGTGCTTCTTGCCCTCCGGCTTGAACTCCGCGGCGGGTGGCCTGGGGGGAAGGGTGAGTCCCGCGGCGCGGAGGGCGCCCGCCATCAGCTTGAGCTTGTCGCGGCTCTCGATCGCGGGCGGCGACCAGTCGCGCAGCAACGAGGTCACGGCGTCGATGTCGTCCACCGCGAGGTTGCCCGCCACATAGGCTCGGCCGAGCCCGAGCTGCCCTGGAGCCGCCAGTGCCTGGGCGACCGCCTTGGGTGAGTTGACGCTGAACGTGGGCGTGCCGTCGCCGTCACCGCTCGCAGTGGGGGGCAGGGTGCTGCCGTCCCAGAACTCGACGGCGAACGGGCGGGAGGGGATGACCCTGGCGATCTCCTCGCGCAGCGGGCCGGTGTTCGAGAGTGCCACCGTCCGAATGTACTCGGGCATGCCGCGGAGGTATGGTGTCGCTCCGGTGGAAGTGGTCGCACACGGCCACAGACGGAGAGGGCTCGAGTTGGCGATCACACGACGCAAGTTCGCCGGTGCAGCAGCAGCCGTGCCCACACCGCCCGCCGTCGCTACAGCCCGTAGCTGCGCCCGATCACGTCGAGCATGATCTCGTCGGTGCCGGCGCCGATCCGATTCAGGCGCATGTCGCGCCAGGAGCGCTCGACTCCGTACTCGCGCATGTAGCCCGCGCCGCCGTGAATCTGGATGCACTCGTCGGCCACCTCGACGGCGATCCGTGAGGCGTAGAGCTTGGCCATCGAGATATCGCGTACGGGGTACTCGCCGTTCTGGAATCGCCAGGCAGTGGTGTAGGTGAGCTG
>JBBPXW010000111.1:0-6401 GCA_038200525.1 Solirubrobacterales bacterium | reverse complement strand
TACCCGCGAAGTGCGCCCCTATGCGGATGAGAGGATTCGAACCTCCACGAGTGATTAGCTCACGGCGACCTGAACGCCGCGTGTCTACCAGTTCCACCACATCCGCGTGGGTCGCGCAGTCTAGATGGTTGATTAGCTAGCGCTCGGAGGCCACCACACCCTGGGTGCGGTGGCGCCTCTGCGGCGTGCGAAACACGTGGTCCCAGAGCGGCACGCTCACGCCGAAGCCGCGCGTGTCGTCCTGGAAGTGGTGGCGCATGTGCAGCTCGTAGAGCAGCGTCCCCACGCGCGTGTGTGGGGTACGGTGGTGCAGGTAGAAGTGGGTCATGTCGTATGCCAGGTAGCCGGCGAGGAACCCGCTGGCGAACAGGTCGGCTTCCGCCCCGCCGATCACGAGGTTGAACAGCACGTAGAAGCCGAGTGCGAGCGGGATGCTCAGCGACGGGGGCATGACCAGGCGCATCGGGTCGTTGGGGTGGTCGTGGTGGACGCCGTGCATGATCCAGTGAAGCCGTGCGCCGAGCCCGTGCTCTGGCTCGAAGTGGAACACCAGGCGATGCATCCAGTACTCGGTCAACGTCCAGAACAGGTAGCCCCCGACGATCCACGCGAGCACGGCGGTCGGGCTCAGGCTGGGCTCACCGGAGAGGAACGCCGCCACGATCGCGGGCGCGAACAGCAGCGGCGGCACGGCCGGATGAACGCGCGACATTCGATCGAGGATCCGCGAGTCGAACATGCGCGGAGACGCCTTGAGGAGCTCAGAGCGCGACGTTGCCATCGCAGAATCACGGTAGCAACGGCGGTGTCGGCTTCGCGAGCCGCTTGCGGTCAGCCGTGCGAGGCGGAACGGACGGCTCGGCTCCGACGATTCGTCCAGCCCGCGCTCACGAACTCCAGCCCGAACCCCGCGGCCAGCGCGAACGCGACCACGCCGAGGATCCCGGCGACCCCTCGCGATGCCTGGATGAACACCGCGGCCAGCAGCCACGCGGTCACAAGCGTCATGAATGCGAGCTGGGCGTAGTGCCGGCTCTGTCTGATCACGTTCTCTCTCATGGCGTGATCGTGCCGCCCATCCGCCGGCCGGGGGTGACGGAGAGGTGATCGCGGTGTGAAGGTGCCGTGAACCGCTGGTAGCGTCGAGGCATGACCGAGACTGGGCCGACCGCAGGCGCCTGGACACGCAGCGGCACGAGCATCAGGGACTGGGTGACAGCCGACGGATCGTCGGGGTTCAAGGCAGAGCCGGGCCGCTACCACCTATATGTGTCGCTTGCGTGTCCGTGGGCCCACCGCACCGTGCTCGTGCGGATGCTCAAGGGACTCGAGGACGTGATCACGATGTCGGTGGTCGATCCCATCCGCGACGAGCGCGGCTGGGCGTTCCGTGACGTGGCGGGTGCGCAGCTCGACCCGGTCAACGGGTTCGACTACCTGCGCGAGGCCTACCTGGCCACCGACCCGGACTACGACCTGCACGTGAGCGTGCCGGTGCTCTGGGATCGCGAGCAGGGGCGCATCGTCAACCAGGAGTCAGCCGACATCGCCGTGATGCTGGATGACGCCTGGGACGAGTGGGCCACGCCTGGCGTCGACCTGTATCCGGCTGCGCTGCGTCCCGAGATGGACGAGCTGAACCGCTGGGTATACGAGACGGTGAACAACGGCGTCTACCGCTCCGGCTTCGCGACGACCCAGTCTGCCTACGAGGAGGCTGTGACCACCCTGTTCGCGTCCCTCGACACGCTCGAGGAGCGTCTGCGCGAGCGGCGCTTCCTGTTCGGCGAGCGGCCCACGCTCGCGGACTGGCGGCTGTTCACCACGGTGCTGCGCTTCGACCCGGTCTACAACGGCCACTTCAAGTGCAACGTGCGTCGGGTGATCGACTACCCCGCGCTGTGGGGTTACCTCCGAGACCTCCTCTCGGTGCCGGGCGTGTGGGGCACCGTGAACATGGACCACATCAAGCGCCATTACTACATGACCCACCCGACCATCAACCCCACGCGGATCGTGCCCGTCGGGCCTACGCTCGACTACGACGAGCCCCACGGGCGCGAGACGCTCGCCTAGCCGGCAGCGGCGAGACCGGACGCGCCGAGCCCGTCGTCGGCTTCGGCCGCGGCAGCGCCTGAGCGAACGAGCTCCACCGCGTGTTCGACCGAGGTGGCCACAACCGCCCCGGAGCGGCCGGCGGCGAGAGGCACCGCGGGCCCGCTGACGACGACGCCCATCTCGGGGTACCGCGATCGAAGTCGGCGAACGATCGCCGCGACGGTACGGCTCGTGGATGGGATCGTCGCGGTGAGGCACACCACGGCGGGGGCGTGGCGCGCGACAGCGGTCAACAGCGACGCGCCCGTGACGTCGGCGCCCATGTAGGTCACCTCGTAGCCGCACGCGCTGAGCGCGTCGAAGGTCATGCGCAGCCCGAGCACCTGGTGCTCGCCCTCGACGACAGCGAGCACCACGCGCCCGCGCGACTGCGCGTTGGCGGCCCTCATCGCCTCGAACACCGTGGCCAGCGCGCGTTCGGCGATGGCGGTGGCCAGGTGCTCGTCGGCGACCCGAAGGTGCCCCATGGCCCACTCGTCGCCGATGTGGTGCAGCGCCGGCCCGATCACGTCGGCTTGGACCGCGAGCCTATCGAAGCCCTCCAGCAGCGCAGCGCGCACGACCGAGTCGGCCTGATCGGCGTCGCCCGCGAGGAGCGCACCTCTGAAGCTCGACTGGTGGATGCGCAGTCCGGGACGGACGGGCCGGTGCGCCTCGGCGCTCCCGGCCGCCTTGACCAGCTCGGCGATCTCGGCCATCGGTGCCGGTCGAGCGAAGAGGAATCCCTGGGCCTGGCGGCACCCGAGCGCGTAGAGGTGGGCGAGCTTGCCTTCGGTCTCGACGCCCTCGGCCACCACGTTGAGATCGAGCGCGCGCGCCATCGGCAGGATGGCGCCGACGATCGCCGCGTCGCGCGACTGTGTGCCGAGGCCGGCGATGAAGGACCGGTCGATCTTGATCACGTCGATCGGAAAGCGGCGCAGGTGACCGATCGAGGAATAGCCGGACCCGAAGTCGTCGAGCACGATTCGTGTGCCGAGCTGCTTGAGTGCCCATAGCCGCTCGGCCGGGCCATCGCCGTTCTCGGTCAGCGCCGTCTCGGTGATCTCGAGCGCCAGCCGTCTCGGGCCGAGGCCGGTGCGCTCCATGATCTGCTCGAGCGCTGCGGGCAGGCCGGCGTCGGCCAGCTGGCGGGGGGACAGGTTCACGGCAAGCTCGATCCGGCGATCGCCGACGTCGCGCAGTGCCTCGCTGAACTCGGTGCATGCGCGGTCGAGCACCCAACGGCCGAGCTCCACGATGATCCCCGTGTCCTCGGCCAGCGGCACGAACTCGTCCGGACCGACCTCCCCGCGCTCGGGGTGGTTCCAGCGCAGCAGGGCTTCGACCGACACCACACGCTGGGTGCCGAGGTCGACGATCGGCTGGTAGTGCAGCGTCAAGGCGTCGGTGCCGATCGCCGCGCGCAGGTCGCGGGCGAGGCCGACGCGCTCGTTCGCGCGCTCGCGCAGGCTGCAGTCGAAGATCTCGAAGCCATCGCCGCCCTGCTGCTTTGCGCGGTACATCGCCATGTCGGCGTTGGCGAGCAGCTCGTCAGGGGTCTCCTCGGAGCTGTTGGCCAGTGCCACGCCGACAGACGCGCGAACGCACACGCGCTCGTCGCCGAGGACGAACGGCGGCTCGAAGGCCTGGAGCACGCGCTCGGCCACGGCGGCAGCCCCACGTTCGCCGCCGAGGTCCTGGCAGAGCACCACGAACTCGTCACCTCCGAGGCGCACGACCGTGTCCTCGGTTCGCAGCGCGGTGGCCAGACGGGCCGGGACGTCGCACAGGAACGCATCGCCGGCCTCGTGGCCGAAGCGGTCGTTGACCTGCTTGAAGCCGTCGAAGTCGAGGAACATCAGACCTACGGTTCCGCCGCGGCGGGCGAGCCGCCGCAGCGCCTGACCGACGCGGTCGATCAGGACGGCACGATTGGGCAGGCCGGTGAGCGGGTCGTGATTTGCCACGGCCCACGCGTCGAGCCGGCTGGCTCCCGCCTCGATCGCCTCCTGTACGCCGATCAGGTGGGTGAGCGTGCCTGCGCAGTCGCGCACGGCGGAGAAGAACACCCGGCTGGAGCTGCCCCGACCGCCGTGGCGGTGCTGCAGCGTGACCTCGCCGGCGGCGCCATCTCCTAGGCTCGCCAGCACCTCGGCGAGCTGCGAGGGATCGACCCCGGGCCACTGCAGGATCCGGCAGCTGCCACCGGCGATCTCCGGGCGCGGATAGCCGGTGCTCTCCGCGAACGCCTCGTTGGCCCACACCAGGGGGCATCGGGGGCGGCGGGCGTCGGCGATGCACACGCCCATGCCAGTGGCCTCGAGCGCCTTGATGGCCAACGGCGCGTCGAAGCCTTCGGGGAACCCGTGCGGATCCTCGGCGGCCACTGCGGAAGGTGAGGGGGAAGGCATCGGGGCGGAGCTACGAGGGAGGCGAACGACTGCGAACCGGATCTGTCTGGACCCGATGTGGTTCGCGGGCGAGCGTGTGCCTCCTGCTACTTGGCTTCGCTGACCGCAGATTTGCGTCGCATACGTGCGACCCGGATAGCGTCCGGGCCATGCTTGCCGCCTACGCCTCCGCGCCGAACGCCGACGATCCGCTGTCCTCACTCGAGATGGGCGACCGGCCGGAGCCCGAGGCGGCCGACGGCTGGGTCACCGTGGATGTCAAGGCGGCGTCGCTGAACATGCACGACGTGTTCACCCTGAGCGGGGTCGGGATCAAGGAGGAGCAGTTCCCGATGATCCTGGGCTGCGACGGCGCCGGGGTGCTCGAGGACGGCAGCGAGGTGGTGATCCACGGCGTGGTGGCCTCCCCGGGATGGATGGGCGACGAGACGCTCGATCCCAAGCGCACGCTGCTCAGCGAGAAGCACCAGGGCACGATGGCCGACAAGGTCGTGGTGCCCGCGCGCAACGCCCTGCAAAAGCCCGAGGGACTGTCGTTCGCCGAGGCCGCCTGCATGGGCACGGCGTGGCTCACCGCCTACCGCATGCTGTTCGTGAAGTCGGGGCTGCGACCGGGGCAGACGATGCTGGTGCAAGGCGCCTCCGGTGGTGTGGCCACGGCGCTGACCGCGCTCGGCAGTGCCGCCGGCATCCGTGTATGGGTCACCGGCCGCAGCGAGAAGAGCCGCGCCGTGGCCGTCGAGCAGGGCGCCGACGAGACCTTCGAGACCGGAGCGCGCCTGCCCGAGCGGGTGGACGCGGCGTTCGAGACCGTGGGCGGCGCCACGTGGTCGCACTCGCTGAAGTCGCTGAAGCCCGGCGGCATCGTCGTGGTGTCGGGCGCCACGTCCGGCGACGCCGACTCCGCCGAGCTGCAGCGGCTGTTCTTCCTGCAGCTGCGGGTGGCGGGATCGACTATGGGCACGCGCGACGAGCTGCTCGACCTGCTCTCGTTCTGCGAGTCGCAGGACATTCAGCCGCGGGTGGGCATGGAGGTGCCGCTGGAATCGGCCCGCGACGGCTTCCAGGCCATGCTCGACGGCGAGACCTCGGGCAAGGTCGTGTTCACCCGCTGATGACAGCGCCACCGATGATCCCGCGCGGTATCGGCTCGACGTCGCGGGCAAAGGACCGGCTCGATGCCCGCTGACGAGGGCGGCCCCGTCTACGCGCTCAACCTGTTCGACGTCGCCGACGCCGAGGAATACCGGGCTTATGCGTATCCGGTTGGCTCGGGTAGCCGGAGACCGCATTGTGCTGCGAGTCTGTGCCCGACGGGCACGCAGATGATGGCTTCGCCACTTCGGCGCGGGGACGGCCTGCGCGGCTCGCGGCGGCCCGACTTGGGGCAGATTGGACCGGTCGCCAACCAAGCGTCCCGAGTCACGATTTGTGCCTGTCTCCCGGGCACAAGTCGTGACGCTGGCCGGGGTCGGGGCACCCAGCCGCAGTTTCGCCGAGCTCGGCGGTAGCGCCGGCGGGCACCCACCACGCACGACGGCCGGTCTGTGAGGGATGCCCCGACTCGCGGCCGTGTATACGGCTCACACCTCTGAGAGGTCCCCACCCAGCCCTTCACCCCACACGACGACGCCGCCTGAACCAACCGGATACGCACCACCGGGCTTCTGCGTATCCGGTTCCGGCAGGTGGGCGGCGTAGGTTGCGGGAATGGCTCGACCGGGCTTTCCGCGCACGATCATGGAGTTCCAGGACCGCTTCGTCACTGAGGCATCCTGTCTTGCGTACCTGGCGGGCCTCGCGCTGGCCGGAGGGCTTATCTGCCCCGGCTGCGGCGGGTCAGAGGCGTGGGTGCTCGCGCGGCGCCACCTGTGGGAGTGCGCCGGCTGC
>JBBPXW010000110.1:0-9643 GCA_038200525.1 Solirubrobacterales bacterium | reverse complement strand
GGCCGTCCCCGGCGAGGACCTGGCCGACACTGTCGCCCTCGACGTGGACGTGTCGCTGCCAGACCCCGCCAAGTACCCCGTCACCGACGCCAAGTATCCGGTCGTCGTGATGATGCACGGCTGCTGCTCCGGTAACAAGACGAGCTGGGAGGGAGACAAGGTCGATCCCGGCGGGGCTGAGAACTGGCACTACAACAACGCCTGGTTCGCGTCGCGCGGCTACATCGTGGTCACCTACACGGCGCGGGGGTTCGTGGACAAGGACGAGCACGGCTCGACCGGTGAGACGCAGCTCGACTCGGCGAAGTACGAGATCAACGACTACCAGTCGCTGGTGGCCCAGCTGGCGGACAAGGGCGACCTCGATCCCGGCGCCGGCACGGTGAAGGTCGACCCGCAGCGGATCGTGCCCACCGGCGGATCCTACGGCGGCGGCTTCGCCTGGCTGGCGCTGACGGACCCGACGTGGAAGAGCGCGGCCAACTCCAACCTCAAGGTCGTGGCCGCCGCCACCAAGTACGGCTGGACCAATCTCGTCGAGTCGCTGGTGCCGCGCGGCGACGACACGCGCGACTCCCTGCCCGAGACCGACCCGACTGTGGTGAAGAAAAGGCTGAAGACCGAGCCGGGCTTTCCCAAGCGCTCGATCAACGCCGCGCTGTACGGATCCGGCAAGGGCGTGCTCCCCCCCGGCCGCTCCCACACCACCTTCCCAATGGCGATCGATCAGGCCCAGGTGTGCCTGACCTCGTTCGACCCGTTCGAGTCCAACCCGCTGTGCACGTCGACGCTCGACACCGAGCTCGGCCGCTTCATCGACGAGCGCTCGGCCTACTTCCAGAGCAGCTTCTTCGACGGCCTGAAAGCCGGGACGATCGCCCCCGTGCCCGTCTTCAGCGCCGGCACGCTGACCGACAAGCTGTTCCCCGCGGCCGAGCACAGGCGAATGGTCGAGCGGTTGAAGCAGTCTTCACCGAACTACCCGGTGCAGGAGTACTACGGCGACTACAACCACTTCGTCCAGACCAAGCGCAAGGAGTTCGCGGACGTCTGCGGCGCAGACCACCACGTGTGCGCCTATGCCGACTATCCGGTCGGCGACTTGAACATCCGCGACTTGAACAAGGACCCACCCTCGCGCAGCCGGGAGCCGGGGGTCACCAGCCGGCTCAACCGGTTCATCGACCACTACGCCAAGCCGCCGGCCAACACCGACGAGGACACCCCTGCTTTCGACGTGACCGGCGCGCTGCAGGTGTGCCCACAGAACGCGGCGTTCCTGGGCGTCCCGTCCAACGAGCCCGGCCCCCGCTTCACCGCCGGCAGCTTCGCCGCGCTGGCACCCGGAAGGCTGGACGTGCACGCCACCGGCACTCAGGTCACGACCAATGACGCCGGCGCCAACCCCCACGCGAAAAACGACGACCCGGTCGGCAACCTCGCCACAAATGGTGGCAAGTGCCCGGTGGAAAGCTCGCCGGGCGGGGCGAACTCCGCCGGTCCCGGGGTCGCCGTCTATGACTCGGAGGTCCTTCCCGCCGACGCCACCATGCTCGGCATCACGCGCGCCGTGGTCCAGCACACGGGTATCGGCTCGGGTCTGCAGCTCAACGCACGTCTCTACGACCTCTATCCCAACGGGGATCAGGTGCTCGTGGATCGCGGGTTCAAGCGCCTGGCAAACGCAATGGGACCCACGACGATGGATCTCAACGGAGCGGGGTGGCGCTTTGCCAAGGGTCACAAGGTCCGGATCGAACTGGCCCAGGACGACGACCCCTACATCAAGTCGTCCGTGCAGCCCGGCTCCCTGACGATCACGCAGGTCGACCTGTCGATTCCGACCAGGGAGACCCTGTCCTCGCCCGGGGGCGGTTCGGGGTCGTCCGGAGGCGGTTCCGGCTCATCGCCTGGAGGCGGTTCCGGCTCGGCACCGCAAGGCGGAGCGCCCGGACCCTTGTCCGCTTCGCCGCCTGCCGGCCCCCCCGGAGCCCCGTCCGCTCGATCCCGGCGGCTCGCGGTGGGCTTTGGCAAGGTCAAGGGCGGCAAGCGGATTCGGGTGCGCCACGGGAGGTTCAAGATTCGCTGCCGAGCCCACGGCACGGCCAAGCGCACCTGCCGGGTCACGGTCAAACAGATTCGCTCAGGTCACAAGCCCCGCACGATCGGTTCAGGCCGGGCCGCGATCGCCCGGGGCAGGCGCAGCGCGATCGTCACGGTGCGACTTTCCCGGACCGGACGTAGGGCGCTCGCCGCCTCCCGCCGCCGCGGCATTGCCGTGCGCCTCGATTTGCGCGTCACGGAGTCGGGCACGGCGCGAGGCGGAACGGCCGCCAGGCGTTACCGACTCACGCGCTGACCACAACGGGCTCGCTGGCTCCTTCGACCGCCGGCCTGTAGGCGCTTCAGGCAGGGAAAAGCGTGCTCACGGGCACCGAGAAGCCGGCCAACCGCGGCGACTCCAGCCGCTGCCCGTCCGCAAGCTCCAAAGCCACGTCGAAGTCCCGGGAGCCCGGAGTCGTGCGCCGGAACACCAGCACGGCGGCTGCGGCGGTGTCCACCAGCCATAGCTCGGGCAGACCGTGCTGCTCGTAGGCTGCCCGCTTGACCCCGACATCGAACCGCCAGGTGGAAGGCGAGCGGACTTCTACCGCGAGGTCGGGCATCGGGGACGGTGGTTGGGAGTGCACGTCGGGGACCCGGCCCCCGGAGTACCACAGGATGTCCGAGGCGAACACGTTTCGGTCGTCCAACCGGACATCCCGAGGCAGGCACACGCGTCCGCGCCCATGCTCGGCCCGACTCCAGGCGGATAGCGCATAGAACAGCTCTTCCTGTACCTGCATGTGCAGCGGCGTGGGCTCGTTCAAGACGACCTCACCGCCGATCAGGTTGTGCGGCCGGCCGTGATCGGGCACGGGCAACGCCAGGAACTCCTCGGCCCTCATTCTCTGAGCGACAGGCACAGCGGTCATCGTAACCCTCCTCGGCAGCCGTCATATGAGGCCAAGCGCTCAGGAAGCAGAGTTCGTCCCCCGAAGCCGATGCCGGCGGCTGCCGTCAGCCCTGCTCCAGCGGCGCCAGCGTGAGCCCGGCGCCGCGAAGCTGCTCCCAGTAGTGCTCGGCGGTCTCCTTCATCCCGGTGAACACGATCGCCTGCCCGCTGTTGTGGATCTGGTCGGCGATCGCATAGCCGCCGTCGAGCGTCACTCCCGGGATCACCCGCGCGAGCGCGGAGGCCACGCCATCGAAGGTGTTGTGATTGTCGTTGAGCACGATCACGCGCCAGTTGCCACCGAGACCGCTGTCGGGACCGCCGACGCGCGGCTTCTCGATCGTCTCCGAAGTCATCGCATGGCGACCTTGTCCCAGTAGCGGCGCAGGCCGGCGCCGAGCTGGTCCGGCGGAGCGGCCTGCAGGAGGGATTCGGCGGTCTCGAAGTCCACCGCAGCACGCACCTCGGCCTCCGACCATTCAGCGAATTGCTCGGCGTCCATGTCGTGAGAGCGACGGCCGCGCGTCGAGATCGACTCCCGTACGCGCGCGAGGTGCTCGGGCACGTCGGTGAAGCGGCCGGCGTGCGTGAGGTTCAGGGCCTCGGGTCGCATGCCCTCGATCACGTCGACGGAGTGCTGCCAGGCATCGAGGTCGATCTCGGGTGGTGGTGTGGGCACGAGCGTGTACTCGTGTGGCGGCAGCCTGACGCCGGCCACGTCGCCCGTGTAGGCCTCGCCGGTCGCGCGATCGAAGTAGGTGACGTGGTGGGAAGCGTGCCCGGGCGTGTAGGTGACCTCCATCGTGTCCTCGATGGTTTCGCCGCCCTCGAGCACGTGCAGGCGCTCGGGATCGATCGGCGCCATCTCGCCCCACAGGCGATCCATGTCGTCGCCGTAGAGGCGGGTGGCGCTCTCGACGAGCTTCGACGGATCGGCCATGTGGCGCGCGCCGCGCGCGTGCACGTAGACGCGCAGGGACGGATACAGGCGGCAGAGCGTGCCCGCGGAGCCCGCGTGATCGAGGTGGATATGCGTGAGCAGCAGCGCCCGTGGCTCGCCCTCCAGCCCGTCGAGGAGCGCGTCGAGACACGAGGTCGGCCCAGGGTCCACGATCAGACCGTCGATCTCGTAGGCGCAGATGACGCGGTCGCGTCCGAGGTGCATCAGGTCGATCGCGCGGCTCATCGGCCCCGTGACCTTACAATCCGGGCGTGAGCTCTGACCACCCACACCGCCTCGACGAGCGCGACCGGCCCTGGGTGATGCGCACCTACGCAGGCCATTCGACGGCGGCGGCGTCCAACGCCCTCTACCGCAAGAACCTCTCGAGGGGCCAGACGGGGCTGTCGATCGCCTTCGACCTGCCCACCCAGACGGGCTATGACCCCGATCACGAGCTGTCGCGCGGCGAGGTGGGCAAGGTCGGCGTCTCGATCGCCCACAAGCGCGACATGCACGAGCTGCTCGACGGCATCCCGCTGGATGAGATGAACACGTCGATGACAATCAACGCCACCGCGGCCTGGCTGCTGGCGTTGTACATGACGGTGGCCGAGGAGAACGGCGTCGAGCGCTCGAAGCTCTCGGGCACCACCCAGAACGACATCATCAAGGAGTTCCTCTCGCGCGGCACCTACGCGTTCCCACCCGAGCCCTCGCTGCGGCTGATCGCCGACATGATCGCCTTCACCGTCGACGAGGTGCCCAAGTGGAACCCGATCAACATCTGCAGCTACCACCTGCAGGAGGCCGGGGCCACGCCGGTGCAGGAGATCTCCTACGCGCTGTCCACCGCCATCGCGGTGCTTGACGCGGTGCGCGAGCGGGTGCCCGAGGAAGTCTTCCCGCGCGTGTTCGGGCGCATCTCGTTCTTCGTGAACGCCGGCATCCGCTTCATCGAGGAGCACGCCAAGCTGCGCGCCATGGGCCGGCTGTGGGAGCAGCTGGGCCGCGAGCGCTACGGCGTCACCGAGCCCAAGTTCCTGCGCCTGCGCTACGGCGTGCAGGTGAACTCGCTGGGGCTGACCGAGTCCCAGCCCGAGAACAACGTGATCCGGATCGTGCTGGAGGCGCTGGCGGTCACGCTTGGCCGCGACGCCCGCGCCCGCGCCCTGCAGCTGCCGGCCTGGAACGAGGCGCTCGGACTGCCGCGACCGTGGGACCAGCAGTGGTCGCTGCGGATCCAGCAGATCCTGGCCGAGGAGACCGACCTGCTCGAGTACCCCGACATCTTCGAGGGCTCGGTGGTCATGGACGGGCTGGTCGAGGAGCTGGTGCAGGACTCCCGCGCCGAGATGAAGATCGTCGAGGACCGCGGCGGTGCGGTCGAAGCCGTCTCCTACATGAAGACCAGGCTCGTGGAGTCCCATCGCGACCGGGTCGGGCGGATCGAGCGCGGCGAGCAGAAGGTGATCGGCCAGAACTCCTTCACCGACCACGAGCCCTCTCCCCTCCAGGACGGCGAGGACGGCGGCATCATGACCGTCGACCCGGCCGTCGAGCAGGGTCAGATCGACGCCGTGCGCGCTTGGCGGGCCGAGCGCGACCAGGAGGCGGTCGACGCCGCGCTCGACGAGCTCCGTGCCGCGTGTGGCGACCCCGCCGCAAACGTGATGCCCGCCACCCTGGCTGCCGCGAAGGCCGGTGCCACGACCGGCGAGTGGGCCGGCGCGCTGCGCGACGTGTTCGGCGAGTACCGCGGTCCCACCGGCGTCTCCGACGCCGCCGCGGCGCGCGACGACGATGCGCTGCTGGAGCTACGGGAGCGCGTCGAGCAGGTCTCCGAGACGCTCGGGCGCCGGATCAAGATCCTCGTCGGCAAGCCTGGCCTCGACGGCCATTCCAACGGCGCCGAGCAGATCGCCGTCCGCGCCCGTGACGCCGGCATGGACGTCGTCTACGAGGGCATCCGCCTCACCCCGGCGCGGATCGCGGCCACGGCCGTCCAGGAGGGCGTGCACGTGGTCGGGCTCTCGATCCTCTCGGGCTCCCACGCCGAGCTGATCCCGTCGGTGCTCGACGAGCTCAAGGAGGCCGGAGTCGACGTTCCCGTCGTGGTGGGGGGCATCATCCCGCCTGCCGACGAGCGCGCTCTGCTGGCCGCCGGCGTGGCGCGGGTCTATACGCCGAAGGACTTCGAGGTCTCGCGCATCATGGGCGACATCGTCGATCTCGTGGCCGAGCGCCATCGCGCCGCGAAGACGCCGGCCTAATTCGTCACCCATCCGTAACGCCCGGTACCACGCTGTCGCACAGCGCGGCCCAGACTCGATGCCGTGCCAAGCACCACTGCGAAAGCGGCCGTGCCAAGCAACATCGCGAAAGCGGCGACCAGCTCGCCGGAATCGCGACACCGCCCACGCGATCAGCAGATCGCGACGCTCGCACGCGCCCAGCACGGAGTGGTTTCGCTTGGGCAGCTGACTGAATTGGGCCTGAGCGCCCGCGCGGCCCGCGACCGCGTGGCTGCCGGCCGCCTCCACCGCGTGCACCGTGCGGTGTTCGCCGTCGGCCACTGCGGGCTCACGACAGAAGGCACCTACGCGGCGGCGGTGTTGGCGCGTGGGGCCGGAGCGGGTTTATCGGACGAGAGCGCAGCCCATCACCTCGATCTCCTGCCCGGCGCGGCCACGCATCCAGTCCATGTGACGGTTCCAGGCCGAGCGAGGCGGCCGACCGCGGCGATCCGCACCCACGCATGCGCGAGCCTCGAGCCTGGCGACATCGCAATCGTTGACGGCATTCCCACCACGACAGTGGCCCGCACCATCTTCGATTTGGCCGAACGCCGGCCACGGCGGCAAGCCGAGCGCGCGATCGGCCGCGCGGAGGAGGTTCACCGGGTCGATTTCGCGCCAGTGCACGACCTGCTCCAGCGCTTCCCTCGCCGCCGGGCCAGCTACGTGCTCCGCGCCCTGCTCGAGAGCAACCGCCCCATCGCGCGCACACGCAACGAGCTCGAGGAGGCGTTCCTGGCCATCTGCCGCGACCACGCGCTTCCCGACCCGTACGTGAACATGTGGATCACTTTCCCCGAAGGCGGTGGCGCGGAGGCCGACTTCGCCTTTCCCAAACACCGGTTGATTGCCGAGACCGACAGCCTCACGTTCCACCGCACTCAGCGCTCCATGAGCCACGACATGCGCCGTGATCAGCGACTGACGCTGCTGGGTTGGGAGGTCATCCGTTTCGGCTGGGATCAAGTCTTCCGCACGCCGGCCACAGTGGCCCGCACACTTGCCGATCTGCTGCGCCTAACCTCATCGAGATGAGAAACGGAAGAACCATCCTGCGGGTGATCGTCGGCTTGCTGTTCGCCGGTCACGGACTCCAGAAGCTGGCCGGATGGTTCGGTGGTCACGGGCTCGACGCCACCGGCCAGGCCTTTGAGGGAATGGGTCTCACACCGGGCAAGAAGCACGCCCAGGCGGCGGGGCTCAGCGAGACCGTCGGTGGCACGCTGCTCGCCCTCGGCGCATTCACGCCGGTGGCGTCGAGCATGATCACAGGCACGATGGCCGTTGCCATCGACAAGGTGCACGCTAAGAACGGCCCCTGGGTCACCGAAGGCGGGTTCGAGTACAACCTCGTGCTGATCGCGGTCGCCGTGGCACTTGCCGCCGAGGGACCCGGCCCGTTCTCGATCGACGAGAAGCTCGGCATCGAGACCTCGGGACCGGCGGCGGCAATCGCCGCACTGGCGCTCGGCGTGGGCGGCGCGGCCGCAGTCACCAGGCTCGGGGTCATGTCAGACCAACAGTCCTGACCACTCGGGTAGCGTCACGCCCGCGATGGCCGGGTCAGAACTTGAGGGAGCCGAGCTGGGCCGGCGCCTGCGCGAAGGCGATCGCACCGCGGGCCCTCCGGCGCTGAATCTGATCGAGGACCGCTCGGCGCGAGGGCGGTCCCAGACGGCCGCGCTGCTCGACGAGGTCTCCCCCGCCACCCTCGGGCGGGAGGCGCCAGGCCATCTCGTCGGGATCACCGGGCCTCCCGGGGCGGGGAAGTCCTCGCTGCTCAGCGTGCTCGTGCACCACTGGCGAAAGGCGGGGCGGTCCGTCGCCGTCCTGGCGGTCGACCCGTCCTCCAAGCGGTCGGGTGGCTCGCTGCTCGGCGACCGCGCGCGGATCGACCACGATCCGCGCGATGCCGACGTCCTGATCCGCTCGACCGCCGCCGGCGGTCGGCTCGGCGGCCTGGCGGTGCCCACCCGCGAGGCGGCCGCCGCACTGGCCGCCGCGTTCGACCTGGTGGTGGTCGAGACGGTCGGGGTCGGTCAGTCAGAGACCGACGTGGAAGAGGTGTGCGACACGGTGTGCGTGGTCGTGCAGCCCGGGTCAGGCGACACGCTCCAGTTCATCAAGGCGGGGATCATGGAGGTCCCCGACATCCTCGTGGTCACCAAGGCCGATCTCGGCGGCGTGGCAGACGACGCGTGCCGAGACCTCACGATGTCGCTCGCGTCGCTGGGCTCGCGCGGCGTACCCGTGGTGGCCACCTCCGCGACCCCTCCCCCGCGCGGGATCGAGCGGCTCGTCGAGGCGATCGACTCCCACCGCAGCGAGCTCGATCTGCCGGCGGCACGGACCGCGGCGCGGCGGATGAGCGCGCTTGGCGAGCTGGTGGCCGAGCACGGCGAGGCGGCTCTGCGCCACCTGGGCGGGCGTCGTGCCGCCGAGCGCGTCCTTGCCGCGGCCCCGGCCGGCGCAGCGGTGCCCCAGCTCGTGGAGCTGCTCCGCGAGCGCGCGACCGCGGCGGAGACCAGTTGAGCCTCAGCCGGCAGATCGCGCTCCTCGTCGCGGTGCTGGCGGCCATCACGATCGTGGCCGAGCTGCTCGGCGCGCCTAACCTCGGAACCGCCTTGAGCTTCGCCCAGATCGCTTTCGCGCTCGCGGTCACAGTCCTGATCGTGAAGCGCTGATCGCAGCCTCGGCGGCAGCCAGCGCCGACGGCGTGTCGACGCTGACGCACACCTCCGCGGGCAGCTCGGCGATAGCCGGCGAGAGCGACCCGACGGTCACGGTGAGCGGCTTGTCCGGCGCGGCGTCCCGCAGGGCATCGAGCGCCTCCGGGGCGTAGAGCCCGAGAACCGGCTGAAGCCTTCCACCCGCCCGCGCGACCACGCTGCGACCGGAAGCCTCGAACGCCTCGATCAACAACTGACATGCCGCGGCATCGACGAACGGCATGTCGGCGGCGCACACGAGCACGGGCCCGCCGGCCCGCTCCAGTGCGTGCACGATCCCGGTCAGCGGATGCTGCGGCGTGTCGGGCTCCTCCCACCGCTCGACGCCGTCCGGAAGCTCTGCCAGGATCGTGTGCCGCTTGCAGACGATTGCGACCGGATCACAAGCCCGCGCCACCGCTTCGAGTGGCCACTCGATCAGCGGCCGGCCTGCGAGCAGCACTGACGGCTTCACCTCAGGCGCCATCCGCCGGCCGAGACCACCGGCCAGCACAGCCCCGGCCACGCTCACCCTGCGAGTCCCCCGACACCCAACGAGCTTGGCTCGCTCCTCACGTGGCGAGCATAATGGTGCCGATGCAGCGTTCCGCGCTAGGAGTGTGTTGGGGTATTCGTCGTTGGTTGGGGTGGTTCATCCGTGGTTGTGGGCGTCACACAAAGTTGAAGGCGATGCCGGTGGCAT
>JBBPXW010000109.1:0-14268 GCA_038200525.1 Solirubrobacterales bacterium | reverse complement strand
TTCGCGTGGGTCTGCGGCCACTCGTCGCCCTCGCGCACGGCTTCGGAGACGACGCCGGGCGCGATGTCGTAGTCGGCGAGGGTCATAGTCCCGCAGCTTCACCTTCATGGCTGCATGGATGTGCGGGTGCGGGCCCGAGCATTGCCCACCGCCGTCACCGACATCGCCGTCAGCACCGTTGCCAATGCCCCGAATCCGACCGCGACGATGCGTCGTCCCCCTGAAATCACCATCAGCGCCATGCAGGAAGCCGACGACCACGGCAGCCCCGTCACCTGGGCGACCACGTGACAGACGACGAGTACGCCGCCACCCCCGCGACATGACGGTGGCCGCCCGCGGGGCCCGGGACCCGTGGCACTACGGCTACGGTGCGTACCGAACGCTGTGGACCTCTTCAGGTCGTCGGTCCAGGTCAGGGCGTCGAGTCGATGTCGTGTCCCGAACCGTGTCCCCAACTAGGCAGATATGACTCGACGCGAGTCGACGCAACTGCGCTAGCTGGAGCTAAATCGACCTAGACAGATGGCGTTCGGGCTAATTGTGGTTCCGGCGGTCGCGGGTTCGAGCCCCGTCGCTCACCTCTCCTGAATCCGGGCGAGCCGACCACGGGGTCGTCTTCTTCAGTCGGTCGAGGGCATCGATGCACTTCTCGACGGGAGCTTTGCCTTCGAGGACTCCGACTGCGGCTACCTGCTCCCTCAACGAGCTGGTCTACGGAGAGGAGACCAGCAAGCTCGCGCGCTTCCTGCTCGAGGACTTCATGCAGTACGGCGACTCGCAAGCGTCATGGTCACCAGGTGCTCCTGATCGTGGACGAGTTCTCAGCCGTCGTGAGCGGCGAGCGCGTTGCCCGCCTGGTGGAGATCGTGCGCTCCTATGGCGCCTCGCTCGTGCTGGTGCCGCAGGCCGGCACGACAACCGAGATCGGGGCGAGCATCCAACACGACGCCGGCCGCTCGCTCGACGCGCAACGCAGAGGCGAATCGCTCTATTGCCTGCGGCCAGCGCCCAGCCCCGGGCCACCGCGCCAGTCGCCGCGAGCAGCGCGCCGGCGAGTGCCACCACCATCGGGCGGGAGCCCGTGAACGGGAGGCCTGACGAGCCCCCCGGCCCGCCGTCGCCGTGCGCGCCGACCAGCCTCCGGCGGATTCCGCGACCTCCGATACCCCCGCGACCTCCGATATCCCCGCGACCCCCCGCGCCTCGCTGTGGACCTGCGTTGAGGTGCCGTGGCGACCCGGGGATCCGCTCCTCGAAGCTCCTCGAGTAGCCGGCCGCTCCGTCTTGGCGCACGAGCGTCAGGTCTAGACGGGCGGTCTGACCCACGCCGGCCACCCGGAGATGCGCGAAATGGCCCAGCCGGTCTTCGGCGTACACGACCCCGGGGCGCCCGCGCAGCTCCTGCGCGGCGAGGGGGTCGACGAGGGTGATGTCGTTTGGAGTAGGGATGTCGAGTGGGCAGGGACGCGCCTCGAACAGGCCGTCGCGGTCGTAGACCATCGTGTAATGGGTGTCGCCGGTGATGAAGATCGTCGTGCCCGTCACCTTGCGTTTGATGTGGCCCAGGAGTAGATCGCGCTCCGCGGTGTAGCCCGCGCTCCAATTGCCGTCCCGCGCGTTCTCGCTTCGGGTGGGCGAGAGCGTGCACGGCGAGCAGATCACCTTGAACGGCGCGCGAGGCGGAGAGCGTGTCCAGCAGCCACCTGCGTTGCCTGTCGCCCAAGAGGGTCTTGGCCTGGGAGTCGGGTTGGCCGGGCGGAGTCTTGAAGCGGCGCTGGTCGAGGACCCACACCTCGGCGAGGCCGGCCGTGAACCGGTGGTAGTCGCCTCCGTCCATGAGCGCTTCCCACGGGGCCAGGCCAAACGGCTTGAGGTTCTCCGAGTGCGCGTCCTGAACGCCGTAGTCGTGGTCGTCGCGCCCCGCCACGAAGCAGCCAGAGTCGAGCACCGGCCGAATACGCGGGTTCGAGAGGAAGTCCCGCCAGATTCCCGCGTAGCTGCTCGCCGTCTGGGCCAGCGGCCCATGGGTGTCGGGATAATTGAGGTCGCCCTGCCAACAAAGACGTCTGGCCGCCGGTCTGTGAGACGGTCAAAGATCTCGCCGAACTGCGACGCGCACGCGCCCACGCAGATCGAGACCGCGCTGGCGCTGCCGCCGGGAGGGAGAACGCGAAAGGCGCGAGCGGGCCCGGTGACCGCACGCCCATGCCGCTGCACGAGCGCGCGCCAATAGACGCGACTATCCGCATCGAGGCCCGAGAGCTGCTCCGTCGCGGCCTCGAACGCTCGGGTCGCTCCAACCTCCACCCTTCGCGCATCGAGGAAGTCCACCCGTGAAGCCACCTCGAGCGAAACCCGGGCGGGCACGTCGGTGGCCACGTGCACCGTGGCCCCTCGCTCGCGCGGAATCCCGCTCGTGGCGGCCACGACCGACGGCGCCGTGACCCCGAAGGCCTCGGTGGTGGTGACGTTGATCTCGCGGAACGCCGCCGTCGAGCGCTCGTGGATGCTGTCGATCACCGCCTGTCCCGCCGGGCTCTCGAGTACGACCTCGCCCTCCTGGGCCCCGTAGGGGAGAAGATGAACGTTCCCCAAGGCGGGGAGGGCTTCGTTGCGCTCGCTCGGGAACAGCGTGCGCGCGGTGGACAGGACCCCGGGATCGCCCGGTCCCTGCAGCGACCTGTGGGTGTCGGCGGCCGAGGCCGTGTAGCGGCGCCCATCGGCATCGACCAGCGTCGCGGTCAGGCGGGTCGGTGATGTCTCGGCCGAGGCGAGCGTCAGGGCCGCTGGCAGTCGCACCAGCGGGGCGGGGACACGCGAGCGCTCGACGACTTCGACGCCCGTGCGCCGAACGATGATCAGCGCGGCCCCCTCGTGGTCATAGATCGCGGCGTAGTAGTGGCGGTGAGACGCACGTCGCACGACTCCGGCTCCGGCGCCGCTCGCGGACACGACGGCAGTGACAGACCCATCCGCGAAGCGGCGGTCGAGCGCGAACGCGACCGGCCGGGATCGTTCGGAAACACATCGGAGCCCGCTTCGAGCAGCCCTTGGCCGCACTCACGGCGCAGGTTGGCTACGCCGACCCAAGCGAATCCTGGCCAGCCGGACCCGTCGGCCTGAGCCGAGAAGTCCGTTCGCCAAGAGGCCGCCGCCGCGGCGTTGCCTTCCCAGCCGAGCGCAACCGCGCCCGCAGCGGCCCCGGCGAGGAACTGGCGGCGGCTCAGCAAGTGGGAAGCGTAACGACTTTCGGCGGCTGAAGCGCTCGCTGGACTGGCTATCCCAGCGCCGAACAGGTGGCTTCGTCGGCTTGGGACGAACTGTCAGAGGCAGGCCTGGATGGCTCACGGGGATCGACTGCAGGTGGCGCATGGCCAGTTGCCCGAGCTCGGGGTGGTCGCGCCCCGTACCGGGCTGGCGGCTGCTGCGCGTGATGAGCCGCCGAAAAGTCTGTTACTAGTCTCGAGGGCATGCGCATCGAGATCTGGTCTGACGTCGTCTGTCCCTGGTGCTTCATCGGCAAGCGCCGATTGGAGACTGCACTCCAGCGGTTTGCGCATCGCGACGATGTCGAGCTGATCTGGCGCTCCTTCGAGCTTGACCCCGACGCGCCGGCCGCCCGCGAGGGCGACTACGCCAGCCGGCTGGCCGAGAAGTACGGACGATCGGTGCCCGAGGCACAGAAGATGATCGACTCGATGGCGGCCGCCGGAGCGGCGGACGGGCTTAACCTGCGCTTTGACATCGCCAGGGCCGGCAACACCTTCGATGCCCACCGGCTGCTGCACCTGGCCGCCGAGCGCGACACGCAGGGCGCCTTCAAGGAGCGGCTGTTCCAGGCCTACTTTACCGAGGGCGAGGCGATCGCCGATCACGACACGCTCGTGCGCCTGGCCGGCGAGGTCGGGCTAGAGCCCACCGAGGTCGAGTCGGTCCTGGGCGAGGGCACCTACGCCGACGCCGTCCGCTCAGACCAGGAGCGGGCGCGCCGCTACGGGATCGCGGGCGTGCCGTTCTTCGTGGTCGACGAGAAGTTCGGGGTGTCCGGCGCGCAGCCGCCCGACCAGCTCGCACAGGTGCTCGAGCGCGCCTGGGCCGAGCGCCCGCCGGTACCGACCACCTAGCCGCCGTGTCGATCAGCCGTGTCTCATCAGAAGCGATGTCCGATGCCGGCGCCGATCACCACCCCCTCGACGTCGATACGCCCGGCCACTGTGAATCGTCTCCGGCGCCCCCGGACCGTCGGCCGAACAACAACTACTTCTTGCAGCCGCTCGGTCTTCCTTTTGGGTGCCCAGGCGCAGCCACTGGGCATCCGCGGCGTCAAGCCCAGCGGTAGCCGGCTCGGCTTGAAGCTCGGCAAAGCGGCCCGGCTGCGCGTGCCCTACTACGGGGCCCGGTTAGCCGGCTTCGCGGCGCCCCGCCCGAGCCTAAAGACTGGGGGGCCACCCTAGGGCTAAAAGGGCGCCGCTGACCTATGTTGGTGCGCATGCGAACCACGCCACGCCAACTCAGCTGGATCCTCTCCCTCGCGCTTGCCGCCTCCGCGTGCCTCGCGCTGACCGCGTCGGCCATGGCAGCCTCCCCAAAGGGCTCCTACAAGGGAGCGAGCGGCCAGAACAAGCCCGTGTCCCTGAAGGTGTCGGGCAAGAAGATCAAGGGCTTCACCATCGTCTACCGGGCCCCCTGCAACGACGGTCGAACGCTGAACGGCGCGTTTACGTTCAGCGCGATCGACCGCAAGGGCAGGAAGTTCGGCGTCCAGGGCTCGAACAGCGGCACGGTCGACGGTGCTCCGGCGGTGTCGAACCTCACCCTGGTCGGCAAGTTCAACAAGGCCGGCACGAAGGCGACCGGCACCTTCTCGATCAGCACCGAGACCATCAACAGCAGCGGCGACGGCATCGCCACCTGCAAGAGCGGCAAGGTCAGGTACACCGTCAAGAAGAAGTAGAGGTATCCGCAAGCGGAAAACGCTCCCCTCAGAGGGGAGCGTTTCCTGCATCGGGTTAGGCCGGCAGGGCTTCCAGCCCTGCGCCGCCACCCCGGAGTCGGGCACGTAAGGCCGTCCTCGGACGACGAGCTGCTCGACCGACCTCTCCATCAACACCTGGCCGCGAGCTTCTGAATGTCGTCGGTCTCGTCTCCCACATCTGGCCGGGGTGCTCGCGGAGAGCTTTGGCATGCCTGCCTCGACCAGATCTCCGAGCCGATCCCGGCGCAGAACGGTCAGAGGGCCTAAAGACTGGGGGGGCACCCTAGTGCGCCGGTGGGACATCGGACCTAGCGTGGCGTGCATGAGACGAATCTGGCTGCTCCGCGTCCTGCTCGCACCCGTGCTCGCCCTCCTGGCGATGCTCATTGCCGTCCCCGCGAGGGCCAGCGCGGCGCCGGGCGACCTGTCGATGCTGCCGGGCACCGACGGGTGCTATGCGGCCGTGGGCGTCACCCCGTTCGGGGCGGCGACCGGGGCGTGCGCGACCACCCGCGCCTTCGAGAAGGTGGACAACGCGACGATGGCCCCGGACGGCAAGACCGTCTACTTGGCCACGAACGACCGACGCAACCCGCGGCTGGACCTGCTGCGCCGCGACCCGGAGACCGGCGCGCTTGAGTCCATGCCCGGGCGCGCGGGGTGCTGGGACTCGTCGCGGTCCGCCGGTGAGTGCTCCTCGCTGGGGACCGACCTGAACCCCCGGTACACCGGCTGGAGCGAGATGCTCGTCGCCGGCAATTTCCTCTACGTCGCGAGCGGGGGCCCCTACCAGGCCTCGGGGATCGAGATCCTCCGGATCGCGGAGGACGGCACGCTCAGCGAGGCCGGCTGCGTCAGGGAGTACGCGAGCGGGGGGTGCGATGTCGTGCCCGGGATCACGGGCATCACCGCCATGGCCGCCAGCCCGGATGGCAAGCAGCTCTACGTCTTGTCCGGTCGCGAAGACATGGTGACCGTTTCCCGCGACCCGCAGACCGGGCTGCTGTCGCCGCCACCGCCCGGCGGCTGCCGGTCGGTGTCGGGCGACTACCCGTTCAACGACTCGCTGAGCTGCCCGGCCCGCCGCGGCAGCGTCGTGCAGGTCCAGAAGCTCGTCCCGAGCTCTGACGGCAAGCACGTCTACGCGGTCGGCCTGCAGGGCATCCTGGTCTTCGAGCGCGACGCGACCACGGGCACGCTGTCACAGGTCGCCGGGCCGGCCGGGTGCATCACCGAAAACGAGCGCACCGGATCGGGATGCACGGTGGATTCGGGGGCGGGCGGATCCGAGGATGCCGTCCTGGCGCCCGGCGGTGGCCAGCTCCTGGCCCCAGATCGTTACAGCGGGCTGCGCGTCTACGACCGCGATGCGGACACCGGGGCGCTGACCGTGGCTGAGTGCTTCGGCAGCGCGAACGGCAGCTGCACGAACGTCGAGTCCTACTCCCGCGGCCCCAGCCGCATCGTGGTGAGCCCCGACGGGACGAACGTCTACACCTTCGGGACAGAGGCGTCGGTCCAGGGCTTCGCGCGCGACACGGCCACCGGCGCTCTGACCCGGCTCGCCGCCCCGGGCGGCTGCGTGGCCCAGAGCAGCTACTTCGGCTGCCGGGCGACCCCCGCCAACCCTGCTCCGAGCTTCCTGCTGATCGACCCATCCGGCCGTAACCTCTACGGCGGCGGGTACGACTCGACCCTGGCGGTGCGCCGCGAGGTCCCGGACCTGCAGGGGCCCGAGGTCCTCATCACCAACCCGCCCGCGCAGGCCCCGGCGGTGTCCTACACCCAGGGGGAGCAGGTTGCGGCCGCGTACACGTGCACCGACGACGTGGCGATCGCGTCGTGCACCGGCCCTGTGGCGTCCGGGCAGAACATCGACACGAGCCAGGTCGGGGCCAACCAGCGCTTTGAGGTCGTCGCGGTCGACACCGCGGGCCACGAGACCCGGCTGACGCGCTTCTACACGGTGGTCGCGGGCGAGTCTCCGCCCGCGCCGCAGGTGGTCATCGACACGCCGTCGCTGTCGGTGCAGACCTTCCAGCAGGGCGAGCGGGTCACGGCGAGCTACCACTGCACCAACGACACGTCGTGCGTCGGCCCGGTGGCCAGCGGCGCGCTCCTCGACACCGCGACCGTCGGGCGAAACCAGCCCTTCGAGGTCGTGGCGCGCAACGCCGCGGGCAACGAGGAGCGCCGGACGCACTTCTACACCGTGGTCGCCCGCCCGGCGGCGAGCCCGTCTCCGCCCGCCGCGGCCCCTCGGCCAGCGACCCCGCCGCCCGTCGCGGCCCCTCGGCCAGCGACCCCGCCGGCCCCGCAGCCCACGCCAACCCAGCAGGCCCAGGCCCGGCTCGGCGCCCCCGCGACCAGCAACATCAGGCAGCAGCCCGGGAAGGTCAAGGGCGACCGGCTGCTCAAGCCGCGCGGCTCGCTCGAGTCGGACATCACCGTTCCGGAGAAGACCGAGGTGAGGATCGCCCTGCAGGGTCAGCTCACGTCCGGTGGCAACGTCGTCGCGTCCGGCGGTGGCAACGTCATCGCGGCGGGGGGAGGCAATGTTGTCGCTGGCGGCGGCGGGAACGTCGTCGCTGCGGGCGGCGGGAACCTCGTCCAGACCACGAGCGCCGGCCTACGGTCGAGCCTCGCGGCCACGATCTCGGCGAAGAAGAAGCGGAAGAAGAAGGCCAAGCTGGTGACCATGGCCAAGGGCTCGCGCTACTTCGCCAAGGCAGGCAAGGGCAAGGTCAAGGTCAAGCTCACCAAGCAGGGCCGGGCGTTGATCCGCAAGCAGTTCAAGCGCCGCGGCAAGCAGAAGGTCACCCTGACGTTCGCCATCGGCCTCACCGAGCGCGGCTCCGGCGGTCCGACGGTCGTCACGTCCAAGAAGCTCACCATCAAGGAGTAGACACCCATGAAGCGGATCCTCATCCTCGTCCTCGCCGTCCTGACCGTCTTCGCGGCGGTCGCAGTCGCCGCCACGCCGAAGCGGGGCAAGTACCAGGGCATCGTTGCGGCCGGCTACGGCGGACCGCAGATGGCGCTGGTCGTCAAGGCCGGCAAGGTGAAGGACGTCCTGGCCCGGATGTTCTACAGCTGCAACAACGGTCCCCAGCAGCAGACGATCGTCGCGCCCTCTAAGGCTTACCGTGTCTCGAGCAAGGGTCGATTCTCGGGCAAGACGACCGAGAGCATCGGAGGCGTCGCGTCGGAGACCGTGTGGATCAAGGGTCGCTTCACGAGTCGTACCCGCGTGAAGGGCACGATCCGGTCGCAGACTGTCGGGGGCGGCGAGACCTGCGACACGCAGGAGCGCAAGTTCTCCCTGAAGCTCAAAAACTGAGCCCATCGAACAAGGAGTTGGACACCCATGAAGCGCATCCTCGTCCTCGTCCTCGCCGCGCTGACCGTCTTTGCGGCGGTCGCAGTGGCGGCGCCGCCCAAGAAGGGCTCCTACAGCGGCAAGACCAGCCAGAATCGCGCGATCACGTTCAAGGTGAGCGGCGGCAACGTCAAGGCGTTCTCCGGCGGGGTCAACATGTTCTGCGGACAGTCGGGCCTCCAGTTCGATGCCGCGATCCCGCCCAGGGCCATGAGGCTCAGGAACGGGCGCTTCTCGTACAAGGGCCGCGACAAGGTCGACGGCAACAACATCGAGATCAGTGGCCGGGTCAACGGCGGGAAGGCCAGCGGCAAGCTGCGCATGACCGACAGCCGCTACGACGCCGGCAGCCAGAGCTTCGATACCTGCGCGGGCAGTTCGACGTGGAAGACCAAGCGGCGCTGAGCGCCACGAAAGGACTCAAGATGAAACGTATCCTCATCCTCGCCCTCACGGCGCTGACGGTCTTCGCCGCCGTCGCGGTCGCCGCCACGCCCAAGACCGGCACGTTCAAGGCCGGCAAGGGTCAGGTCCAGCGTGGCTATGACCTGAAGTTCAAGGTCGACCGGAAGGGCAAGCGGATCAGCAACCTCGTCGCCCACGTACTCGAGACGTGTGACGGCAGCTCGTACTCGTCGACGACCACGGTCGGCCCCGGCCTGACGTGGGCGGTCAAGAACGGCCGCTTCTCGGCCCGTAAGAGGGAGAGAGCACACGGCGTGACTCTGTACACGACCGTCACGGGGCGTTTCACGAGCGCCACGAGAGCGACAGGCACAATCCGGCAGGAGAGCATCGTCGCCGGCTCGATGTGCGACACGTTCAAGCTGAAGTTCACGGCCAAGCGCAGGTAGCGCCGGCGCGGCACTAGCCGGAGCGCCGGCCCCGGCTGCCGCCAGGCAGCAACGCGCGCACCGGTGACCGACAAGGCCTGGCCCACTGGGGACCCACCCCAGTCTTTCGGTGCCATCGCGTAGCCTGCAGATCGTGTCGGCGCAAAAAGGCGAGCGGGCGGCCATCGCCGAACCCGACAGGTTGCTCGAGCGCGAAGCGGTGCTGACCGCGCTGCGGGCGGTCACCGCAGAGGCGAGCGCCGGCGGGGCTGGGCTCGCGCTGCTGGAGGGGGCGGCCGGCCTCGGCACGTCGCGTGCGCTTGACGTGATCGGCGTTGAGTCCGTCCGCCAAGGCATGCGGGTTCTGCGGGTGCGCGGCGACCAGCTCGACTCGAGCTTCGCATGGAGCGGCGCTCTCGGGCTGCTCTCTCCCGCAGTCGGCGGCCAGCGGTTTCCCGCCGCCGCCGCGCTGGGCGTCTCCCTCCTGCGCGGCGAGCGTCTCGCGGCGCCCGCGGACTCCGAGCAGGCGACCTTCGCTCTGCTGCATGCCCTCTCGGTGGTGGTCAGAACGCTCGCGCGCGATGAGCCGCTGCTGCTCATCCTCGACGACGCTCAGTGGATCGATCCATCGACGCTGCGGCTCGTGCGCTACCTCCTCGGGAACCTCGACGGCGCGGGTGTCGCGATCCTCTTGGCGACGCGGCCCGGGGAGGCCGATCCGGAGGCGGAGGAGCTCCTGCGCTCCTTGGCCGGCCATCCGGCGACGCGGTTGCAGCGGCTGGCCCCGCTTAGCGAGGCGGCGGTCACCGCGATCGCCCGCGAGAGGGCGGGAGCGGATGTCTCGGACGCCTTCTGCCGGCGCCTGGCGGAGGTGACCGGTGCCAACCCGTTCTACATCGGCGAGGTGCTTCGCTCGGTGAGCGAGGCTCCCGAGCCGCGCATCGAGCTCCTGGACGGGCTTGCGCCGCCGTTGGTGGCGCGCTCGGTTCTCGCGCGGCTTGTGCCGATGGGCGGCGCGGCGGTGGAGGTCGCGCGGGCGTTGGCCATTCTCGGCGACGGCGCACCCGTTCACCGTGTCGCGCAGCTCGCGGGGCTTTCGGTGGAAGCCGTCCTCGCGGAAGCCGACCGACTCGCTGCGGCCGATCTGGTCGTCCCGGGGCCCGACTTGGCGTTCCGCCACGCGCTCGTGCGCGCCAGCATCGAGGCCGCCGCACCGCCGGGCTGGCGAGCCGGCGCCCACTTGCGCGCCGCGGCCATCGTTCACGCCGACGGGGGTTTGCCCGAGCAGGTCGCCGCGCACCTGCTGCTTGCCCCGGCGGGTGCTCATCCAGACGCGGCGGCTTGGCTCGCGCTTGCTGCCGACCGAGCGAGCGTACGCGCGGCGCACACTTCGGTGGTCGAGTACCTCGAGCGTGCGCTGAAGGAGCCGGCATCCCCGCAGGCGCGACTCGCCCTCCACGCGCAACTTGGGCCGGCGGCGGTGGCGGCCGGGTCCCCGCGAGCGGTCGAGCACCTCGCTGCGGTCGTCGAGGCGTCCCCCGTGGGACGAATCCGGGCGGAGGCTCGGCTCGCGCTCGGATGGGCGCTGCACACGGCGGGCCGGTCAGGCGACGCCGCGGCGGTGTTCGCTGCGGGCAAGCAGGATCTCGAGGAAGCCGACGCTGCCGGTCTCGATGACGAAGACGAGCTCGCGATGGAGCTCGACGTCGCCGAGCTCACCGCTCGGATGCTCAGCGCGGACCCCGCCGCCTGGGCGCAGGAGTGGCGCGCGTTCGCGGTCGCGCCGTCGGGTGTGACACCGGCCGGGCGCCATCTGCGCTCCCAGCTCCTGGTTTTCCGGCTCTTCATCGGTGACACGCCCGCCGACGTGCTTGCCGCGGACGCTTCGGTCCTCGCCCGCGAAGCGGTTGGGGAGCCGGACCGCTTCACGTCGCTGACGCTGTGGAACGCGGTCGGCATCCTGAGTTGGTGCGACCGCTACGCCGAGGCCACCGCCCTCATCGAGGAGGTACGCACCCGGGCGCGCGACTCGGGCAGCGTGCTCACGGTGGCCATGACCGGATATGCCAACGCGTGGCCGGCCTACTGGAGCGGCAGGGTTGTCGAGGCCGCCGCCGATGCGCGCCAGGCCGTCGCGATCTGGAGCGCGGGCGCTCAGGGGTACCTTCCGGCGGCCACCTACTGGCTCGTGACCGCAACCCTCGAGCTCGGGCGCGTCGATGAGGCCGAGGCAGCCCTCGACGAGATCGATGAGGTCCGCTGGCGCGACACGGCGTTCGGCGCGTTCCTGCTGGCTGCGCAGGCACGCGTTGCCGCGGCTCGTGGGGACCTCGAGGGGGCGCTCGACACTTGGAGAC
This sequence comes from Solirubrobacterales bacterium, assembly GCA_038200525.1. GTDB lineage: Bacteria > Actinomycetota > Thermoleophilia > Solirubrobacterales > Thermoleophilaceae > JAAYBF01. Next base: position 2,721 of record JBBPXW010000109.1, on the reverse strand, counting down.
GCTGCGGGGCCTACGCGCTCGAGCGCGTCGGCGCGGCGAACCCCACGTTGCTGCCGTGGCGCAGCGAGGCCGCGGTGCTCGCGGCTCGCACCGGCGAGCAGGCGCTCGCGGTCGAGCTCGCGGGCGATGACCTCGCCCGCGCAGAGCGCTTCGGCGCTCCGCGCGCCCTTGGCGAGGCGCAGCGGGCGCTCGGGCTCGCGGCGGGCGGAGAGGAAGGCATCGCGCTGCTCGAGTCGGCGGTGACCACGCTGAGAGGCAGCGGCGCCCAGCTCGCGCTTGCTCACGCGACGGTCGACCTTGGCGCTGCGCTGCGGCGCGGCGGCCGGCCGGGCGACGCCCAGGTACATCTGCGCGAGGGCCTTGCCCGCGCGCGGGTCAGCCAGAGCATGGCGCTTGCCGACTTCGCCGCGGACGAGCTCCGTGTCTCGGGCGGGCGACCGCGGCGCTCGATCGACCAGGGCGAGGGGCCCCGCTCGCTGACCACCAGCGAACTGCGCGTCGCCAGCCTTGCCGCCGGGGGACTCACCAATCGGCAGATCGCGCAGCAGCTGTTCGTCACCGTCAAGACGGTGGAATGGCACCTGAGCCACAGCTACGGGAAGCTGGGGATCAAGGGACGCTCCAGCCTCGCGGACGCCCTCGGCCTCGGGCAGGTCAGCGACGTCGACCCGTAGCTGCCCGAGGCCGATACGCGGTCGAAGCGCAGCGCGCACTGGGGTGCACCCCAGACGTTTGCAAAACGGTTGCGGACCGGGGCCGAGCGGCTGTAACCGCGTGGGAGCAGTACCACTACGGGTTGGCGTTAGGTACAAACGCGTAGGCGAATCAACGGCTTCGCTAAGCGCGGAGTGCGTCCGGATTCGGTGGCTTGCGTTGCCTTGTTGTTTGCCCTACCCGGGAGCCCTCGTCGCCCCTCGGGCTCATAGATCACAGGCAGCGGGTCGGGACGACGGGGTTCTTCGGTCACGGGGTCGATCTAGTCCACGCTCTCGACGTGCTCGCGCAGGAGGCGGTCGCGGCAGCCGGAGTCCTGGCCCGGCGGCTGGCCGGCGCGAGGTCGAGCCACCGCGCGTGAGCCACGAGGACGAGATCCAGCTGAACGACCCCCAGACGCTCTACCCGCACTGGGAGGACAGCCAGTGGTCGCCGTTCGCGATCGACCTGAGCACAGACACGCGCCAGTGGGAGGAGCTGGCAAGCGAGGACGCTCACTGATCCATTGGGACTGTCCTCGCTGATGGTCGCCGAGGAGCGAATAACCATGGAGGTTCTCGGGGCCCTTCAACGCATATCGGTGAGATGAATGACTCGGTGTGGCTGTCCGTCAGGCTCGACCACTGGCCGAGCACCACGTTGGCCGGCTTGAAGCTGCGCCATACCCGCTCCAAAGAAGACCGTGACCGACGCCGCCACAGCGGCCTCGGCACGCTCACCCCCGACCGAATACAGGCCCTTCACACACCCACCCACCACCACGCCGCCTCACTTCAGAACCGCGACTCCACGATTCCCAGGCAGATCAAGGGCCTCTGTCAAACCCGGCCTGGCTCGAGGAGTCCGAGTTCGTAGGCGGTGTGGACGGTGGCGAAGCAGAGGGTGGCTAGTTCGGCCCGTTCGTGGCCGAGTCCGTCGGTGGCGCGCGTGATGAGTTCGCCGAGTGGCCGTCTGCCGTCGCAGCCCACGACGACAGGCATGACTCGCGGGTCAATGCGCGTTATGACACCCACGCCGGGGTGCCGTCGCATGAAAGCAGCGTCCGCGGCGTAGGCCCCGTCCCTGTAGATCATCGTTTGGTCGAGGCGCTGGCCCTCGACGGGTCGCAGCGATCTGTCGAGCAGCGCTTCGGGGCTGGGGAGGTCGGCGAGCTCGTCGTGGGCGGCGAATAGCCGCTGCACGTGCTCGCCGGCCAGCCCGGTGGGAGCGTCGGGGACCTCGATCGCGCGGGCCCAGGTGGGCCGGTCGCTGCGGCGGCGCAGGATGACGGCCCCGGAGGCGATCATCTCGATGCCGGTTTCGGCGTAGTAGCGGAGCCAGCGGTCGAGCGTCGCTTCGTAGGCGCCCGGATCTGTGCGTTGGAGCGGCCGGTTCCAGCTCTCGGCGTACGCGAGCGGCTCGTGCGAAGCGTAGTGAAGGATCACGGCATCGCAGCCGGTTCCGTTCACCCATTCGAGCGGCACGCGCGACCAGTCCTCGTCGCGCTCGTGGACCCAGCTGCAAAGGACATGGGCGAACCCGCCCTCCGTCATGTGCTTGCTCGCCTTGCGCACGATCGAGCGCGACAGCGAGTCGCGCTCGAGCGCGTTGTCGCGGTGGACGTAGCTGACGTCGGGCGAGACGACGTAGGGGAGATTGGCGGACACGAGGTCGAACCGCTCGCCCGCGACCGGGTCGAACCAGTCTCCCGTTCGCAGATCGATGTTGTCGATCGCGTTGAGCCGCGCGTTTAGTGCCGCCATCGCCCGTGCGCGGGGGCTGACGTCCGAGAGGACGACGGTGCCGGCGTGGCGTGCCAACAGCAGCCCCTGGACGCCGCCGCCGCTGCCGAGGTCGAGTGCCGTGTCAACGCGAGAACGGACCGTCAACGAGGCGAGCGTTCGCGCCGAGGGACCCGGCACGGTCACCTCCTCGGCGCCCGTGCCGCTCGCGCCAGGAAGATCGCCGCTGAGGAGAAGCCCTTCGTAGGGAAATATCCGGACCAGCGCACGGACGCCCCCGGCGCTG
>JBBPXW010000108.1:0-11006 GCA_038200525.1 Solirubrobacterales bacterium | reverse complement strand
GCCCGGATTCCCAAGGGCGTCCTGCTCTACGGACCGCCCGGCACCGGCAAGACGCTCCTCGCCCGCGCCCTGGACGGCGAGGCCGGCGTGCCGTTCTTCTCGATCTCCGGCTCGGAGGTCGTCGCGATGTTCGTGGGCGTTGGCGCCTCGCGCGTGCGTGACCTGTTCGAACAGGCCAAGCAGAACAGCCCCTGCATCATCTTCATGGACGAGATCGACGCTGTCGGCCGCCACCGTGGTGCCGGCATGGGCGGCGGCCACGACGAGCGGGAGCAGACCCTGAACCAGCTCCTCGTGGAGATGGACGGGTTCACGATGACCGACAACATCATCCTGATCGCTGCGACCAACCGGCCAGACATCCTCGATCCGGCACTGCTGCGCCCCGGCCGCTTCGACCGACAGATCGTGGTGGACCGCCCCGACCGCAAGGGCCGCGCCAAGATCCTCGAGGTGCACACCCGTGGCAAGCCGCTTGCCAAGCACATCGACCTTGACAACCTCGCCGCGCAGACGCCTGGGTTCACCGGGGCCGACCTGCAGAACCTCGTGAACGAGGCCGCCCTGCTCTCGGCGCGCACCGGCAAGCGCGAGATCGACCACATTCAGCTCGAGGAGGGAATCATGCGCGTGATCGCCGGACCCGAGAAGAAGACGCGCGTGATGAGCGAGAAGGAGCGCAGGATCACGGCGTTTCACGAGATGGGCCACGCGATCGTGGCGCACTACCTCGACAACACCGACCCGGTGCACAAGATCTCCGTGATCTCGCGCGGTCAGGCGCTCGGGTACACGATCTCGCTGCCGACCGAGGACAAGTTCCTCACCACCCGCGCCGAGTTGCAGGACACGATGGCGATGACGCTCGGAGGCCGCGCAGCCGAGGAGCTCGTGTTCGACGAGGTCACCACCGGGGCCTCCAACGACCTCGAGAAGGTGACGGCGACCGCCAAGCAGATGATCATGCGCTTCGGCATGAGCGAGAAGCTCGGTCCGCGTGTGTTCGGCCACGACCAGGGACAGCCGTTCCTGGGCCGGGACTTCTCCAACGAGCGCGACTACTCCGACGACATCGCCCGCGAGATCGACAGCGAGGTGCGCCGCGTGGTCGAGGAGGCCCATCAGGCCGCGCGCGACATCCTCTCGCACTACCAGGGCGCGCTCGACAAGACCGCCGAGATCCTGCTCAAGCGCGAGACGATCGAGCGCGAGCAGTTCATCGATCTGCTCGACGGCAAGAGCGAGGAAGAGGTCTTCGGGCCCGACGAGCCGGTGGTGCCCCGCGGCACCCCGCAACCCGAGGCCTCGCCGGCACGCAACCCGGCGCCCGCGCCCAAGACGCTTCCCCGCCCTGGCCTGGCCGGCGGCACGGCGGACATCCGGGGCCTGGACCGCCCGGAACGTCCCGACATCTCCTGAGCCTCGCGGGAGGAGCGGAGCCCGATCGTCGGTCGGCCGAGCACCGCGCCGACACTCTCTTCCACCGTTACGTCGCGGCCTGGAATGTCGGCGACCTCGACGACTGGCTCGGGGTGCACGACGAGCACGTCGAGTACGTCTCGTTGTCCGATGGGGACCCTCAGGTGTTCACCGGCCACGCCGGCTTGACGGAGGTGTGGGCCCGCAGTCGTGCCAACTGGGTGCGGTTCTCGTTCTCGGTCCTCGCCGATGACGGCGATGTGATCGCAGTCGCGTTCTCCGGGCTGGACACCGACGGAGCCGAGATCGAGGGCAACCTGTGGTTCCGCGTCGAGAGTCTTGACGGTCAGATAGTGCGTCTGTGGTCGGCGCTCGACTCGGCGCTCCTGCCCGACCGCTGAGGACTCGGGGCTGCCGGTCGTGTCAGGGGCGATACTCGAGGGCGTGGCGCCGGCCGACTCACCGACGGTCATGGGCGTGGTCAACGTCACGCCCGACTCGTTCTCCGACGGCGGCCGCTTCCTGGACGCGGGAGCGGCTGTCGGTCATGCACTGACGCTGCGTGACCAGGGCGCGACCATCCTCGACATCGGCGGCGAGTCCACCCGCCCGGGTGCGCAGCCGGTGGCAGAGCATGAGGAGCTCGAGCGGGTGATTCCCGTGATCGAGGGCATCGTGGCTGGCGCACCGGAGGCCCAGATCTCGGTGGACACCACCAAGGCGGCCGTGGCGCGGGCGGCCATCGCGGCCGGCGCGGGCATCGTGAACGATGTCTCGGCGCTGCGCACCTCGCCGGCGATGGCCGGCGTCGTGGCCGACAGCCACGTCGTGTGCTGTCTCATGCACATGCTCGGGGAGCCCAGGACGATGCAGCGGACTCCCCGCTACGACGACGTGGTGTCAGACGTCAAGGCGTTCCTCGAGGAGCGGCTGGCATTCGCCGTGGGTGAAGGGATCTCCGAGGATCGAGTGTGGCTCGATCCGGGGATAGGCTTTGGAAAGACCGCCGACCACAACCTCGAGCTGCTTGCGCGGCTCGGCGAGATCGTGGCCATCGGCCGGCCCGTGGTCGTGGGCACCTCGCGCAAGAGCTTCCTCGGCCGCTTGGCCGGTGGGCGCGATGTCGAGCACCGGCTGCCGGGCACCATCGCGACCAATGTGCTGGCCCTGGAGCGGGGGGCACGCGTGTTCCGCGTGCACGACGTGGCCGAGGTGAGCGACGCCCTCACGCTCGCGGCCGCGACGATCGCGGCGAGCAGCCGCCCCGTGCGCGATCATGGCTGACCCATGGGACCGGAACCCGACGACTACGCGGACGACGACGACGAGGGGGCATCCGAGCCATCGGTGACCATCGAGATCTCGGGGCTCTCCCTCTACACCCGCCACGGGGTCTCCGATGCCGAGCAGGAGCTCGGCCAGCGGCTGGTGATCGACGCCGCCTTCGAGCTGTCGAGCTGCGACGCGCTGGTCACCGACCGGGTGGAGGACACCATCGACTACGGCGAGGCCTGCGAGCAGATTGCCCTCGCCGCCCAGGAGCGCTCGTACCGGACGCTCGAACGTCTGTGCGCAGCCATCGCCGACCGGCTGATGGACCGGTACTCGGCGGACCTCGTGCGCGTGAAGGCGGCCAAGCCGGAGCCGCCGATCCCGCTGTCGGTCGACGAGGTCTCGGTCGAGGTCTGGCGCGAGGCCTGAGTTGCGCGGATTCCTCGGGCTGGGGTCGAACGTCGGCGATCGGCACGAGGCGCTGAGGGCGGCCCGCGGGGCGCTTGACGGCCGGCACGCCCGGGTGATCGGATCGTCCTCGGTCTACGAGACGGCGCCGCAGGGTCAGGTGCTCGACCAGCCCGACTTCCTGAACGCCGTTCTCGAGATCGAGACCGACCTCGAGCCCGAAGCCCTGCTCGACGCGTGCAAGCAGGTGGAGCAAGAGCTCGGTCGAATCACGGGCGGCCGGCGCCACGGTCCCCGTCTAATCGACGTCGACGTGCTGCTCCTCGGCGCGCTCGAGCAGCGCTCCGAGCGCCTGACCCTGCCCCACCCGGAGGTCAGCGCGCGACGGTTCGTGCTCGACCCGCTGCTAGAGCTTCACCCGGATCTGACCCTGCCCGACGGCACCGCGCTCGTCAGCTTTCGCGCGGCTGTGGTCGATCAGCCGGTACGCCGGGCCGGCCCCTTCTGAGCCGGTCGGGATCCCCCCCGTTCGGGGGTAGTCGGGCCCGCTGGGTGGGATCGCCCGGCGCCGCGGGCAACACTCGAGCAGGTGATCGATCTCACGGAGACAGCCACGTTTCGCGGTGACGACGCCGTCTGCCTGGTCGAGGCATCCCTGGCCTGCCGGGTCTGTCTCTCCGGGGAGATCGAGTGGTCCATGCACTCGAGCGAGTGGGATCCCGAGGTCGTATGTCGCTGCGAGACGTGTGGTGACGTGCGCTCGGTCTGGCTCAGCGGCGAGCAGGCGCTCCGCCTCAGCCTCGACAGCCGGCTGGGAGCCTGTTGACAGATCACAGACTCCCAGTGGCGCACTAGCTGGTGCCGGCGGCCCGCGTCCGGTAGGACTCGGTGGCATGAGCGGCCGCGACCGAGCACCGTCGAAGCCGCTCGACGTCGTGGTCGAGCTCATGTCGCAGATCGACTCCGCGGCTGACGGCGCCCCCCGCGACTTCTACGACAGCCTCAGCGAAGGCGTCTGCCGGCTCACCTCCATGACGCGCGTCATCCTGCTGCTCTACGACGACGCACGAAAGCTCGTCCTGCCGGCCGGGAGCCACGGCATCGATGCGGAGCTGCTCGACTATGTGCACGGCACGCTCGAGGAGACGCCCGTGGCCCGGCGCGCCCTCTCCGACGACCGCGTGGCATCGATCCACGGCGAGCCCGCCGGGCAGATTCCCGAGCGCTACACGATGCTTCCGGGCGTCACCACTCTCACCTGCACTCCGGTCTCGGCCGGGGGCCGCTGGCTCGGCGTGATCTTCGCCGATCGGGGCGGCAGCCCGTTCGAGCTGACCGACTCCGAGGCACACGCGATGTGGACGCTCGGCAAGACCGCGGCACTGGCGGCCAGCGTGCGAATGGGCGCCACCGCCCACGAGCGCTCACGCCTGCTCAGCGAGCGTGTGACGCTCGCCCGCGAGGTGCACGACCGCGTGATGCAGCGGCTGTTCGGGGTGTCGCTCGTGCTCGGCTCCGACATCGAGCTCGGGCGCGCGGAGCGCACGCGGGCGGCCGAAGAGCTCCAGGCGGCCGTGGCCGATCTGCGCACGGTGCTCGCCCGGTCGCCCGACGCCCCGGCGTCGGCCACCGGCACGAGCCTGCGCGAGGAGCTCGAACGGCTCGGGCGGCACTATCAGCATCCGGTCGAGGTGCACTGGGCAGACGGGGTCGAGGTCCCCTTTGACATCGAGCACCTGGCGCAGTCGGTGCTTGCGGAGGCGTTGCGCAACGCCGAGAAGCACGCACGGCCCGGCAGGGTCGACGTCAGCGTGGCCGCACCCGACGGGGCGTTCACGCTCGAGGTCTGCAACGACGGTGCCGACGGAGCGAGGCGGAGAGGCGGCGCGGGCATGGGTCTGCGCCTCGCGGCTCTCGACGCCCTCGCGCGCGGGGGCGTGGTCGAGTTCGGCCCCTCGACACCCGGGCACTGGCGCGTGCGGCTGCTCGTGCCCTTGGAGGCTGTCTCGTGAGCGATGTCCGCAAGCTCCGTGTGCTCGTGGTGGACGACCATGATGTCGTGCACTGGGGCTTTCGCCTCCTGCTCACCGAGCAGCCCTGGGTGGAGCGGTGCCTCACCGCTCGCGATCCCGATCAGGCGCGAGCGCTTGCCCGGCGCTACGAGCCGCACGTGGCGCTCATCGATCTGTTCCTCGGCGGAAGCTCTGGCGCGGAGTTGTGTGCATCGCTGCGGGAGGAGTCGCCGCGTACCCGCGTGCTCTTGATCTCCGGCGCCGGGTGGATCTCCCCACAGGCGGCACGCGCGGCGGGCGCCGCGGGGTTCGTCTCCAAGGACTCCAGCGCCGACGCGGTGGCCGCCGCCGTAAGGGCGGTTGGAGAGGGGCGGACGGTGTTCGATCGCGGTCCGCGGGAGCCCGCGGCGTCGCTCACCCACCGCGAGCGCGAAGTGCTCGGGCTGATGGCCGCGGGGCAGACCAATCGGGAGATAGCCGCGACCTTGCACCTGTCGCCGCACACGATCAAAGAGCACGCCAGCGCGCTCTACCGCAAGCTGGACGTGCGCAATCGCGCCGAGGCTGTGCAGCGCGCCGAGCGGCTGGGGCTCAGCAGCTGAAGGGAGCGGCTTCAGCGCTCCAGCGCCTGGGATGATCCAACGATGCTCCTCGCAGTCGACGTCGGCAACACTCAGACCCATGTGGGGCTGTTCCGCGAGGAGGAGCTGCTCGAGCACTGGCGCTTTCACACGGCCCGCACGGCCACCGCGGACGAGCTCGCGGTGGTGTTCAGCTCCATACTCGGACTGGCCAAGCTGGAGCTTGCCGACGTCGAGGCACTGATGGTGTCGTGCGTCGTGCCCGCGCTGTCGCAGGAGTACGACCAGCTGCTGGCCCGCTATCTCGACGGCCGCGGCGCCCTCGTCGGTCCGCAGATGGCCACCGGGATGCCGATCCGGATCAACGATCCGCGCGAGCTCGGCGCCGACCGCCTCGCCAACGCGGTGGCCGCCTACGAGCGCTTCGGCGCCCCGTGCATCGCGGTCGACTTCGGCACGGCCGTCAACTACGACGTCGTGTCGGGCGACGGCGAGTACGTGGGCGGTGTGATCGCCCCCGGCGTCGAGATCTCGCTCGAGGCCCTGAGCCAGCGGGCGGCCGCGCTGCCCCGCATCCGGCTTGCCGCTCCGCCGTCGCCGATCGGGCGATCCACGCTCGAGGCGATCCAGTCCGGCGTCGTCTACGGCTACGCCGGCCAGGTCGATGGCTTGGTCGGCCGGCTGCGCGAAGCGATGGGCGAGGCTGACGCGATCGCGATCGCCACCGGGGGCTTCGCCGGCGTGATCGCCCCCCACTGCGACCAGATCGACGAGGTCGATGATCTGCTCACGTTGCAGGGGCTGCGCATCATCTGGGAGCGCAATAGCCCAAGCGGGCCGTAGCTACCCTGTTCACGTGCCGTTCGCCAACATCCTCGCGCCCCTCACGAACCTGGAGGAGTGGACGCTCGAGCGACTTCATTCGATCGGACTCGGCTGGGGCCTCGCGATCGTCGGGCTGACGGTGCTCGTTCGACTGTGCACGCTGCCCCTGGTCGTACGCCAGTTTCGTTCACAGCGCGAGCTGCGGGAGCATATGCCCGAGATGAAGCGCCTCCAGCAGCGGCACAAGAGCGACAAGGAGCGGCTCAACAAGGAGATGCAGGCCTACTACCGCGAGCACGGCATCAACCCGCTCGCGAGCTTCGCGCCGCTGCTCATCCAGATCCCGGTGTTCATCTCGCTCTACTACCTGATGCGCAAGGACGTGAAGAGCGGTCTGTTCGGCACGGACGGGTTCCTGTTCATCCCGCACCTCACGGAGAAGCCGGTCGGGGCGGTGCTGATCACGCTCATCGTCGCGTACTTGATCTCCCAGCTCTCGGGCAGCTTGGTTGCCACCCGTGCGATGAAGGGGGGCCAGAAGGGCTTGATGCTCGCGCTGCCGGTGCTGTTCGTGGGCATCGTGGCGCGGTTTCCGGCGGGTCTCGCCGTCTACTGGATCACCACGAGCCTGTGGACGCTCGGCCAGCAGCTCGTGATGTGGCGGCTCAACCCGGAGATGGCCGCGACGAGCATGACGTCGGCGATGGCGATGGAGTCCGGCGGCGGCATGTCGGTCGACGACTTCGGACCGGATGAGAAGAAGCGGTCGAACGGCAGCGGGAACGGCAACGGCCACCGTGCCGCCGGCTCGGCGCCTCCCCCGGCGCCGCGCAAGCGCAAGAAGAAGGCCCACGGCCGGCGGCGATGAGCCGCCTGCTGACCGACCCCTGGGTGCTGGCCGGGCACACGCTGCCCAACCGACTCGTGCTCGCGCCGCTCGCCGGGATCGGCAATTGGTTCGTTCGCCTCCAGGCGCGTCGCTACGGCGCGGGCTTCGTGGTGTCGGAGATGGTGTCGAGCTTCGGGCTCAAGCACGGCAACGAGCGCACCCTGCGCGAGTTCCTGCGCATCCACCCGGACGAGCACCCGGTGTCGATGCAGCTCTTCGGCCACGACGCCGACGTCATGCGCGAGGCCTCCGCGCTCGTCGCAGAGGCCGGCGCCGACATCATCGACCTCAACATGGGCTGCCCGGTGCGCAAGGTCTGCAAGACCGGTGCCGGCGCCGCGTTGCTCGACGACCCGGACAAGGCCGTGGCCATCGCAAGGGCGGCGGCGCAGGGCAGTGGACTGCCGGTCACGGTCAAGCTCCGCCCCGGCCAGCGTCCCGGTGACCGCGCCGGCGTCGCGCTCGCCCACCGACTCGTCGACGAGGCCGGCGTGGCCGCGATCGCCTTTCACCCCCGCCACGCCTCCCAGCAGCACAGGGGCAAGCCCGACTACGAGCTGGCCCGCGAGGTGGTCGAGGCCATCGACGTGCCGGTGATCGTGTCGGGCGGGCTGCTTTCGGACGATCGCGCCCAGGAGGCGCTTGACGTCTCCGGCGCCGAGGCGGTGATGCTCGCGCGCGGGTCTCTCGGCAACCCGTGGCGGTTCCAGCGACTGCTCGGCGAGCGTGACGACGAGCCGTCCACGGACGAGGTCGTGGCCGAGCTGCGCTGGGTGATCGACCGCGCCGAGGAGCATCTCGGGCCTGACCGGGCCGGCCGCTATCTGCGCAAGTTCTACCCCTGGTACGCCGAGCGTCTCGATCTCGACAAGCCGCTGAACCACGCTCTGTGCACGGCGCTCGATACGGCCACCGCCCGGGCGATCCTCGCCGACATCACGCACGTCCTCGCGGCGCCGACGGCCGCCTAGGAACGCGGCGTTCCGGGCGGCGGCGGTTGCTAGACTGCCGCGTCCTTTCCCGGCCCGTACGGGAACTAGCGGAGCGACTGATGCCCAAAGAGACACTGCTGACCCCACAAGGCCTCGAAGAGCTGAAGGCCAAGATCGATCACCTGCTGACGGACCGTCGCCGCGAGGTGGCCGACCGCATCCGCGAGGCGCGCGACTTCGGTGACATCGCCGAGAACTCCGAGTACGACGACGCCAAGAACGAGCAGGCCATGCTCGAGAAGCAGATCTCGGATCTCGAGGACAAGCTGCGCAACAGCCGCGTGATCGAAGAGTCCGAGGTCACCAACGAGTCCGTCAACGTTGGGGTCACGGTGCACGTCAAGGACCAGAAGACGGACAAGTCCACGAAGTTCAAGATCGTCGGCTCCGCCGAGGCGGACCCGTCCGAGCGGAAGCTCTCCAACGAGTCGCCCGTCGGCAAGGCGCTGATGGGTCGCAAGCGCGGCGACGAGGTCTCGGTGTCCGTGCCCCGCGGCCCGGCACGCAAGCTGAAGATCACCAAGATCGAAGCCGCCTGAGCGCGGCTGGCGGCTGAGCGAGCTCATCACCTATGACCGTCGCAGGACCGACGCCGCTGAACGACTCGGGCTCCCGGTCGCCGCTCCCGCCTGAAGCGCGCCTTCCGCGTACAGTCCACGCCCGATGGAAGACGACCGCCGCGGCAAGCTCAACGCCCTGCGCGAGCAGGGCATCGATCCGTTCCCGCACTCCTACGAGGGAGTGCAGCCGACGGCGTCGATCCAGGTCGCCCACGCCGGGCTCGAGGCCGGTGAGGAGACCGACGCCGGCTATCGCGTGGCCGGCCGGCTGACCGGTCGGCGCGAGTTCGGGAAGGCGGCGTTCCTCGACGTGAGCGACCGGTCGGGAAAGATCCAGGTCCAGGCGCGCACGGACGACCTCGGCGAGGAGTCGTTCGCAGCGATCACGTCTCTTGACCTCGGCGACATCCTCGGCGTCGATGGCACCGCTTTCAAGTCGCGCCGCGGGGAGCTGACCCTGCGCGCGACCGCCTGGGAGATACTGGCGAAGTCCCTGCGCCCGCCGCCGGACAAGTTCCACGGGCTCGAGGACGTGGAGACGCGCTATCGCCGCCGCGAACTCGACCTGATCGCAAACGCAGAGTCGCGCGAGCTGTTCATCCTGCGCTCGAGGGTCGTCTCGGCCATCCGCCGCTGGCTCGACGGCCGCGGCTTCCTCGAGGTCGAGACACCGGTGCTGCAACCGCTCTACGGCGGCGCGCTGGCACGGCCCTTCACCACCCACCACAACACTCTGGACCGCGACCTGTACCTGCGCATCGCCACCGAGCTGTACCTGAAGCGGCTGATCGTCGGCGGCCTCGAGCGCGTGTACGAGCTCGGAAAGGACTTCCGCAACGAGGGGCTCTCGCAGAAGCACAACCCCGAGTTCACGATGCTCGAGTGGTACGAGGCCTACGCCGACTACGACCAGATCGCCACCGAGCTCGAGCAGCTCGTCGCCTTCGTCGCCGCCGAGATCGAGTACGGGGGCGCCATCGACTTCGCCACGCCCTGGCGGCGCGTGACCTTCCGGGACGCGATCCTCGAGCAGACGGGCATCGACGTGATCGCGCTGCGCGATCGCGACGCGCTCGTGGCGGCGGCCAAGCAGAAGGGGGTCTCGCTCGATCCCACCGAGACCTGGGCCCAGCTCGCCGACGAGCTTCTGTCCAAGCACGTCGAGCCGGGCCTTGCGAACCCGACGTTCATCACCGACTACCCCGTCGAGCTCTCGCCCTTCGCCAAGGACCACCGCTCAGCGCCCGGCCTGGTCGAGCGGTTCGAGTGCTTCGCGGGCGGCATGGAGTTCGCAAACGCGTTCTCAGAGCTCAACGACCCCGACGAGCAGCGGGCGCGCTTTCAGGCCCAGGCGAGCCACGGCGCCGAGGGTGACGAGGAGGCCCAGCCCTACGACGAGGACTTCATCCGCGCGCTCGAGCACGGGATGCCCCCCACGGGTGGCATCGGCGTCGGAATCGACCGGCTCGTGATGCTGCTCTCGGGATGCACGTCGATCCGCGAAGTCGTGCTCTTCCCGGTGATGCGGACCTGAGAAGCCGACCGGTTGCCGTTGGTAGACTTGGCCATGGCCGCGGAACGTGATCCGGAGCTCATCCCACCGGCGTAGATGCCGACAAGTGGGACAGAGCATCCGGGAACTTCCCGACCCCGCTACCCCGAAAGAGAAGGATCCGCAGAGTGTTCGAGCGCTTCACAGAACGAGCCCGCCAGGTGGTCGTCCTTGCGCAGGAGGAAGCCCGAATCCTGAAGCACAACTACATCGGCACCGAGCACATCCTGCTCGGGCTGCTGCGTGAGGAGGAGGGCCTCGCCGCCCGCGTCCTCGAGTCGCTCGACATCACCGTCGAGCGCGTGCGTGCGCAGGTGGTGCGGATCGTCGGGTCCGGGGAGGAAGTCACCTCCGGGCAGATTCCCTTCACGCCGAGGGCGAAGAAGGTCCTCGAGCTCGCGCTCAGAGAGGCCCTCTCCCTCGGCCACAACTACATCGGCACCGAGCACATCCTGCTCGGGCTGGTGCGCGAGAACGAGGGTGTTGCCGCACGCAT
>JBBPXW010000107.1:0-3363 GCA_038200525.1 Solirubrobacterales bacterium | reverse complement strand
CCAACAGGTAGTCGCACAGGTTCGAGCCGAGGAAGCCGGCGCCGCCGGTCACAACAGTGGTTGGCATCGCGCCAGCGTATCCCTGTTCGTCGCTGAGGGGAGACCGACGTGTCAGGCGTCAACGCCTCAGGCAGGCCGGTTGCGGCCGAGCAGGTCGTGCGAGTCGACCCACTCCTCGGCGACGATCGCCGAGCCCAGCGACAGCTCGCCGCAGAGCACGGTGGCCGCCACGATCTCGGCGAGCTTCTGCACCTTGCCGCTGCCGTAGCAGTCGAGCATCTGCAGGCACTCGCGCTGAGTGGGCAGCCCGGTGCCGCCGCCGTAGGTGGCCACGATCAGCGACGGGATCGTGACCGAGTAGTAGTAGTCGCCGTTGTCACGCAGCTCGGTGTAGACGAGCGCCGCCGAGCATTCCGCCACGTTGGCGGCGTCCTGACCGGTGGCGATGAAGACGGCGGCGATCCCGTTGGCCGAATGCGAGCCGTTGTTGTTCACCCCGGCCATGAACCCACCGAGCGTCGAGGTCTGGCGCGCCTGGAACATGAGCGCGTTGTCCGATCGCATGACGCTCTTCATCAAGTCGTTCGGTATCACCGCCTCGGCCACCACCCGCTTGCCGCGCGTGCGCATGACGTTGACCTGCGAGCTCTTCTTGTCCGTCGCGAAGTTCGACTCGAGGAAGAACCGCTCGATTCCCTCGTAGTTCTCGACGATCCACTTGCACGCCGCAGCCGTCGCCTTGCCGGTGAGGTTCTGGCCGGCGGCGTCGCCGGTCGTGTAGTTGAAGCGGCAGAACAGCATCCGGCTGGCCGAGAACTGCTCGATGTCCTGGAGCTTGCCCGAGCTGGTGGTCTCCTCGGCGGCGGCCTTGACCGGCTCGAAGCTCTCGGCCAGCCACTTGCCGAACTCGCGCGCCTCACGGGCGCTCGGGAAGATGAACACCGGGGCGCGCTGCATCCGGTCGTCCACGATCGAGACATGCACGCCACCGGCCTCGTGCAGGAGGCGCATGCCGCGGTTGTAGCTGGCCACCAGCGTTCCCTCGGCCGTGGCCATCGGCACGTAGAACTCGCCCTGGGCGTGCTCTCCGTTCACGAGCAACGGCCCCGCTATGCCGAGGGGCACCTGAGCGGCCCCGATGAAGTGCTCGACGTTGCCGGCGGTCTCCGCCGGATCGAAGGAGTAGGAGCCCACGTGCTCGAGATCGGAGCCGGTCCGCTCGCGTAGGAAGACTGCCCGCGCACGTGCGGCCTCGGTCGTGTAGTCGTTGTCGCGATCCCGCGGGACCGGCACGCGCTCGGTGGTGGACATCCATCTCCCTCGCCTCGGTTTGCGTGGCCGCAGGACCCTACCTGCGGTGGCCCCGGCCCACAGCCACCCGCTTGTAGGCTGGACCAGGCAATGCCGCGTATCCAGCGACTCCGCGAGCGCTACTCCATCAGCGCTCAGACCCACCAGCGCCTGGCCTTCGCGGCACTGGTGCTGTTGGTGGTGATCGTCTTCACGGGGTCGGCCGTTCGGCTCACCGGCTCTGGCCTGGGCTGTCCCACCTGGCCGAAGTGCACCGACCGATCGGTCTACACGGAGCTCAACAGCCATGGCCTGATCGAGTTCGGCAACCGCGTGCTCACCTCGCTCGTGTCCGCGGCCGCAATCGCGGCGGCGCTCGGCAGCTTCCTGCGGCGGCCACTGAGCCCCATGCGTCGTGACCTCGCGTGGCTCGGTGTGATGCTGCCCATCGGCGTGCTGGTGCAGGCGGTGATCGGCGGTCTCTCGGTGCTCTACCAGCTCGCCCCCGGGTGGGTGATGACCCATTACGTGGTGTCGATGGTGATCCTGATCGCCGCGTTCGGTCTGTGGTGGCGCTCGCGGCTCGAGCCCGGCGAGATCGTCGACGTGCGCTCGGACCGCACCGTCGTCGGGGCCACCCGCCTGCTCTGTGGCTGGGCAGCGCTCACGATCGTTCTCGGCACTGCATCGACCGCTGCCGGACCGCACGCCGGCGCCTCCGGGACCGGGGAGTTCGTGCATCGACTTGACTTCTGGGGCGGCAGCACGCTCGCCCACCTGATCAACCTGCACGGCACGATCGCGGCCATCCTCGGCATAGGCACCGTGGGTGTCTTCCTGCTGGCGCGGTCGCGATCGGGTAGCCGAGAGCTGCTGCTCACGCTCAAGCTGACCGCACTCCTGCTGGCCACGCAGGGCATCGTGGGGATCCTGCAGTACCAGCTCAAGCTGCCGTCCGAGATCGTGTGGGTGCACGTGGCGCTCGCCACGCTCACCTGGGTCGGGTTCGTGCATGTATGGGCGGCGGCGGGCCGACCGGAGGCGAGCAACCGGTCGGTGACCGCCAACCCGGCCCCGAGCCCCACCCTCGCGGTCACCCGGGAGCCGGTCGCCTGAGCGGACAGTCGATCGCGCCGCCGCTCAGCCCGCGCACGATCGCCCGGGTGTTGGCCTCGATCGAGCCGATGTAGGTCGCTCCGCTCGATCCGGCGGGACCGAGCGCGTCGGCGCGCAGCGCGCCGCCGACCGAGGCCCCGGTCTCGCGCGCCACGGCCCGCTCGAGCTTGGGGCTCAGCGAGCTCTCCGGGAAGATCGCTCTCACGCCCTCGGCGCGGATCTGGGCGACAAGCCTGTTGATGTCCTTCGACGAGGGCTGAGCCCGGGTGGACAGCGAGGGCACGACCGTGCCGACGAGCTTCAGCCGGTAGCGCGCCACGAAGTAGCCCAGCGCATCGTGCGATGTCACGAGCTTGCGCTGTGCACTCGGAAGCTGGTCGACACACGCAGCCACGGAGCGGTCGAGCCTTTTCAGTGCGACCGTGTAGGACCGCGCGTTGCGATCGTAGGTCGCACGGCCGGACGGGTCAGCGCGGACGAGCGCCCCGCGAATCGCCGCAACGGCCAGCACCGCGTTGCGCGGGTCCTGCCACCAGTGTGGGTCGTTGCCCCGCAGGCGCACCGACTCGCTCAGGGTCACGGTGCGGCTGCTCGCGTCGCCCCGTGTGAGGTCGGACGCCCAGGCGTCGATCTCGCCGCCTGATCGAAACACGAGGTCGGCGGCGTCGAATGCCCGCGCGTCGCTGGGGCGCGGCTCGTACTCGTGGGGGTCCGAGTTCGGCTGCAGGATCTGGTGTAGCACCGCCCGCCTGCCTCCCACCGCGCGGACGAGGGCGCCCACCTGGGTCGTCGTCGCCACCACGCTCACAGCCGCATCGGGGTCCGTGGCCTCCGGGCGGCTGCCGCACGCGCTCGCGAACACGAGGGCGGCAGCGGCCAGCGCGAACACGAGGGTGCGAGCGCACACGGTGAGAACCGTATCTCAACTGAGAACGATTCGCATTACTTATCGACGTG
>JBBPXW010000106.1:0-6128 GCA_038200525.1 Solirubrobacterales bacterium | reverse complement strand
GGCCTGGCACGCGATCCCGGCGCGCTCGACCCCGAGGCGATCGGCCTCGAGGCCGCCGACCGCGCGCTCGCCCTTGTCGGTGCGCGACAGCCCACCAGCCGCCGCTGTCCCGTCGTGCTTGACGCGTTCGTCGCGGCCTCGTTCGCCGGCTACATCGGCTCGATGCTCTCGGCCGATGCCGTGCAGCGGGGCCGCTCGCTCTTTGCCGGGCGCGAGGGCGACGAGGTTGCCGACCCGCACTTCGCGCTCTCCGACGATGGCCGCCATCCCGAGGGCCCGTCGAGCGCGCCCTTCGACGGCGAGGGCGTGGCCACCCGCCAGACGCCGCTCATCACCGGTGGACGGCTCGCCGGCTATCTCTACGACACCCGTACCGGGCGCAAGGACTCGCGCCCGAGCACCGGTAACGCCGGCCGCGGCTCCTACCGCGCCCCGGCCTCGGTGGGCACGACCAACCTCGTGCTCGAGCCGGGCGAGGGCAGCCTCGAGGAGCTGATCGCGCGCGCCGGCGACGGGCTCTACGTGACCGACGTCGCGGGGCTGCACTCCGGGGTCAACCCGGTGTCTGGCACCTTCTCGGTCGGCGCGTCCGGCCGGCTGATCGAGAACGGCGAGCTCGGTGCGCCGGTCCGTGAGATCACGATCGCGAGCGATCTCGTCGGGATGTTGAGAGCCGTGACGGCCGTCGGTGGAGAGTCCCGGTGGGTGCCGCTGGGGGGCAGCGTGCGAGCCGTTGCGCTGCTGATCGGCGAGATGTCGGTCGCCGGCTCCTGAGAATCCCGGTGGCTCGCACGGCCCCTTAGGCCCGCAATTTGCGACTTTCCGGGTTGATGAACCCGCTTGGAATGCGGGTACGGGACGCCCAATGTCCGCGAGCGTCGTTATGTTCGCCGAAATCGTCAGTACCCCGAGCAAGAGGAGAAACGTGACTAAATCGGAGTTCGTCGACCAGGTGGCCAGCGAGTCTGGCCTCTCAAAGAGTGACGCCGGCGAAGCCGTTGACGCGGTTCTCACCGTCGTCGAGGGCACGCTCAAGCGCGGTGGAGAGATCAGCTTCACCGGCTTTGGCAAGTTCTCGGTAGCCGAGCGTGGCGCCCGTCAGGGCGTCAACCCCCAGACCGGCGAGAAGATCCAGATCGCCGCGAGCAAGGTGCCGCGGTTCTCCGCCGGCTCTGCCCTCAAGAAGGCGGTCAAGGGCTCCTAGCCCACCGACCGCCTCTGGCGGGGAGCTCCACGCCGGGCCTCCCGCCTTCGTCGTGGCATCCGGCTTCCGGTGATCTCACCGGAAGGCCGGTTGACCACGGCGGCCCCGCCGCTCTTGGCCGTCGTGGCTGACCTTCACTTCGCAGACCGCCTCGCCGCCCTGGTCGAGGAGCGGCACAGCAGGGTCGTGCTCGGGCTCGATCCCGACCCGCGGAAGCTGTGGCCCGGCGCCGCCCCGGCCGCAGATCCAGGGGATGCATCGGACGGGATTGCCATCCATGACCATCCCGCAGCGGTGCGCGAGACCACCGCCCTCGCGGTGGCACGCCACTGCCGCGCGGTGATCGAGGCGGCGGGCTCCGCCTGCGTGGCCGTCAAGCCGCAGCTCGCGACGTTCGAGCGACTTGGCGCGCCCGGCTGGGCTGCCCTGGAGGCCACCAGAGACACAATCCACGAGCATGGCCTATTGATGCTCGCCGACGGCAAACGGGGCGACGTGCCCGTCACCGCCGCCGCCTACGCCCAGGCGCTCGTGGGCTCGACGCCCGGCCCCTACGGCGCGATCGAGGGCCTCGATGCCGACGCCTTCACCGCGAACCCGCTGCTCGGTCGCGACTCGCTCGAGCCGCTCGTGGATGCCGCGAGCGCCGCCGGCGCCGGCTGCTTCGTGCTCGTGAGCACCTCGAACCCGGGTGCCGCCGATCTCCAGGATCTCGAGGCAGCGGGGAGGCCCCTGCACGAGCATGTGGCCGCGCTCGTGGACTCGATCGGCGACGAGGTCGTCGGGGAGTGTGGGCTGTCGCTCGTGGGAGCGGTCACGGGTGCGACCCGGCCCGAGCGCCTCGAGCGCCTGCGCGAGCTGATGCCGCGCGCGATCTTCCTGCTGCCCGGCGTCGGTGCCCAGGGCGGCGACCCGGCCAAGCTCGGCGCCGCGTTCAAGCCCCATCCGGCGGCGGGTTTGGTGACCGCATCACGCTCGATCGTCGACGCGCACGTCGCCTCCGGTGGCGATCCCGCGAGCGCATCTGCACGCGCCGCAGAGGAGCTGCGGGCCACCACGTGGAACTTGTAGGCAGCCAGCCTGCATCCGGCCGTTCGCGCGGTCCGGCGATCTATCCTCACCCGCAGCACCCCGACCATGGCCAATCCCAGATCTCGAAGCCGGCTGCGTGCCCTGGCTCCCCTTGCTCTCGTCGCGTTCGTGATCGCGGTGGTGCTCGTGGTCGCCGGATCCAAGAGTGGCGGTAGCCAGAACGCGCGAACGAAGGCCACCGACACCTCCACGAGCCAGAGCCGGACAGCGCCGAAGAAGAAGACCACCACAACCACCAAGCGGAAGCCCCCGGCCACCACCTACACGGTGAAGGCCGGTGACAACCTCGGCTCGATCGCCGAGAAGACCAGGGTCCCGGTCGACAAGCTCCGGGAGTTGAACCCCGATCTCGACCCCCAAGCCCTGGTGACCGGCCAGAAGATCAAGCTCAAGGGGTGACGGCGTACCGGCTTCGCACCCTGCTCGCGGCGTGGGCGGTCGTGGCGGTGGTGTCCGCCTCCCCTGCCTCGGCGGCTCCCTCGAAGCCCGCGCTGGCGGGCGCGCGGAGCGCGATCCTGATCGACGCCGCCGACGGCTCGGTAATCTTGGCCAAGCGTCCCGACGAGCGGCGCTCGATGGCGAGCACCACCAAGCTGATGACGGCCCTGCTCACGCTCGAGCGGGCAAAGCCCGGCCAGGTCTTCACCGCTGCGGACTACAGGGCGGCACCGATCGAGTCGAAGATCAGCCTCCGCTCCGGTGAGCGGCTCACGGTGGCCGACCTGTTCGAGGCGATGATGCTCGAGAGCGCAAACGACGCCGCGATCACGCTGGCGGAGGGCATCTCGGGCTCGGAGACGGCGTTCGTGACCGCGATGAACCAGCGCGCCAGGCGGCTCGGGCTCAAGGACACGAGCTACACCAACCCGATCGGCCTCGACGAGGGGCGCAACTTCTCGAGCGCCCGCGACCTCTCGACGCTCGCACGACGCCTGATGCGCAACCCCCGCTTCACCACGGTGGTCGACGACCCCTCGGCGGTGCTCGAGAGCGGCTCGCGCCGCCGCACGGTGAACAACCGCAACGACCTGGTGGGTCGCTACCCCTATGTCACCGGCGTCAAGACCGGCCATACGCGCAAGGCCGGCTACGTGCTTGTCGGCGCTGCCCGAAGCGCCGCGGGCGCGCGGGTGATCAGCGTTGTGATGGGCGAGCCGAGCGAGGCCGGCCGCGACGGCGACAGCCTGGCGCTGCTGCAGTACGGCCTGTCGCGCTTTCGCCGCAGGAAGGTGCTCGAGGCCGACCGGACGGTCGCCTCTGCCGCCATCGAGCACCGCGACGGCCGCGCGCGGCTGGCCCCGGCCACCGATCTGCTGCTGCTCACCCGTCGCGGCGAGCGGGTGCGCACGCGCGTGGACGAGCCCCGCGAGCTCGGCGAGACCGCCGCCGGCGCCCGCGTCGGCACGATCGCCGTCCTGCGTAACGGCAGGGTGGTCAAGCGCGTGCCGCTTGTGACGCAGGCCGCCGTGCCCGGCGCCGGGCCCGTGCGCGTGATCGCCCACGCGCTCGGCACGCTGGGTACGCTCTTCTTGTCGCTCCTCGCGGTTTGCGCAATCTTCCTCGGGGTAGCGGGAACCCGGCGGCGTCAGCGTCGCCGGGAGCAGGACGAGCGTGGGCGCGCACGCAAACCCGCTCGCGCCCACGACGAGAGCCAGCTCGAATGATCATCACCGTCACCCTCAACGCCGCGATCGACAAGACGCTCGCCGTGCCCAACTTCCGCCTGGGCCGGCGCCACCGCGCCGTCGAGCAGACCTCGATGGCGGGGGGCAAGGGCGTAAACGTCGCACGGGCGCTGAAGTCGCTCGACCAGCCCGTGATCGCCACCGGCTTCGCCGGCGGGCCCGTCGGCACGCGGATCATCGAGCAGCTCACCGACGAGCACATCCTCAACGACTTCGTGCGCATCCGCGAGGAGTCGCGCATGTCCACGGCCGTGGTCGACCCGACCTCCGGCGAGCAGACCGAGATCAACGAGCGCGGCCCCGCCGTGTCCGAAGGCGAGCTGGAGCTGTTCGTCGACAAGCTGCTCTACCTGGCACGCGGCGCCGCACTGTGCGTATTCAGCGGCAGCCTGCCGCGCGGGGTCGATCCCGCCCTCTACGCGCGCCTCGTGACCGAGCTGCGCAAGCTCGGCGTGGTCAGCGTGGTCGACGCCGAGGGCGAGGCCATGCGCCTTGCCACGCGGGCCGGGCCCGACGTGGTCAGCCCGAACGAGATCGAGGCGGAGGAGCTCGTCGGCCACGAGTTCGCCGACGCCGACGACCGCGCCACCGCGGTGCAGGAGATCGTCGCACTGGGCGCGAGCGAGGCGATCATGACCATGCCCGACGGCTGCCTCGCCTATCTCGGCTCGGACACCGACGCCACGCGCCCGCGTGAGCTGTGCCGGGCCACGCTCGATCCGCTCGAGCCCGTCTCTTCGGTCGGCTCGGGCGACGCCTTCCTCGCCGGCTGGGTGGCCGCCCGTTACGACGACCTGCCCGCCCACGAGTGCCTGCGCTTCGGTGTCGCGTGCGGCGCCGAGTCGGTCCAGCACTTCGGCGCCGGCGTGATCAACCGCCGCGAGGTCAACCGGCTGCTCAGCGAAGTCGAGCTGGAGACCGTTGACCAGTCGGCGCTCTCACCCGCGCCCTGATCCGACAGCCTCCCCGCGCATGAGCAGCAGACCGGGAGGAAAGCCGATCAAGCGCCGCGACGTCTACCCCGGCGCGGTCGTGGATGGCCGCGAGCTGTCCCGGGGCCTGCCGGCGCGGATGCGCTCGCGGTGGCAGTCGCTCATGGTCAGCAGCGGCGAGCGCGAGGAGGCGGAGGTCGAGGGGCTCATCCGCGCCGTGCCCGGCGTGACCCGCGCCAACACCGTCGCCATGATCAGCCCCAAGGGCGGGGTCGGAAAGACCACCTCGAGCTTCCTGGTGGGCAACCTGCTGGCAAACCACCTGCGCCTGCGCACGGTGGTGGTCGACGCAAACCCGGACTTCGGCACGCTCGCTGCCCTTGCCCCCGACCGCCTGCGGCCCGAGCGCAACCTCGCCGACCTGAGCGCCGACCTCGATCGCGTGCACACGGCCGCCGAGCTCGGGCCCTACATCTCCCGCCTGCCCAGTGGACTGCATCTGCTCGGCGCGCCGACCGACGCCGAGCTGATGGCGAAGATGGGGCCCGAGGCCTACGGCCAGCTCCTCGCGTTCCTGTCGATCTTCTACGAGGTGATCGTGCTCGACCTGGGCACCGGCATCACCGATCCGCTCGCCCGCTTCGCCGTCGAGCGCTCCGACCAGCTCGTGCTCGTGACCACGCCCGAGTTCATCACCTCCCAGAGCGTGGCCGGCGCGCTGCGCTACCTCGCCCACGAGCGCGCAACGCTCGTGCTCAACCAGGCATCGGGCGGCCACCAGGCCGACATCAAGCGGATCGAGGCGCACTTCCGCGAGCAGCGCCTGCGCCGCTCGGTCACGGTCCCGCGCGACGACCAGCTGCGCACGATGCTCGACACCGGCACCTACGCCCTCGAGGCGCTGCCGCGCGAGACGCGGATGCCGATCAAGCTGCTCGGCCTGGCCGTGGCTGAGCAGCTCGTCTGATGCGTCGCGCGTGGTCTGAGCATCCGCGGGTCGTGGTGGCGCAGGTGGTCGGGCTGATCGTGCTCGTGGCGGTCTGCATCTTGATCGGGATGGCGTTGAAGGTCGATCCGCAGCCAAAGACGCCGGTGGCGGTGCAGGACCGCGTCTCGAGGCTCGAGCGCGAGGTCAGGCAGAACCGGAACGCGACCGCTGAGCTCGAGCGGGCAAAGGGCGCCCAACAGGTGCGCGCCCGGCAGGTGCGCGGCCTC
>JBBPXW010000105.1:0-15148 GCA_038200525.1 Solirubrobacterales bacterium | reverse complement strand
TCCGAGCACGCGACGGTGCCGGTGATCAACATGCTCACCGGCGACCACCATCCGTGCCAGGCGCTCGCCGACCTCCAGACCCTGCGCCAGCGCTTCGGCGGTCTCGACGGCCTCAAGCTGGCCTACGTTGGAGACGGCAACAACGTGGCCAACTCGCTGATGCTGCTTGCTGCGAAGGCGGGGGTGGAGGTTGCCGTGGCCACCCCGCCTGAGCTCGAGCCCGACCCGCTCGTCGTCCAGGTGGCCGGCGCCCAGGCCGAGGGCTCGGGATCGGTGACGCTCTCAAACGATCCCGCAGCCGCCGTCGACGGCGCCGCGGCCGCCTACGTGGACGTCTGGGTGAGCATGGGCGACCAGCACGCAGTGCAGCGCAAGGGACTACTCGAGCCCTACCGCCTCGACGAGGCGCTCCTCTCCCGCGCGCGTCCGGACGCGATCGCCCTGCACTGCCTGCCCGCTCACCCCGGCGAGGAGATCACCGAGGGGGTGCTCTACGGCCCGCAGTCGGCGGTGTTCGATCAGGCCGAGAACCGCCTGCACGCTCAGAAGGCGCTGATGGAGCTGCTCGTCAAGGGCTGAGCCCGGTGGGGTAGGATCGCGTGATGCCCCGGCCGAAGGCACTCCTCTGCGCCCTGCTGGTGGTGTGCACGATCGCCGTCGGATGCGGTGGCAGCGACTCGTCGAGCGGCGATTCGAAGAGCGGCGGCCAGGCGCCGGCATCCTCGAAGCCCGCGGCGAAGCCCGATGTGAAGGTCAGCATGAAGAACATCCAGTTCAAGCCGATGGACATCACGGTCAAGAAGGGACAGACGATCGGCTGGACAAACGACGACTCGGTCACCCACAACGTGACCAAGGAGGGTGGCCCCGGCGCCGACTTCAAGTCGGACAACGTCAATCCGGGCGGGACCTACCAAACGACCGTCGACACCCCTGGCAAGATCGACTACGTCTGCACCATCCACCCGAACCAGAGGGGCACGATCACGGTGAAGTAGCCGCGGCGGCCCGGTCGCGAGCAGCCGCCCGCGCCTGCTCGCCCGCGTTGGCGCGCGCCTCCGCCTCGAGCTTTGGCTGTTGCTCGGCCACCGCCTTGTCCAGGCGGGCCTGCGCACCTCGGGTCGCGCGACCGCGGGCGCGGAGCGCGGCCGTGCGTCGAGCTCGGCGCGTGGCCCCTGGACCAGCCTTGCGACGGGCAGCCGCGGTGGCGCGCCGCTTGGCCTCGAGGTCCGCTCGGTAGGCGGCCTCCGAGCGGTCGCGGTTCGAGGCGCACGCTCGTACGCGCGCCGAGGAGGTCGACCGTCCGCTCGCCGAGGCCGTTACGAGGGCGCGGGCCACGAGCATGCGGCTGCTGGTCGAGCTGGCGGTAGCCGCGACGCTGCCGCTTCTGTCCGACAGCTGCTGCTTGGCGGTCACCCGCTCGGTCGCGCTGATCGGCCGTCGTCGCGTGACGGTCTGGCTCGAGCTGGCCTGACGCTGCACGGTCGCGCGGGCGGAGACCGACCGGCACACCTCGACCGGCGTGGAATCGGTGTCTGACTGACGCTGCTGGTTGAACACCACGGCGGCGATTGCGATGGTCGCGCCCGCAGCGGTGAGCGCCACCCCGAGCGAGGGACGGGCGGCGCTGCGTAGACGGCGGCCGAAGCCTTCGGAGTCGCCCACGCGGCCCCCTACCGGCGCAGCCCGAACCCACGCAGCAGCAGCAGGGCCGTCTCGCCGAGCCCGCCACGCTGGGGCAGCAGCCCGAGCTGGGTCGCACCGTCGTACAGATCGAAGAACCCGCGCGCACGGCGCACCAGGCCGTCGGAGAGCTCGACGTAGTGCAGGCCGTGCAGGGACAGTCGCTTCTCGGTGGCGGGCAACGGTCCGTACTCACCGAGATGCGTGCCCTCGAGCCGCCACGGAAAGCAGGCCATGCCGCCGCGCTCCAGCGCGTCGGCGGTGCGCTCAACCACCGCGTCCGGGAACACCGAGCGCATGGTGGCGGCGTGCTCCTCGACGGCGGCCGCACCGGTCAGGGGCACCCGGCTGAGCGGATCCTCGTAGCCCACGTCGCCGGTGCAGCAGTCGGCGAACGCCGCTTCGCCGACCCATGCCGCGGCCCAGCGCTCGGCGAGGGAGTCGAGGTGGCCGCGCTCGAGATCGGTGCCGCTCACGTGAGCTCGGGGACTCCCTCGGTCGGGCTCGATGCCCGACCGTAGTCGCGTCGAGAGATCCTCCCGGCCGCGCGCGCCTCGAAGCCCGCCTCGACCGCCTTGCGCATGGCGGCGGCCATCGCCTCCGGATCCGCGGCGCGCGAGATGGCGCTCGCCAGCAGCACGGCGTCGCAGCCTGCCTCGAGCGCGAGCGCGGCGTCGGAGGCCGTTCCGATGCCGGCATCGAGGATCACGGGCACGCTGGCCTCCTCGACGATCAGCCGCAGGTTGTAGGGATTGAGGATGCCCTGGCCGCTGCCGATCGGTGAGCCGAGGGGCATCACGGCCGCGCACCCGACGTCCTGAAGGCGACGGGCGAGCACCGGGTCGTCGGTGGTGTAGGGCAGCACGGTGAAGCCGTCCGAGACCAGCTGCTCGGCCGCTTCGAGCAGCTCCGCTGCGTCTGGGAGCAGCGTGCGGTCGTCGCCGATCACCTCGAGCTTGACCCACGCGGTACCGAGCGCTTCGCGCGCAAGCCGCGCCGTGGTCACGGCGTCGCGTGCGGTGAAGCAGCCGGCGGTGTTCGGCAGCACGAAGCAGCCCTCGTCCTCGAGCACCGTGAGCAGGGACCCGCGCGCCTCGGGGTCGACGCGCCGCATGGCCACGGTGGCCATCTCGGCACCCGACGCCGCCACCGCGCGCGCGACCATGTCGAGGTTGCGAAAGCCGCCGGTGCCGATGATCAGGCGTGAGCGAAACGTGCGGTCGGCGATCTGCAGCTCGGGCACGCCTCTCATCCTCCCTGAACTGCATGGAGGACCTCGACCTGACCGCCTGCGCCGAGCTCCCGCGTGGCCCACTGCGCCCTGGGGACCACTTCGCCGTCAACAGCCACGGCCACACCCCGCCCGTCGGTCGGGGCCCCGCTCGCGACGACGGCGTCGGCCACCACGGCGCCATCGGGCAGCGCCTGCTCGCTGCCGTTGAGGGTCACCGTCGGCATCAGACGCGCGCTCCGGAGGGCGCCGGCGCTCCGAGCAGGCCGAGCACGCGCTCGGCCGTCAGGGGTGCGAGCAGCACGCCGTTGCGGCCGTGGCCGGTGGCCCACAGCAGGCCCTCCGGACCGGCGGCAGCGATCACCGGTCGTCCCTCCGGCGTGCCCGGTCGCAGCCCGGCGCGCGCGTGCACGAGCTCCAGCTCGGCAACGTCTGGCAGCACCTCGATCGCCGCCTCGAGCAGCCGGAAGACCCCGTCGGCGGTCACGGTCAGGTCGAAGCCCTGCTCCTCGGTGGTTGCGCCCACCACCACGCGGCCATCGGCGCGGGGGACCACGTAGCAGCGCGGCGTGCGCACCACACGCTCGGCAGGCAGCCCGTGACCGGCCCGCACGCGCAGCTCCAGGAGCTGGCCCTTGACCGGCCGGACCGGCGGCGCCGCGGGCAGCTCGCCGAGGCCACCGGTGGCGCTCCACGCGCCCGCGGCCACCAGCACGGCCGGTGCCCGCAGCTCGATTCCCTCCGCCGTGCGCACGCCCGTGACCCGGCCGCCATCCTCGACCAGTTCCGTGACCTCGACGCCCTCGCACAGCTCGCCGCCGTCGTTCGAGAACGCCCGCGCGAGCGCGGCGACCACGGCGGCAGGGTCCACCTGGCCATCCTCGGGCGTGATGATCGCTCCCGCGATCCGCGGCGACAGGCCGGGCTCGAGCGTTCGCGCCGCGCGCGGGGCGAGCCATTCGGAGCGAAGCCCGAGCCCCTGCTGGAAGGAGTGCAGGCGCCGCAGCTCCTCGCCGTCGTCGCGGTCGATCGCCACCACCAGGCAGCCCGAGTCGACGTAGCCCGACGCCAGTCCGCTGCGCTCCTCGAGCAGCGAGGCGAAGTCGCCCCACAGCGCGCGTCCCTCGAGGTTCATGGCGAGCAGCTCCTCCTCGCCGAAGTCGGCCTCGGTGACCGGCGCGAGCATGCCCGCAGCGACCCCCGACGCTCCGGCCCCCGCGCGATCGCGCTCGACGACCGTCACCGACATCCCTGCCCGGACGGCACGCCACGCGCTCGCCAGCCCCACCGCACCGGCGCCCACCACGATCAGGTCGCAGCTCGAGCGGTGTGGACCGGTTGGGGACATCCCGACTGACAATCGTACCGTTGGGCACCTGGCAGGATTGATGCAATGACCGGTGGCGACACCAGACGCGCGCGGCTCGCGCGTGCCCACCTCTACCTCGTCACCGACTCCGGCATGCCGATGCAGCGCCTGGACGCCGCCCTCACCGGTGGGGTGGCGATGGTGCAGCTGCGCGACAGGTCGCTCGACGACGGCGCGCTGCTCGAGGTGGCCGCGCGATTCCGCGAGCTCTGCGACCGCCACGGCGCCCTCTTCTGGATCAACGACCGTCCCGACCTGGCCCGCGCCGCCGGTGCCGACGGCGTCCACGTGGGCCAGGACGACGTCGCGGTCGGCGACGTGCGCGCCGAGGTAGGCGAAGATGTGCTGATCGGCCTCTCGACCCATACCCCCCACCAGCTCGAGGCGGCACTGGCTTCGGGTGCCGACCAGCTGAGCGTCGGCCCGGTCTGGGAGACCCCGACCAAGCCCGGGCGGGCCGCCGCCGGGCTCGACTACGTGCGCCACGCGGCCCGGCGCGCGCCCGAGCTGCCGTGGTTTGCCATCGGCGGGATCGACACAGGGACGGTCGGGCAGGTCGTCGAAGCGGGAGCCCGGCGAATCGTGGTGGTACGCGCGGTGCGCGACGCCACCGATCCGGGTGCCGCCGCGGCTGCCCTGGTCGAAGCAGTGAATGGAGCGCCGGGTGGCACAACGCAGTAGCCGCAAGCGGCGCAAGGAGCGTCAGCGCTCACGGCCCACGAGCACTCCACCAAAGGCGGCCAAGGCCGCCCCGCCGACCGGCGACTCAGACGCCGATCGGATGGCGCGCGGCTACGCGCGCGGGCGGAAGAAGGACGAGGAGGCGCGCGCGGCCCTGGTGCCGCTTGCTCCGGGGGAGCGGCCGCGGGCAGTGCAGGTGGCGTTCTGGGTGGCGCTGCTCGCCGGCCTCGCCAACGTGGTCGCGCTACTGGTCGACTTCGACTCCGCCAAGGGCCCACAGAACGGGTTCACCGTGCTCGGGTCCGGCCTGATGTTCGTCATGGCGTGGGGCCTGTGGCACATGCGCTACTGGGCCGTGCTCGGCATGGAGGCGTTGCTCGGCCTCACCATCCTGATCGCCTGCGCAGCGCTGATCACGGCCGTCAACGTCGCGGCGCTGATCTTCACGCTGGTGATCATCGCGGCAGGCGGCACGCTGTTCTGGTTCCTGATCAAGTCGATGGCTCGGATCCAGATGCCGAAGCCGCCCGGCGCGCGCTGAAGCAGAGCACCGCGATCGGTCACACGAACAGCTGGTCGGCCAGCGTGAGCCAAACGACGCGCTCGCCACCGGCCCGTGCACGCCGCCACGGCCCCTCGCCCTCGATCGCCCGACCTGGTGAGTCGAGCAGCACGCGCACCAGCTCGTGCGCGTGCTCCAGCAAGTGCGGCGGGCTCTCGTAGGCAGCCCCCGCGTGGCCGGTCATCTGCTCGCTGAGGCGGTCCTCCACCGAGACGATGTAGCGCGCGCCGGGCATCGTAGAGCAACCTAATAGGCTCGTCGCAATGGCCGACTCCAAGTACGACTGCATCGTGATCGGGTCCGGGCCCGGCGGTTACGTGGCCGCGATCCGCGCCGCCCAGCTCGGCATGAAGACCGCGGTGGTCGAGAAGGCCGACACCGTCGGCGGTCGCTGCCTCAACGAGGCGTGCATCCCCGCAAAGGCCGTGCTGCGCGTGGCCGACGCGATGAAGGAGGTCAAGGGGGCCCAGAGCTTCGGCATCACCACCGGCGAGGTTGACTTCGACTTCTCCGGGGCCACCAAGCACCGCGACAAGGTGATCAAGACCCTCACGGGCGGCGTGGCGATGCTGTTCGACAAGAACAAGATCGACGTGATCGAGGGCCAGGGCTCGCTCACCGACGACGGCAACGTCAAGATCGGCGGCTCCTTCGACGGCAACGAGATCGAGGCCGGGACGGTCATCCTCGCTGCGGGCTCGATCGCACGCCCGGTTGGCGGCCTTGAGTTCGGCGGGCGCATCGTCGACACGGCCGCAATGTGGCTCACCGACACTCAGCCCAAGCGGCTCGCCGTGATCGGGGCGGGCGCCTCGGGCACCGAGGTCGCCTCCGCATTCGGCCGCCTGGGCACCGACGTGATCCTGCTCGAGGCGCTCGATCAGATTCTCCCGCTCGAGGAGAAGGAGATCGCGCGCGCATGCGCCAAGGAGATCGCCAAGCAGAACGTGAAGATCGTCACCGGCGCCTCCGTCGAGGACGTCGACGACTCCGGCGACTCGGTGACGGTCACCGTCGGTGGCGAGACCCACGAGGTCGACCTGGTCTGCATCGCCGCGGGCCGCGGAGCCGACATCGAGGCGCTCAACCTCGCGGAGGCCGGCGTCCAGGTCGACGATCGCGGCATGATCGAGGTGAACGGCGCGATGCGCACCTCCAAGGAGGGCGTGTACGCGATCGGGGACATCGTGCCCGGGCCCGCTCTGGCCCACAAGGCCTCCGACGAAGGCGTGATCGCCATCGAGGACGCCGCCGGGATGGAGACCCACCCGATCGACTACGCCTTCGTCCCGCGCGTGACCTTCTGCATGCCGCAGGTGGCGAGCTTCGGCTACACCGAGGAACAGGCCATGCAGGCCGGCTACGACGTTGTGGTGGGAAAGATCCCGATGGGCGCAGTCGGCGCCCCAACGGTCTACGGCGATCGAAACGGGATGGTCAAGATCATCGGCGACAAGAAGTACGGCGAGATCCTCGGCGCCCACATCGTGTCACCGAAGGCGGCCGAGCTGATCCAGGAGCTGGTCGTGGCACACGACCTCGAGGGCGGCTTCCACGAGCTCGCCCACTCGATCCACCCGCATCCGGCGTTCGCCGAGACCATCCTCGAGGCGGCGCGCGCCACGGACGGCTGGCTGATCCACGGCTGATGCGGATGCCCCGGACGGATCGGGCATCCATGCCCAATCCGTAAACGGCCCCCGGACGGATCGGGCATCCATGCCCAATCCCTAAACGGCCCCTCGACGGAGCGAGCATCCATGCCCAATCCCTAAACGGCCCCTCGACGGAGCGAGCATCCATGCCCAATCCCTAAACGGCCCCTCGACGGAGCGAGCCACCCGCCCGTGCCTAGCCGCAGCGACGGAACCGGCGGGTGAGGACAGATCGGTTGCCGCGAAGGTCGACCGCAGTCACCGTCACGCGGTTGCGGCCCTCGCGCAGCCGCGACTGGCGGATCTTGAACCCGAAGCGCTTCTGCCTCGTGCCCTTGACCTTGCGGCCGTTGAGGCGCACGGCCACTCCGCGCAGGCTCGAGGTATCGGTCACCCGCACCCTGGCCTTGACGCCGCGCCGAAGGCACGAGCGAGAGATGCCCGTCAGCTTGATCGCCGGGGGCGCCGTGTCCACGCAGGCCGAGAAGGACGGCACGGTCTGGGCGATGCCATCGAAGTAGGTGAAGGCCACGGAGCCCTCGAGCCGGCCCGAGGCGGGGCATGCCGATGGCGTGGTGATGTAGTTGCGCACCTGCCTGCCGTCTCGACGCGAGACCGCGCCGATCGACAGGTCGACCGTGCGGATGGCGGTGACGCCGTCGGGCGGGCCCCCGGGCAGTCTTGGCACCTCGTTGGTGATCGTGTTCCCACTGATCGGAGACCGGATGAGCATCCGCGTACGAGGCGTCGTGTCGGTCTCGACCAGGAAGATCAACTCGTTCGCATTGTTGATCAGCGTGACGTCGGTGTACACGTCCGGATCGGCGCTCTTGCTTGCCAAGGACACCTTCCCGGAGCCCACGATGCTGCCCCCGGGGCAGCCTCCCGCGCCGTTGGCCATCAGCTCCGCGTCGGAGAGCGTGCACTGCGCGGGCACCGACGTGTCGATCACCGTGCCCGCCGCCAGGGTGGTCACGATCTTCTGCACCGCGAAGGGCTTGGCGTTCGGGTCGTTGGGGTTGCGGTCACGATGCCGATGTGCACGCCGGTGCTGCTCGCGGGCCGCTGCTCAGTGAACTGAGCCACGGCGTCCTGGCGAGACTGGCTCTGCGCATGGGCCGGGACGGCGGCCACACCTACCACGACTGCGCTGACAACGGCTGAGGCGAATGTCGCCCGCAGGCGTCCGGAGGCATCGCCGCAACGTATCGCGCTCCAGGTGTCTCCCGCGCCGGTGGCCGATGGCCATCAAGCGTGCCCGTAGGCTGCGGCTCGCATGCCCGAGCAGCCGATCTTCTACTACGACCTCGGCTCCCCCTACGCCTACCTTGCGGCCGAGCGCGTGAACCAGGTGCTCCCCGTCGTGCCCGTATGGCAGCCGATCCTCCTCGGCGGCCTCTGGCAGCACACCGGTGGCGCATCGTGGTCGCTCACCGATGCCCGGGAAGCGCGCATGGCAGAGGTCGAGCGGCGCGCCGCCGAACGTCATCTGCAACCCCTGCGGTGGCCGCAGCCGTGGCCCACCAACACGATCACGGCGATGCGCACGGCCACGTTCGCCCAGCAGGGCGGCCGCGCGGTGGCCTTCTCGCTCGCCGCGTTCCGCCAGGCATTTGCCGGCGGCAGGGACCTAGCGGTGACCGACAACGTGCTGATCGCCGCGGCGGCCTGCGAGCTGCATCCCCGCGCCGTGCTCAAGGGAATCGAGACGCGCGCCGTCAAGGACCGGCTGCGTGCAGCCACCGACGAGGCCGCGGCCCGCGGCGTGGCCGGCGTGCCGACGGTGGCGGTTGGCGACGAGCTGTTCTGGGGCGACGACCGGCTCGAGGATGCGGCGGCCGCGGTGCGGGCCACCCACTAGGATCGGCCGCCGTGCCCACTCGCCGCCCCCTCATCTTCCTGCTCTGCGCCCTGTCGCTCGTGGCCGCGGGCTGCAGTGAGAAGGAGAGCGGCATCGGCGCCGGGCAGGCCAAGCCGAAGGCCGCTGCAAAGCAGCCCGCCACGACGCCGGAGAGCCAGGGCGCCAAGGTGTCGCAGGCAGCGGCCCGTCGGACGAAGCCGACCATCAAGGCGCCCGGTGGGGCGGCCCCGTCGAAGCTCGGTGTCAAGGACCTGCAGAAGGGCACGGGCGCCACCATCAAGGCCGGCGACCAGATCGCGGTCAACTACTCCGGCGCGCTCTACAAGAACGGCAAGGTGTTCGACAACTCGTTCGACAAGGGCCAGCCGTTTCCATTCCAGCTCGGCACGGGCAGCGTCATCCCGGGCTGGGATCGGGGCCTTGTGGGCGCCAAGGTGGGCGCGCGCCGCGAGCTGATCATCCCGGCCAAGCTGGCCTATGGCGCACAGGGCTCGCCCCCCACCATCGGCCCGAACGAGGCGCTCGTGTTCGTGATCGACGTGATCGCCAAGCAGTAGCCCCACCACACCCGACCGGGGGGGGTTTACGCCAACGCGCCGGTGGCTAGGGTGGTCAGAGATGGCAACCGAGGACGCAACGCGCGGCCGAGGACCCGCTGATCGCGGTGTGGAGGCTGCGCGCCACACCCTCCCGGACACTGCGACCTGCCACACGATCCTCGCCAAGATGCAGCTCATCCGGCGCTTCGAGGAGCGGGCCGGCGAGATGTACGCAAAGGCCAAGATCGGTGGCTTCCTGCACCTGTGCATCGGCGAGGAGGCCACGATCGTCGGCGCCACGCAAGCGCTGCGCGACACGGACTTTCTGCTGTCCACCTACCGAGAGCACGGCCAGGCCCTGGCGCGCGGGACCTCCCCGGAGTCGGTCATGGCCGAGCTGTTCGGCAAGGTCGACGGCTGCTCCGGCGGCCGCGGCGGCTCGATGCACCTCTTCGATCTGAAGCGGCGCTTCCTCGGCGGCTACGGGATCGTGGGGGGCAACCTCCCGCTTGCGGCCGGGGTCGCGCTGGCCAGCGACTACCGCGGGACCGACGACGCCACGCTCTGCATGTTCGGGGACGGCGCCACCAACCAGGGCAACTTCGGCGAGACCATGAACTTCGCGGCGCTGTGGAAGCTGCCGGTGGTGTTCATGGTGATCAACAACCAGTTCGGCATGGGCACGGCGCTCGAGCGGCACTCAGCCGTCACCGATCTGTCCAAGAAGGCCGCCGGCTTCGGTGTGCCCGGCTCGCGCTGCGACGGGATGGACGTGCTCGACACCCACGCCGCCGTGACCGGTGCGCTCGAGAAGGCACGCACCGACCGCGCGCCCCAGCTCGTCGAGGCCGTGACCTACCGCTACCGCGGCCACTCGATGGCCGACCCCGAGGACTACCGGTCAAAGGACGAGGTCGAGCAGTGGCGCCCCCACGATCCGCTCACGGCCTTCCCTAAACGGCTGATCGAGAAGAAGGTCCTGTCAGAGGACGACGTCAAGGCGATGGACGACGAGGCCGTGAAGGCCGTCGACGCCGCGGTCGCCTTCGCCGACAGGTCGCCGTTCCCGGACCTCGACTCCCTCTATGACGACATCTACGTGATCGGCGAGCAGGTGCGTTCGGCGTGGTACTCGACCGATACTCGCGCCCCCGGCAGCCACCGCGGCGAGCACGAGCGCGATGCCGGTGACGTGGCGCGCGAGCTGGCCGAGGCCGGCGCCGCCCACGAGGTTGAGACCGAGGACGACCTGCGCGAGGCGCGCGGTCGCGGCCAGGGCGGCTAGCGGTGACCCAGATGCGCTACCGCGAGGCGTTGAACCTCGCGCTCCGCGAGGAGATGGGCGCCGACGAGTCCGTGTTCTGCATGGGAGAGGACATCGGCGTCTTCCAGGGCGCCTTCAAGGTCACGGCCGGACTGCTCGAGGAGTTCGGCGAGAAGCGGATCCGCGACACGCCGATCTCCGAGAACTCGATCGTCGGCCTCGGGGTCGGCGCCGCGATGACGGGGCTCCGTCCTGTCGTCGAGCTCATGACGATCAACTTCTCGCTGCTGGCGCTCGACCAGATCATCAACAGCGCGGCCTCGATCCGGTACATGTTCGGCGCCCAGGTGGCGGTGCCGCTGGTGATCCGCATGCCCCAGGGCGCGGGCCATCAGCTCGGGCCGACGCACTCGCACTCGTTCGAGGCGCTCTACCAGCACGTGCCCGGCCTGCTCGTGGCGGTGCCCACGACCGCTGCCGACGCGCGCGGGCTGCTCAAGGCCGCCATCCGCGACGACAACCCGGTGATCTTCATCGAGCACGAGACGCTCTACGGCCGCCGCGGCGAGGTCGACGAGGACGACCAGGAGCCGCTGCACTTCGGTCAGGCGGCGATCCGGCGCGAGGGCGCCGACGTGACCGTGGTGGGCATCTCGCGCATGGCGGAGACCGCCCTGAAAGCGGCGGACACGCTGGCCTCGGAGCACGAGATCGAGGCGGAGGTGATCGACCCCCGCACGCTGCGCCCGCTCGACCTCGACACCATCCTGGACTCGGTGCGCAAGACCAACCGCGCCGTGATCGTTGAGGAGGGATGGCCCCACGGCGGAGTCGGTGCGAACATGGCCGCGTTGATCCAGGAACAGGCCTTCGACCACCTCGACGCTCCTATCGCCCGGGTGGCCGGTGCCGACGTGCCGATGCCCTACTCCAAGCCACTCGAGCAGGCCGCGTATCCGCACGAGGAGCACGTGGTGTCGGCCGCGCTCTCCACGTTCAGGGACGTCTAGCGGTGGCATCCGAGGTCACGATGCCGCGCCTGTCGGACTCGATGGAGGAGGGCACGGTGCTCAAGTGGCTTGTGGAGGTCGGCGGCGCGGTCACGCGCGGGGCGCCGCTCGTCGAGATCGAGACCGACAAGGCCAACATGACCTACGAGGCCGACTCCGACGGCGTGCTGGTCGAGGTGGTGGCCAAGGAGGGCGACACCCTGCCCGTCGGCGAGGTGATCGCCCGGTTGGGCTCAGAAGGCGAGGAGGCCCCGGCCGAGGCGCCCGCGGCGGAGCAGGACGAGGAAGCGCCGCCTGCAGACCCGGAGCCGGAGCCCGATGCCGAGACCGGGAGCGAGCCGGAGGTCGAGGGCGCGCCCGCACCGGAGACTGCCCCCGTTCCCGCGGCCAACGGCGGCGAGCGGGTGAAAGCCTCGCCGGTGGCCCGGCGAATCGCCGGCGAGCTCGGCGTTGAGCTCGCCCGCATCGAGGGCACGGGGCCCGGTGGCCGTGTGGTCAAGGCCGATGTCGAGTCGGCAGGGGAGAACGGCGAGCCGGCCGGGGTCGAGAACGGCGCGCCGGCGCCGGCCGCCGAGCCCGAGGAGGCGCCCGAGCCCGAGCCCGACGCGGCCCCCGCTGCCAAGGCCGGTGCTCCCGCGACGCCAAGTGCCACCGCCACCGACGCCGGCGGCGTCAAGGGCGAGCCCGAGATCGTGGAGCTGACCCGCCTGCAGCGCACGGTTTCGCGCCGGATGGCCGAGTCGAAGGCCACGGCGCCGGACTTCACGCTCGAGCTCGACGTGGACATGACGCTGTGCATCGAGCTGCGCAGCAGGCTCAAGGAGCAGGCAAAGGACGCGGCGGTGCCGTCGTTCAACGACATGATCGTCAAGGCCGTCGGACTGGCGGCGCGCGAGCACCCGAAGGTGAACGGCGCCTACCGTGACGGCGCCTTCGAGCTCTATCCCGAGGTCAACGTGGGCGTCGCCGTGGCGGCCCAGGACGCGCTCGTCGTGCCGGTGGTGCGCGGCGCCGACCAGCGTTCGCTTGGCGACATCGCCCGCCAGGCGCGTGCCCTGATCGAGAGGGTTCGCGACGGCTCGATCACGCCGCCCGACCTCTCCGGTGCCACGTTCACGGTGTCCAACCTCGGCATGTACGGAATCGAGCGCTTCAACGCGATCATCAACCCGCCGCAGGCCGCCATTCTCTCCGTTGGCGCGCTGATGAAGAAGCCGACGGTCGACGAGGACGGCCGCGTGGTGGCGCGCGACCTGATGACGCTCTCGCTGGTCTGTGACCACCGCATCCTCTACGGCGCCGATGGCGCCGAGTTCCTCGGCCGCGTGCGCGAGTTGCTTCAGCAGCCGCTGTCGCTGGCGCTGTAACGCCGCTTCGGGGGTAGCAGTCCGCCCAGCCGAGGATCAAGTCGCGGGGGCGCTGCCGCCGGCACCGTCGAGCCGGTCGAGAAACGCGAGCACCGCCGCTGTGAGCGCATTGCCCTGCTCGCGGACGTCCTTGAGCTCGCGGCCGATCCCGTCGAGCGTGCGATCGAGGCGCTGCAGCGTCTGGTCGTTACGCGCCATGTTCTGGTCGTTGCGCGCCAGGGAATGGTCGATCCGCTCAAGTCCTCGATCCAGCCGGGTGACCAGATCACGAGTAAATACCCGCAGGTCCCCGAAACGCTCAGCCTGGGCGGCTCGCTCCTCGCGCGAGAGCCGCATCTCCTGGCGCGAGAGCCGCATCTCCTGGCGCGAGAGCCGCATCTCCTCATGCCCCAGGCTCATCTCCTGGCGGATCTCTGCCATCAGCTCGTCCTGGCGGTCGAGGTGCCGGTCGATGCGAGCAAGGTAGTCGGGGTCGGATGCCACGTCGGTGAGTCTGGCAGTGCCGGAGTCACAGAACAAGGCGGTTGCGTGACGACCTGGCTTCCCAACCGGGGCCTACTCGGCCTTTTGCTGATCGGTTGCTTTCCCACACCGCCGCGGGCTGGTCTCATCGCCGAACTGCTCGGCCTCGAGCAGTTGCCGCCGCCCAGCTTCACCGTGGCGACGGCTGCCTGCGTAGAGATCAGAGCGCGGCTGGGAGCGCGATGAACCCCTCGCGCGTCGCTGCTTCTCGGAGTCGGTCGTCGAGGCAGACGAGCTCAGAGCTCGTGGCTGCGGTTCCACGCCACGGGGCTAATTCTGATGGTCGTCGAGCGCTTCCAGCAGGCGCACATCGGCCAGATCCTGTGGCCTGCCAGCGGCCCGTTTCATCTTGAGCAGGTCGTCACGGTGCGCGATCGGAACGATGACGTCGCCAAGTGGGGTCTCGTGGGCACGTGCGCGGATGTCCTGGAACCGGCCGACCGCGGCCGGGAGGGTGACCACGTCCATGGCCCCGTGATCGGTTATGAGGTGCCACTGGTCGCTGGACCCGAGCAGCGCGGCGGTCGGCGTCGATCGCGACCGCTCGCCGCCTGAGCCCAGGACCCGCGCGTCCAGATCGATCAGGGCGGCCGCGAGGCGCTCGACGTTGGCAGGAGATGGATCGATGGCAATGTCCAGATCCTGTGTGAGCCGCTGGCCGCCGTGTGCCTGAACGGCGATCCCGCCGATCGTCACGTACTCGACTTCGTGGCGGGCGAGGGCAGCGAACAGCTGACGGGCGTCGAAGGATCCTGGTGCGGTCACCGGGGTGGCCGCTGCTCGGCTCCGGTCGCCCGGGCCACACCGGCTCGCAGCTCGGCTGCCACCGAGTTCCAGCTCAGTGCGAGCTCCAAGCGCTCCGACATCGGCCGTGCGCGGGCGACTGCGACCTTTGCGAAGTCCACCGCAGCGTCACCGCCTGGCCGTTCACGGGGGAGATCGGGCTGATGTCTCACCGGCACAGCGTAGGTGGACAGCTAGATCGCGTCGGCGGCCTCGAGATCGAAGCCGCCGTGGTCGCTGCCGAGGCCACCGGCCACGAAGGACGCCGCGGCGCAGCCGAGGACAGCGCACTCGCGCAGCGAGCGATCGAGCGAGAGACCGCGGAGGAAGCCGGCCGAGAACGCGTCGCCGCAGCCGGTGGTGTCCACGACCTCGACCGGGAAAGCGGGCACGCGTTCAACGCCGTCAGCGGAGACGACCACGGCACCGTCGGGACCGGCCGTGGCGGCCACGCAGCCGATGCCGCGCTCGAGCAGGAGGCGAGCGCCGGCCTCGAGGTCGTCGGCCCCCGACAGCGCAAGCACCTGCTCGTCGTTTGGCAGGAGGTAGTCGAGGTGCTCGAAGGCGGGCGCGATCCAGTCGAGGATCTGGGCCGCCTGCTCGCCCGGCGCGAGGATGTCG
>JBBPXW010000104.1:0-35231 GCA_038200525.1 Solirubrobacterales bacterium | reverse complement strand
TGGTGCTCTCGCCCTACATCAAGCCGGGCTCGGTCAACCAGACGGCCTACAACCACTTCTCGTTCCTGCGCACCACCGAGGACCTGTTCGGGCTCGACCACCTCGGCTACGCGGCGCGCGAGGGCCTGAAGCCGTTTGGCGACGACGTGTTCGGGGTGGTGCCCGCCAGCGGCGGGGGTGACAGCGGCGGCAACGGGGATGCGGGGGGAGGGTCCGGTGGCGGCGCCACCGAGCCCGGTGGCGGCAGCGGCGCGGGCGACGGTTCTCCGGCCGGCGCTCCCGCCGGCGGCGTGGACGCCGGCATGGGCGGAAGCGCGCGATGAGGCGGCGCCCGCTCGTCCTTGCCGGCTTGGCGCTCGTCGCCGTCGCGGGCGCCCTGGTGTGGGCGCTGAACGGGAGAGACGGTGCCGCGCGCCCGTCCGGTGACGCTCGAGCGGCCCGGCCGTCCGGTGACACCCGGGCGGCCCGCCCGTCCGGTGACACCCGGTCGCCGGGCGACACGCCGCGCCCCCGCCTCGAGCCGGGCCACCTTCCCGCCGGAGGCCCCCAGCGCGCCCGGATCGAGATCCCCTCGATCGGCGTCGACGCCGGCGTGGTCGATCTCGGGCTCAACCGCGACAGGACGCTGCAGGTGCCCGCGCGCGCCGGTCAGGTGGGCCTGTGGAAGGGAGGGGCCGTCCCCGGCCGCGCCGGGGCGGCGATCATGGTCGGCCACGTGGACTCGCGCATCGGTCCGGCGGTCTTCTTTCGCCTCCGCCGGCTGCGGGCGGGCGACCGCGTGATCGTCCGTATGCCCGGTCGCGCCGCGGCGCGCTACGTGGTCCAGCGCAGCGAGGAGGTCCGAAAGGATCGCTTCCCCACCCGCCGCGTCTACTCACGCACGCGCGGCGCGACGCTGAGGCTGATCACCTGCTCGGGCTCCTTCGACCGCTCCAGGGGCCACTACCGCGACAACCTCGTTGTGTACGCGCGCGCGGCTGCCTAGCAGCGGTCCAAGGACGTCTCGCCGCTTCCGCCGTAGTAGGCAAGCGCCCGGCGCCCGAGGTCCTTGGTGGAGCCGCCGTTCTGCACGGCGCTGATCGGCGCACCGAGGAGCGGGATCATCCGGCCGCCGTAACGGGTGGCTGCGCGCCTTCCCACGTAGCGCAGCATGCGGTTGGTGAGCGACCGCTCGCCGCTTCGGCCCAGCTTGGTCTTGACCACGGTCGCGGCCATCGAGTCGCCGACCCCGTCGAGCGACTCACGGGCCTGTGCGGGCGTCTCGTACACGCCCCACAGGGCCAGCAGCTCCGCCGGGCGCATCGGGTGGTGGGGGTCATAGCCATGCGCCGCCGCGATGAAGAACACCATCCGCGCCTGGATCCACCCGAGTGCGGCCACGTTGCCGGCGCTCGTGAGCGCTCCACCGATTCCAAGGGCGAGGCCCTCGGCGCGAGAGAGATGGACGTGCTTGCGGAAGGCCTTCTTGGCGAGTGAGCCATGGGCGTGGTCGGTGCCGGCCTCGCGCGCCCAGCGCGCGGCGGGATCGGCGAACCGCTGGGAGGCCGCGAGGGCGATCAGCTCCGGCGCGCGCTCCGGGTTGGCGATCATCCTTCGCCACAGGGGGTCGGGCATGGCGTCGAGGTCTTCGATCTCGGCACCCGAGTTCATGGAGGCAGCCTAGATGGGCTGTCCGGACTCGTGCTCGGCCCGGTCGCGGTGCAGCAAGCCGCCGGCGATGACGAGCCCGGAGGCGTCAGCCGCGCGGCCGGTCCACCAGCCGCAGCAGGCCAAGCAACGGACGGGTGAGTCGCCTCGCGCCCGGCGTCAGGTAGCGGCGCTCCCAGATCTCGTCGGCCGCGCGCGCGGGGCCCTCGGTAAAGGTCGGGTACACGTGCACCATCTGCGAGAGGTCGCCGACCTTCTTGCCCTCGTGAATCAGCCGCGCGGGCTCGGCGATGCTCTCGCCCGCCGCCGGCCCGGCGATCGTCGCGCCGAGCAGTCGACCGCGCCGGTCGGCCACCAGCTTGGCGAACCCCCGCGCCCGTCCCGCCGCGATGGCGCGGTCGTTGCGCGCGTAGTCGTGCTCGTATATCTCGACTCCATCCCCGAGGCGCGTACGGGCCTCGGCTTCGGTCAATCCGGCATGGGCGATCTCGGGGTCGGTGAACGTGGCCCACGGGATCCAGGAGGTCTCCGCCTTGCGGCGCAGGCCGAACAAGGCGTTTGTCGCGGCCACCAGCGACTGGTAGGCGGCGAAGTGGGTCAGCTGGAGCGTCCCGGTCACGTCACCGGCGGCGAAGATGTGGTCGCCGCTGGTGCGGAGTAGGGAATCCACCTCGACCGACCCCGTCGGGGAGACCAGGACGCCCACCCGCTCCAGCCCGAGGCTTGCGGTCTCGACGCGACGCCCGGCGGCCACCAGGATCTGATCGACCTCGATCGGATCGCCGTGAGCGAGCTGCAGCCGCGTCGCGCCGCTGCCACTCGCTTCAACGTGCTCGACGTCGACGGCGGTGCGGACGTCGACGCCCTCCTCTCGCAGCACCTCTGTGAGGAGCGCCGAGCTCTCGGGCTCCTCGCGCTTGAGCAGGCGGTCCCCGGCCTCGATCAGCGTGACCTCGCTGCCCAGCCGCGCGAATGCCTGCCCGAGCTCGCAGCCGCTGGGCCCGCCACCGAGCACCGCCAGGCGCCGAGGCAGCTCGTCGAGGTCGAAGACGGTCTCGTTGGTAAGCGGCCCGGCATCGGCAAGGCCTTCGATCTCGGGCAAGGCCGGCTTCGACCCGGTCGCGATCAATGCCGTCCGGTAGCGCAGCGTGTGTCCGCCGGCCACGATCTCACCAGGCCCGAGGAAGCGTGCTTCCGCCTCGATCACATCGACGCCGACCGATCGCAGGTGCTCGGGCGTGTCCTCGACTCCGGCGGCGGCGATCGCGCTCCGCACATGGGCCATCACCTGCGCGAAGTCGATGTCGGGCTCGTGGGCTTCGATCCCAACCTCGGCGGCGGTGCGCATCGCGTGCGCCCGTTCGGCGGCGGCGAGCAGCGCCTTGCTCGGGACGCAGCCGGTGTGCAGGCACTCGCCCCCGATGCGGTCGCGCTCGATCAGCGCGACCCTCGCCCCCAGGGCCGCGGCCGCCTGTGAGGCCACCAGCCCGGTCGTGCCCCCGCCGATCACAACCAGGTCGTAGCGAGGCTTCCGGCTCACGCCCGACAGGCTAGCTGGGGCCGATCATCGGAGCGGTGTCCACCTGGTCGCGGCTCGCCCGCCCACCAGGCCGCTCTCGCTCACCCCGGAGCCTTCAGGGTGGCCAGGGGGGCGTCCGCGGCGTTCGCATGAGTGGCCGGCGGCGGCTCACGAGTGCCGCCGGCGCCGCGCGGCGAGGATCGCCAGGGCGCTGAAGCTCCCCGAGACGGTGGCGAAGGATCCGCCGACGGCGCTCTTGTAGACGGGGTGGTCCTTCCAATCGGGGCGCATGGCCAGGACCCCGAAGGCGTTTGCGTTGGTCCAGGCTCCGACGGCCAGGGGCCACGCGATCCAGCGGGGTAGGTTCGGGACGGCGGTGCCGACCAGGACGCTGAGGCCGCCGAGGGCAATCAGGTCGAGGTGCCATTGACGCAGGCGAGGCACCGATCGGATTCCGAGCTTCCGGACCTTGTCGGGGTCGTCTATGGCGAGCGCATAGGGCCAGCCGAGGAGGGCTCCCCCCGCCAGCTCGGCTCACCGCCTCGGTGCCTTCTCGGGGGTCAGAGCGTCCGATCGCCCTTGCCGTGGGCAGCACCCCAGGTGCGCCCGCGCCGTCGATGATCAGGGCCGCGCTATCGGGTAGCAGCGCAGCCGGGTCGAAGAGGTAGGGAGCGAGGAAGAGCCGCCGCAGCTGTGGCGAGCCGGCGATGAGGCGCCGCAGGCCGGCCGGCGCGGGGAGCCCAGCGGTGGCGATCTCGGCGCCGATCGCGAGGCTCTCCCGAGGACGCTCGGCAACGAAGCGCAGGATCTCGCGGAGTCCGAGCAGGGCACTGAACTGAAAGACCGCCCCGCCGACGAGCACGATCGCCTCGGCGAGGTTGGGATGGCGGCTGGCGAAGCGCAGCGCGATGGGACCGCCCATCGAATGCCCGACGAGCACCACCCGCTCGATGCCGAGGTCACCGATCAGCTCGGCGGTCGCATCGGCGAAACCGTCCAATGACACCGCCGCGGCCGGCGGCTCAGACTGCCCGAAGCCGGGGAGGTCGATGGCGAGCACCCGAGCGTGCTCGGCCAGGCTGGGGATCGTCTCGAGCCAGTGCTGCCAGCGTCCGCCCATGCCATGCACGAGGACGAACGTCCGCTCGCCGGATCCCGTATCGAGGTAATGCAGGCGCCGGCCGGCGACGAGCGCGTTCCGCTCGCAAGCCGACCAGTCGCGGCCGCGCCATCCCGGGCTCGCCGGGCGCGCGTAGTCATCTTCAACTGCTATCCGCTCGATCATGCCGCAGCACTCTCGGGCGTCAGGAGGCCGCGGAC
The DNA here is from genome assembly GCA_038200525.1 of Solirubrobacterales bacterium. Taxonomy (GTDB): domain Bacteria; phylum Actinomycetota; class Thermoleophilia; order Solirubrobacterales; family Thermoleophilaceae; genus JAAYBF01. The sequence goes on along the minus strand of JBBPXW010000104.1, from coordinate 30,745 downwards.
CAGAACCTCGCGCGCGATCGCCAGCACCGATTCAAACTGCGGCTCGGTAAGTCCCATGTTGGTTGGCAGGAGATGGGCGGCGATGACGCCGGGCCCGATCCGGTCGGGCTCGCATCCACGAACAGCGAAGGTCTTTCAACGGTGCGAGCAGCCGGGCCAGCAGCAGGGCCGGCGCTTTCCTTCGAGGAGCTCGACCCGCAACCGCTCGATGTGCCGGTTTCTTGTCTCTGGCTTCTTGACCGAGATAACCCAGCAGATCCACTCATTTCGCGCCAACGGTGTGAGGTCGTTCCAGGCGTCGCGTACCTCGGGCGCGGAGTCGAGGGCCTCTCGAAGATCTGTCGGCACCCGGTGCACCACGCCGGTGGCGATCGCGATTCTTGACATGGCTCGCTCCTTTGCTGGTCGGCCACCAACTTCATCACGAAATTGATCGATTTACCGAAGAACGGCCGGTCGGCGAACTCGGTTCCGTGAGATTTCCAGGGACTTCGTATGGCGAGAGCCGGACTTGAACCGGCGACACCACGATTTTCAGTCGTGTGCTCTACCAACTGAGCTACCTCGCCATGCAGCCACGGCATCCTAGCTCGCTGCTGCGGCACGGTTGTGTGCGCGGACGGGCCGTCCGGCGTTAGCGAAATCCCAACACACAACTAGAGCGCCGCCGCCACAGCGCGTCCGGCCACCCGGCCGGAGAACAGGCAGCCGCCGAGGAAGGTGCCTTCGAGCGCGCGGTAGCCGTGCATGCCGCCGCCGCCGAACCCGGCCACCTCGCCGGCTGCGTAGAGACCGTCAAGCGGCTTGCCGTCGGGCTTGAGTACCCGGGCATCCAGATCGGTCTGCAGGCCGCCGAGTGACTTGCGCGTGAGGATCGAGAGGCGCACGGCAATCAGCGGCCCGGCCGCCGGGTCGAGGATCCGGTGGGGCGCGGCCACGCGGGTGATCCGGTCGGCGAGGTAGGTCCGCGCGCCGTGGATGGCTGTCACCTGGCCGTCCTTCGAGTAGGCGTTGTCGATCTCACGGTCGCGGGCCACGATCTGGGCCTCGAGCGCGGCCAGGTCGATCAGCGGCTCGTCGGTGATCGCGTTCATGCCGCGCACGAGGTCGGCGAGATCGCGCTTCACCACGAAGTCGGCCCCGTTGTCCTTGAACGCCTGGACCGGTCCGGGCGGCCCGCTGCCGATCCGGTCCTTGACCACGGCGGCGATGCTCTTCGAGGTGGTGTCGGGATTCTGCTCGGAGCCCGACAGCGCGAACTCCTTCTCGATGATCTTCTCGGTGAGCACGAACCACGTGTAGTCGTGGCCGGTCTGCTGGATGTGGGCGAGCGTGCCGAGCGTGTCGAAGCCGGGGTAGAGCGGGCCGGGCAGGCGCTTGCCGAGCGCGTCGAACCACAGTGACGATGGTCCCGGGATGATCCGGATGGCGTGGCGGGGCCAGATCGGGTCCCAGTTCTCAATGCCCTCGACGTAGTGCCACATGCGGTCGGGGTTGATCTCGTTGGCCCCGGCGTCCTTTGCGATCGCCAGCATCCGCCCGTCCACGTGCGCGGGCACGCCTGAGAGCATCTTCTTGGGCGGCTCCCCCAGCCGGGCGGGCCAGTTCGCGCGCACGAGCTCGTGGTTGCCGCCGATGCCGCCGGTCGTGAGCACCACCGCCTGTGCGTGCAGCTCGAAGTCTCCGGTCTCGGTGCGCGAGCTCTCCTGCCCCCGCTCGATCGACTGCGCCTCGAGCAGCTTGCCGGTGACCCCCGTCACGGCGCCGCCGCTCCCGGTGAGCTCGTCCACGCGGTGGCGGAAGCGCAGCTCGACGAGACCGCGGGAGACCGCGTCGCGTACGCGCCGCTCGAATGGCGCGACCACTCCTGGGCCGGTGCCCCAGGTCACGTGGAAGCGCGGCACCGAGTTGCCGGGACCGTCGGCGTGGTAGCCGCCCCGCTCGGGCCAGCCCGGATTGGGGATCCAGCGCATGCCCTGCGCGTGCAGCCACGCCCGCTTCTCGCCTGCGGCGAAGTCCACGTAGGCCTCGGCCCACCTGCGCGGCCACGCGTCCTCGGGCCGGTCGAAGCCGGCGGTGCCCATCCAGTCCTGCAGCGCGAGCTCGCGCGAGTCCTTGACCCGGCAGCGCCGCTGCTCGGGGCTGTCGACGAACATCAGCCCGCCGAGCGACCAGAAGGCCTGCGCCCCGAGATAGGGACCCGGCTCCTGATCGATCAGCAGCACGCGTCGTCCGGCGTCTGCAAGCTCGGCGGTGGCCACGAGCCCGGCCAGGCCGGCTCCGACCACGATCACGTCGGCGCTGATGGTGGCAGCGGGTGGCACCCGCGCATCATCGCTCATGCCGCCTTCAGAGATCGAGCTCCTCGTCGGGGAACAGCCACGCCCGCGGCGCGGCTGACCAACCAGAAGACATGGTTGTCCAATGCGGCGAGGTGCGGCACGCTCGAACCCATGCGAAGCACCTTGGTGTCCCTGCCTGAGATCTCCCTGAGTGTGGCCTGAGCGTTGAGTTCGAGTGGCTCGGCCCACCGCCCGGGCGCGGTGCCCTGGCAGTCGAGGCCGAGGACGTGCGGCGGTTTCTCGAGCGCGCATAACGCGCAGGGGGCAGCCTCGAAGCAGGGTTTTCCCGTGGTTACAATGCGCCGCCTGTGCGATCTGTCACGCGCGCGATCGTCGCCACCCTCTCGGTTGCCGTCCTGTCCGTGGCCTTCGCCGCGTGCGTCGGCCAGAGCTCCTCGGACAAGGGGAAGAACCCACTCGACAACGCTCTCGGATACGTGCCGGAGAACAGCCCGTTCGTCGCCAGCCTGGACACCGATCGCCGGGGCAGGTCCCTGCGCAACGGGAAGGCGATCCTCGAGAAGTTCCCGTTCGCCAAGCAGATCGAGCAGGGGCTCATCAGCGGCCTGAAGGGCCAGAAGGTCGACTACAACCGGGACCTGAAGCCGTTGCTCGGCAACGAGCTCGTGGTGGGCGCGACCGACGTGAAGAGCTTCGCCGACAGGTCCAACCACAACAAGGACTTCGTCGGCGCGATCCAGGCAAAGGACGCGGGCAAGCTGAAGAAGCTCATCGAGAAGGGCAAGCCCAAGAAGCTCGGCGAGAAGAGCGGCGCGACGCTATACCAGGATGGCAAGGACTTCTTCGCCCTCAGAGACGACGTGCTCGTCGTGGGCGGCACCCGCAAGCTGCTCGAACAGGCGATCGCGCGGCGCGACGGTGACAACCACTTCTCCGAGAGCGACTTCGACAAGGGCACCGCCGATCTCCCGAAGGGCGCCGTGCGCACCTACTTCAACCTGCAGGAGCTGCTCGCGGGCGACCCCGACACCGCAGGTGCGCTGAAGGTGAAGTGGGTCAAGGCCCTACGGAGCTTCGGCCTGACCACCGCGGTGGACAGCGACAGGATCCGATTTGACTTCAAGCTCGGCACCGACCCCGCCGGGCTCACCGATGCCGACCTGCCGCTGGCCTCGGGCGACGCGAGCCCGGCCGTGACCGACAAGGCCGGACAGCTCGGCTTCGGTCTGCGCGGGCTCGACCAGATCTTCAAGTTCGGAGAGAGCGTCGGCCAAGCGGTCGACCCGAACCGGTACAGCTCCTACGAGACCGCAAAGCAGACGGTCGAGAAGCAGCTGAACGTGGACATCGACCGGGACGTCCTGAAGCAGCTGTCGGGGGACATCTCGCTGAGCAGCAGCGTGAACGGCAGGTTCGCCGTCAAGGCGAAGGTCGATGACGCCGCAGCGTTCAAGCGGACGCTCTCCAAGCTCGGCAAGCTGCTGCCGGCGATCATCCAGAGCTCGACCGGCAGGGCGCCGAAGTACAAGGCGGCAAAGGGCGCAAACGGTCTCAACACACTCACGAGCTCCGGCCAGAGCCTGTCCTATGGCGTGATTGGCGGGAACTTCGTGCTCTCCGACACGCCGGCCAACGCGCGCCGGGCCGCAACCGCGACCACAAGCAAGGTCCAGGACGCACGCGGTGCGCTCTCCATGCGCGCCGACGCGGCACAGCTCGTCAACCAGGGCATCCGGCGGGCAACCCGCTCCGGCCACGGCGGCGGACAGCTCGGTCTCGGTGGGCTTCTCGGTGGCTCGCTGTTCACAGGCCCGCTCGGCGACCTGACCGGCTCGGCGAGGGCGGACACAAGCGGCGTGACAGGCAACCTCTCGCTGAGCTTCAAATAGCTAGCGGCGGGCCCACGCCCTGAGGTAGGGCAGCGGATCGACGGGCCGTCCGCCCGAGTACCAGCCCCTGCCGGTCCAGATCTCGAAGTGCAGGTGGGCACCCTCTGATGCGCCGGTGTTGCCCACCTGCCCGATCCGCTGGCCCGCCTTCACGAGTTGGCCCTCGGTGACCACGGTCGAGCCGGCCCTCAGGTGCATGAACACGTAGTCGCGGTCCTCGCCGGCGCTGTCGATCACCACGTAGTAGCCGGCTCCGCCGGCCTGGTAGCGGGCGGCCTTCACGCGGCCGGCGTGGGGCGACACGAGCGGGACGCCCTCGGCGGCCGTCAAGTCCTGGCCCTGGTGGGTGTGGCCGGTGCGCGGCGCGCCGAAGCGGCCGCCCGACCCGCCGAAGCTGAAGGGGCCACGCACGGGAAACACGTGGTCGGTGCTTGGCGCAGGCGTGGGTGTAGGCGCCGATGCCGGAGGCCGGGGCGGAGCGGGGGCTGCAACTTTGACCCGCACGACCGAGGTCACGCCGGCGGTGCGCAGGCTCGCCGCGAGGATGCGCACGCGGTAGGTGCCGGGCGCAAGCCCCTTGGCCGTCACCCTCAGCGTCTCGATCCGGCCGGGCCTGCGACTGCCAAGGGCAAAGGTCTTGACCACCCGGCTGCCCTTTGCGGCGAGCAGCTGCACGCGCACCTTGCGCACCGATCGGGGAGCCGCGAAGCGATAGCTGGCGGTGGCCGTCAACGTGGGCGACGAAAGCCGGAACAGCGTAAGCCGAGGCAGCGACGCAAGCCCGTGGACCCTGGGCGTCTCGCCGTAGCGGGCCCCGCCCTGGGAGGGCACGGCAGCGCCACCCGACGGTGTCGTGGAGGCGCTGGCCTGGGTCGCGACGGTCAGGGGCGCAACGAGCGCAACGGCCACGACGGCTGAGGTGAAGGGCTGCGAGCGCATGCCCTCGCTCTGTCGGGCCGCGGCGGCCGGAGCTGAACCCCGTGCAACGGGCCTCCCGACGGTGTGGGTGAGGTGCGCGCCCGGCCGGTGCCCGGGCTGCGCTCCTCAGCGCGTCAGGCGCGTGAGCAGCTCGACGGCGCCGTTCTTGTGCAGCGGCTCGTTCAGGTTGCCGCACTTGGGCGATTGGACACACGATGGGCAGCCCTTGCGACACGGGCACTCGCTCACGAGCCGCAGCGCGTCGCCGACCAGTCGCTCGAAGCGCTCGAAGCCCACGCGGGTGATGCCCACGCCACCCGGGTGGCCGTCGTAGATGAACACGGTGGGCCGGCCCGTCTGGCTGTGAAAGGCGGTGGACAGCCCGCCGATGTCCCAGCGATCGCACATGGCGATCAGCGGCAGCACCGCGATCTGGGCATGCTCGGCGGCGTGCAGCGACCCCTGTAGCACATCCAATGGGAAATCCTCGGCAAGCGCCTGCTCGGGCAGCTCCCACCACAGCGCCTGGGTGGCGAAGTGCTGCTCGGGCATGTCCAGCGCGAGCAGGTCGAGCACCGTGTGATCGGACACCCGCTTGCGCTGGAAGGCCGTGACCTGCTCGGTCACGTTCACGGTGCCGAAGGAGAGCACCGAGTCGGCGATCTCGCGGCGCTCGACGATCTCCTCGATGAAGGTGTCCGAGTCCCTCTTCGCCTGGGTGTAGAAGTCGCCGACGAACGGCGTCACGAGCGCGCGCCGGTTCTCGAGGTCGAGCTCGTCCACCTGGTAGGAGCGCCCCAGGTGCAGGTAGATCGCGCCCGGATGCACCGATGAGTGCGACCGCGCCGTCTCCACCGAGCCGAGCACCTCGCCACCCTCGGACTCGATCACCGCCACCGAGTCGGGGGAGGAGGAGCGCAGCGCGATCCGGCCGGCCGGATAGCCGTCGCCCCGCGGCAGGTAGTGCCCGCCCTTCTCGCGCAGCTGGCCGAGGCCCACGAGCCGGCGCGCGGCGAGCTCCCAGCGGTCGCCGAGGAACTCCTCATCGCCCGGCGAGAGCGGCATCTCGTACGCCGCGGCGCAGAGGTGGGCGAGGAAGATCTCCTCGGACTCGTGGTCGAGGATGGCCGACTCCACGGGCCGTCCGAGGAACTCGTCGGGGTGGCGGCAGAAGAACTGATCGAGCGCGTCTGCGCCGGCCACGTACAGTGCGAGCCCGGTGTTGCGACGCCCGGCGCGCCCCCACATCTGACGCAGGCTCGCGACCGTGCCGGGGAAGGTGACGCAGATCGCGGCGTCGAGGGCGCCGACGTCGATGCCCAGCTCGAGGGCGTCGGTGGTCACGATGGCGCGCAGCTCGCCGGACACCAGACGTGCCTCGATCTCGCGTCGCTGCGTCGGCGTGTAGCCGGCACGGTAGGGCGCCACGAGCGCTGCCAGGTCGGCGCGGCCGCGGTCCTCGAGTCGCAGCTGGGTGAAGCGCTGGATCAGCTCGACCCCGCGCCTGGATCGCAGGAAGCAGATCGTTCGCGTCCCTGCCTCCACGAGGTCGGCCAGCAGATCGGCGGCCTCACCGAGCGCGGAGGCGCGGGCGCCGGTGCGCTCGTCCACCAGCGGGGGGTTCCACATGGCGATCCGCCGCTCGGCCTTCGGCGCGCCGTCGCGGGCCACGAGCGCCACCTCGTCGCCGACCAGCTTCTCGGCCAGCTCCACCGGGTTGGCGATCGTGGCGCTTGCCAACACGAACCGCGGCTCGGTGCCGTATGCCAGCGCCAGCCGCCGCAGCCGGCGCAGCACGTTGGCCACGTGGGAGCCGAACACGCCGCGGTAGGTATGGGCCTCGTCCACCACGATCCAGGCGAGGTTGGCCAGCACGTCACCCCACTGCTGGTGGTTGGGCAGCACACCGACGTGGAGCATGTCCGGGTTTGTGAGGATCAGGTTGGAGCGGCCGCGGATGGCGCGGCGCTCCTCCTTCGGCGTGTCGCCGTCGTAGATGGCGGGGCGGAGGTGGGGCAGTGAAAGCGCATGCAGCGCGCGCGCCTGGTCCTGAGCAAGCGCCTTGGTCGGGTAGAGGTAGAGCGCCCGCGCCGAGCGGTCGCGGCAGAGCGTGTCGAGCACCGGCAGGTTGAACGCGAGCGACTTGCCGCTGGCGGTGCCTGTGGTCACGATCGTGTGGCCCTGCCTGGCGGAGTCCAGCGCGTCGGTCTGGTGTGCGTAGAGGCCGTCGACCCCGGTGTGGCGCAGCGCCTCGAGCAGCTCGGGGTGCAGGGTGTCTGGGATCGGCTCGACGAGCGCGTCCTGGTGGCGCTCGGTCGATCGTGCGACGAGCTGCTCGCCCTCGCCCCGCTCGAGGATCGATTCCCACGGGGCGGTTTCGGGAGCGACCGACACGGACAGGGATAGTAGGCGCGCATGGCGATGACCTTCGATCACTCCGAATTCCCGCTCCAGGAGCTGCTGGAGCGCAAGCGCCAGACGGTGACCGCGGTGCTTCCCGCTCGGGATGAGGCCGATACCGTCGGCTCGATCGTCGAGCGGATCGCCGCGCTCGGCGGCCTGGTGGACCAGATCCTCGTGGTCGACGCCGACTCCCGGGACGACACGGCGGAGGTGGCCGCCGACGCCGGGGCCGAGGTGCTCCAGCAAGCCTCGCTGGTGCCGGAGATGGGGCCGGTGCTCGGCAAGGGTGACGCGATGTGGCGGGCCCTTGCCGCGGTGCGGTGCGACCTGGTCGTCTACATCGATGCCGACACCCGCGACTTCTCGGCCAGCCTCGTGACCGGACTGCTCGGTCCCCTGTTCGACGACTCCGACGCACAGTTCTGCAAGGCGACCTACGACCGGCCCTACACCACCGGCGATCGCGAGGTGGCCAACGGTGGGGGCCGCGTGAGCCAGCTCACCGCACGCCCGCTGCTCGCCGCCTTCTATCCCGAGCTCGCGGATCTGACACAGCCCCTGTCGGGCGAGGTGGCGGCGCCACGTACCCTCTTCGAACGCATTCCGTTCGCCACGGGCTACTCGGTCGAGATGGCCATGTTGCTCGAGCTGCACCACCGTATCGGCGCCGACGCCATCGCCCAAGTGCACCTCGGTGAGCGGCGCAACGCGCACCAGCCGCTCGAAGCGCTCAGGCCGATGGCGGAATCCGTGCTGGCCGTGATCAGCGATCGGCTGCAGCAGGAGGGCCGGCTGATCGGAGCTCCGCCTGCCTCACCGCTCGTCTATCGGCCGCCGTTTGACTCGCTCGCCAGCGCCGCACCGACCCCCTAGTCTGCGGCGGTGCGCCTGCGCTGCGTCTACACGGACCTCGACGGCACCCTGCTCGGTGCCGGGGCCTCGCTCTTTCGCACCGGCGGCGGTGAGTTCACGTTGCTGCCGGCGCGCGCGCTTCAAGCATGTCACCGCGCAGGGGTCGAGGTCGTCTGCGTCTCGGGACGGCGCAAGGCCCAGGTGATGGAGGACGCCCGGCTCTTGGGGCAGGACTCCTATGTCTATGAGATCGGATCCGGCGTGGTGGTCGCGGGGGAGGAGCACCTGCTCTGCGGCGCGTTCACCCCCACCGACGAGCGCACGCCCCATCAGCTGATCGAGGAGTCGGGCGCGCCGGCGCTGCTGCTCAGCGAGCTGGAGGGGCGGCTGGAGTACCTGCACCCCTACCATCGCGACCGGTTCGTATCCCACCTGTTCCGCGGCACCGTGGCCGCAGCCGAGGCCAACGCCGTGCTGCAGCGTGGGGGCCATACCGGCCTGCGGCTGCTCGACAACGGCTCGCCGGACCCCGCGAGCAGCATCTTTCACCTGGTGCCGGTGGAGACCTCGAAGGTCGGGGCCGTCGCGCTGCACATGCAGGCGCGGGGCTACGCCGCCGGTGAGTGCATCGCCGTGGGCGACTCTGTCGCGGACATGGCGATGGCCGAGGCGGTCGGGCGCTTCTTTCTCGTGGCCAACTCCGATGCGAGCATCGCCCACTTAAACGTGGCGCGCACTGAGGCGGGGCACGGCGACGGCTTCTACGAGGCAGTGCTGATCGCACTCACGGACTCCTGAGTCAGCGCAGCGTCACGACGACCCTCGCTCCGCCGAGCGGCGAGGACTCGATCGTCGCGTCGCCGTGGTGGAGCTGGGCCTGCTGGCGCACGAGGGCGAGGCCGAGCCCGGACCCGTGGCCGGGGTGGCTGCCGCGCTCGAACCGTCCGAACAGCCGCTCGCGATCGCGCTGCGCAACGCCCGGCCCGTCGTCGTCGACGGTCAGGCGCCAGCCTCCGTCGTCTGACGCGGCGATCTGCGCCTGCACGGTGGGCCGCTCGCCGCCGTGCCGCGCTGCGTTCTCGAGCAGGTTGTCAATCAGCGTGCTCACGCCGTCTGGCCAGCCGTCGATGGCCGCTTGGCCATCGAGCTCGCTCACGGTGAAGCGCGCACCGGGGTGGCGGCTGTGGGCCCGCTCGACGGCGGCGTCCACGAGAGCGCCGAGGTCGATCCGCTCGACCGGCAGGGCGGCACCGGCGTCACCGCGGGCGAGAGTCTGCAGCGCCTCGAGGAGGCGGGCGCAGCGCATCGCCTCGGCCTCGGCCTCTGTCAGCGCCTCCCGCCGCTCCGCCACCGGAAGGTCCGGGTTGCGCGACAGGGTCGCAAGCGTGGTTCGCAAGGCCGTGAGGGGCGTCCGCAGCTCGTGGCCGGCGTCGGCAGCGAACCGCTTGGTGGCCTCGAGGGCGCGATCGGTCTCACCCGTTGACCGCTCCAGCCGCGCCAGCATCGCGTTCACGCTGGCGGCGAGCGCGTCGATCTCCTCGATTCCCCCCTCGCCGGCCAGCCGCGTGGACAGGTCGCGGGTCGAGGACACCCGCGCGGCGCCGGCGCGCAACCGCGCGAGCGGGGCGAGCGCCAGTCCGGCCAGCCACCAGGCGGCCCCTCCCGCCAGGACGATGCCCGCGAGCGACAGTGCCACCACGCGCCTGCGCAGTCCGGCGATGCGGTCCTCGGTCGGCTTCAGGCTCGCCCCCACCTGGACCAGGGCGCCCGCCCCCGTGCGCCTCGTCAAGGTGCGGTATCTGGCTCCGGCGAGCTCCACCGTGCCGAGGCCCGCGGCGCGCGGCGCAGGAAGCCCCTTGGGCGTGTCGAGGGAGAGCACCGTGCGCCCGGCCCGCGTCAGCCGGACGAAGCCGTCGTCGAAGCGGAGCAGCGGCGGGAGGGGCCGGGCGCTCCCGCGGCGCTCGGCGACGCCGTCGGCTCGGCGCAGCGCACGGGCGAGCGCCGGCGCCGGGCGCTCGGCAAGGCGGGTGTCGAGCGCCGCCCGCTCGCGCGCCGCGAACGAGCCCGTGACCACTGCGCCGACGGCCGCGAGCGCGAGCGCCACGGCCACGACCACCAGCCCGGCAACGCGCGCGCGCAGGGACCATGGGCCCCTCACCCGCGGAGGCTGAAGCCCACGCCCCGCACCGTGTGCAGCATCCGCGGCTCCCCCTCGGCTTCGAGCTTGCGGCGCAGGTAGGAGACGAACACGTCGACCACGTTGCCATCGACCTCGAAGTCATAGCCCCAGACCTGTTCGAGCAGCTGCGAGCGCGAGAGCACCATCGAGGAGTGCCGCGCGAGCTCCTCGAGCAGCTCGAACTCCCGGCTTGTCAGCTCGACCGCCCGCGGCCCGCGGTGCACCGTCCGCCGACCGGGGTCGACCGTCAGGTCGCCGACCGTGAGCGGACCGTCGTCTCGGTGGGGCGTCCGCCGTAGCAGCGCATGAAGGCGCGCCACCAGCTCGGGCAGCGCGAAGGGCTTGACGACGTAGTCGTCGGCGCCCGCCCGCAGCCCCGCCACCCGGTCGGAGACCTCGTCGCGCGCGGAGAGCATGCACACCGGCACCTCGACTCCACGCGCACGCAGGCGCTCGGTCACCCGCACCCCGCTCATGCCCGGCATCGCGACGTCGAGCAGCACGAGATCGTGTGGCTCGGCCTCCATGCGCGCCAGCGCATCGGGGCCGTCGACGGCCAGATCGACCGAGAAGCCCTCAAGGCGCAGCGCGCGCTCGAGGGCCACCCGAATCGACTCTTCGTCATCCACCACCAGCACCCGCGGGGTGCGGCCGGGATTCACCGGAGCGCGCCCGCCACCTTGCGGTCGTGCCTGCCCGACTCGATCTTCCTGCGCAGGCGGTCCGCGCGCTTCCCGCCGACCGCACCGTTGCGCTCGGCGGCCTCGAGCCGCTTTAAGAGCTTGGCCGTGCGCATGGCCTTCAGAGCCTTGCCGACCTCTTCGGGGCTCTTGCCGAGCTCCTTGGCCACGGCGGCGCGAAACGCCTTGCCGGGCTTGTTGGACTTGCCGGCTGCCTTGGCCGCAGCGACGCCCTTGCTCAGCGCCGTCTTCGCGGCGGCCGGTGACACTCCCAACCGCTTTCCGAGCTCGGCGGCACGCCTTGTACGGCGCGCGTCCCTGCGCTCGCCGCGGATCTCGCCGAGCGCTCTGCTCACCCGCGAGGGTGCGATCCCGAGCTTCTTGCCGAGCGCCGCGGCCTGCTTGTGCTGACGCTCCTTGGCGCCGTGCTTTGACAGCGGATTCCCGGTCATGGCCAGGGCGCTCGTCGCGGCAACAGCGGCGAGCACGACTCCCAGCACCAGTGCAAGTCTCGTGGCTTTCATCCTGTCTCCTTGTCGATCGTGTCCGGCTCGACCGCCGGCTCGCCACCGATCGTCACGGGCTCCCTTGTGAGAACTCTGAGAAGTGCTCTGCGATGCGGTGCCGGTGGCCCTTCCAGTCCCGTGGCGCGGGAACTGATCGCGCACGCACGCGCATTCATGGCCACTCCTTAGGAGGCCGCCCGCTGCGCGAGCTCGCGCCCGGCCGCCTCCAGCTCCGCGAGGGTGGTTGCTTCGGTCACCGTCTCCAGGTCGATGATGCGCGCCTCGAAGGCGCCGAGGTCGCGGCTGCCCACCACGGCGTTACAGCGCACGCCGGCCTGCCGGGCACGGGTGGCCACCTCGCCGACGATCTTGCCCCGCAGGGTCTGGCGGTCCAGGCGCCCCTCGCCGGTGACCACGAACGCGCTCGCGCGCCTCAGCGCGTCGTAGTCGATCCGGTCGAGCACATACGGCGCGCCGGCCACGAGCCTTGCCTCGCAGTGGGCCCACAGCCCACCCGAGAGGCCGCCGGCCGCGCCGGTCATGGGCACGCCGCGAGGGTCCTTGGGCGCCGCGGCGGCGAGCTGGCGCTGGCGCCGCTCCAGCTGCGCGACCTGGTCGGCCGTCGCGCCCTTCTGGGGCGCGAAGACGCGCGGGGCGTCCTCGAAGGGCGTGCGCACGTCGCACACGATCTCGAGCTTGGGCCGCAGGCCGGCGTCGGCGATCGCCTCGACCGCGCCCTGGCCTCCGTCGGTGGTCGCGCTGCCCCCCACGGCCACCATCACCGACTCGGCGCCGGCCTCGCAGGCGGCCACGATCAGTTCACCGGTGCCGCGCGTCGAGGCGGCCACCGCATCGCGCTCGGACTCGGCCACCAGCCCGAGCCCGCTGGCCTGTGCGCATTCGACGATCGCGGTGCCGTCGTCGAGCACGGAGAACGTCGCCTGCACCGGTCTTCCAAGCGGATCGCTGACCTCGGCGGTGTGGCGCTCGCCGGCGAGCGTCGCGAGCAGGACGTCCATGGTGCCCTCGCCGCCGTCAGCCACCGGCAGCTCGTGGGCGTCACGGCCGCCCGCGCGCAGCCCCTCCGCGATGGCGTGCGTCACGTCGCTCGCCGAGAACGTGCCCTTGAAGCTGTCCGGCGCGACCAGCGCCGGCAGGCTCACCCGGCCTCGCGGTCGCGGTCGCGGTTGCGTGAGGGCTGCACGCGCTTGGGCTCGCCCGGCATCTTGGGGTAGTCGGGCGGATAGGGCATGTCGCCCTCGACGCCTGCCTCGTACATGTCGAGCAGCGGCTGCAGCGAGTGGGCGACCTCGTCGATCGCCGAGAAGCGGTCGCCGATCTCGGCGAACCGTGCCGGCATCGTCGCCACGGTGAAGTCCTCGGGCGCCACGTTGGGCACCTCGTCCCACTGAAGCGGCGCGGACACCGGGGCCCCCGGCTTGGCGCGGATGCTGTACGGCGAGGCGATCGTCCGATCGCGCGCGTTCTGGTTGTAGTCGATGAACACGCGCTCGCCGCGCTCCTCCTTCCACCAGTTCGTCGTCACCTCGTCCGGCATGCGTCGCGCCAGCTCGCGGCCGAACGCGATCGCCGCGTGGCGCACGTCGGTGAACGTCCAGCGCGGCTCGATCCGCACGTAGATGTGGATGCCGCGGCCGCCCGAGGTCTTCGGGAACCCGACGTAGCCGAGCTCGCCGAGCAGGATTCGAGCCTCGGCGGCCACCCTTTGCGCGTCGGCGAAGTCAGTCCCCTCCTGTGGGTCGAGATCGATGCGCAGCTCGTCGGGGTGATCGACGTCAGCGCGGCGCACGGGCCACGGATGAAAGGTCACCGTGCCCATGTGGCCGCACCAGGCCACAACCGCGATCTCGGTCGGGCAGACCTCGTCGGCATGGCGTCCGGAGGGAAACTCGATCCGCGCAGTCTCGAGGTAGTCGGGGGCGCCCTTGGGCACCCGCTTCTGGTAGAAGGCCTCCCCCTTGTGGCCCTCCCGCGTGGACAGGGTCATGCCCTCGTGGACGCCCTTGGGCCAGCGCTCGAGCGTGGTGGGCCGTTCGCGCAGGGCACGCAGGATCCCGTCGCCGACGGACAGGTAGTACTCGACGATCCCGAGCTTTGTGACCTCGGCGGTGCGCTCGGTGGCCGGGAAGATCACGCGGTCGGGGCTCGACACCCGCACCTCGCGGCCGTCGACCTCCACCGTGGCGTCGCCCTTGTTGGCCATGCGCGCAGGATATGCCTACGCGCGACGCCGACAGGGCTCGTTCAGCGCCGCAGCAGGCGTGCCTCGGCCAGCGCGACCCTCGCTGCGGCGCGGCCGGGCACGCCGTGCACCGCGCCGCCCGGGAAGGTGGCGGCACTGCCCAGCGTCAGACCGCGCACCGACGTCCGGTAGGGAGACAGGCCCGGGACGGGCCGGAAGATGACCTGGTCGAGCCCGTAGCTTCCCGACCCCACGTCGCCGCCGCTCACGTTCGCATTCGCCGACTCCAGGTCGGCCGGTCCCATCACGTGACGGGCAAGGATCCGATTACGGAAGCCGGGCGCGAAGCGCTCCACCTGGTCCTCCATGGCCTCGGCGAACCGCGCGGTCTGAGCCTGCCAGTCGGCCCCCCGGGCACCGTGGGAGTAGGCCCAAGCGGTGTGCTTTCCCGCGGGTGCACGCGAGGGGTCGGCCACCGTCTGCTGGCCCAACAGGAGGAAGGGGCGCTCGGGCAGCGCGGTGCCCACATGGGTGGTGGCCGCAATCACCTCGTCATCGCTTCCGCCCACATGCACCGTGCCGGCACGGGCCACATCGGCGTTGGCCCAAGGGATCGGGCCGTCGAGTGCCCAATCCAGCTTTACGGTGGCCGGGCCGAGCCGGTAGCGGCGCAGGCCCCGGACGTAGCGCTCGTCGAGCTCGCCGCGACAGAGCTCGAGCAGCGCGCGGGGCATCACGTCGGCCACCACCAGCCCGGCCGGCACGCCTCCACCGCCCTCGACCTCGACCCCGGCGACCCGCCCCCGCTGCACCGCGATGCGGGTCGCGCGTGTGGAGGTGTGGATCGTGCCGCCCAACGACTCCAGGTATCCGGCCAGGGCGAACGCGAGCCTGTCGGCGCCGCCCTCGGGGCTGGGCCACCCGACCGCGTGGCCGAGGATGTTCAGATAGGCAGCGGCGATGGCGCTCCCCGCTCCGTCGGCAGGCACGTCGCCGTGGGTGGCCGCGCCGTAGAGCCACGCCCGCGCCCCCGCCGAGGCGAACAGCTCGTGCCCGAGCCCGGACGCCGGCGCCAGCAGGAGCCTGGCGAAGTCCAGCGTGCCCGACAGCTTCAGCGCCGCCAGCAGCCGTATCGGACCGACCACCGGTGGAAAGCCCGAGAGCATCGTGGCGCGTACCGCCCCGAAATGCTCGAGGTAGGGAGCCACGAAGCCGCGCCACGACTCGCCGTCGCCTGGGTGGTGGCCATCAAGGCTCGCGGCCGTGGCGTCGACGTCACTGAACAGGGCGATCGCGTCGCCGTCCGGAAGCGGATGCGCCGAGCAGGCTTCGGGGTGTACCCAGCGCAGGCCGTGGCGCTGAAGCGGCCAGCGTGCGAATACCGGCGAGGCCGCGGCGGCTGGGTAGACCGAGGAGAACACGTCATGGCGAAAGCCGGGCAACGTGAGCTCGTCGGTGGCCACCGCTCCCCCGGGGCGGTCACGGGCCTCCAACACGGTCACCTCGCGGCCCGCCTCGGCCAGGGTGATGGCGGCGGCCAGGCCGTTGGGCCCCGACCCGATCACCACTGCGGGAGCGCTCACCCGCTCGTGAGGACCTGGACGATCTGGTGGAGCATGCTCAGCTCCGGGATCTCGCCCTGGCCCCAGAAGGCATGCTGGGCCTCACGGCCGGCGAGGGCGTAGGCGCTGGCGATGTGCCAAGGCATCTCGTCCCAGGTGCCGATAGCACGCACGTAGGTTCTGCCCTCCTGCTCGTAGAGCAGCAGCCGGTTGCGCCCCGCGCCGAGGAAGTGGCCCTCGTGGCAGGTCAGGTCGAAGGCGAACACAGGCGTGGCTCCGTCGGGCACCCCGGGCGCGTCGCCGTTGTCGGCCAACCCCGCGTTCGCGTCATCGACATAGGCGCGCAGATCGGCCTCGTCCTCCTGGCTGGCCACGCGGGTGATCGTCACGTACCCGCGCTGGAACACCGGCGCCCCGGCGTGGGTACCCGCTGCCACCTCGATCTCAAAGGTCTGGTTGGCCAGGCCGCCGGGCCGCAAGGGCGTGAAACGCCCGATGGACGAGGCGTAGTCAGGCCAGGTCTCGGGCTTGGCCAGCGCGCCTACCACCGGCTCTGCGGCCGGAACCTCGACGGGCGGATACGTGTGGAAGACCTGCTTGGCGCCGGCCTCGCCAGGCGGCGCGAGCGGGCCGAGGCGTACGAGGCCTATACGCAGCGACGGGTCGTACGCGTCCTTATCAGACGCCGACGGGAATGCGATGCCCCAGCCGCGGCGGGCCGCGTCGCCGTACGCCTCGGGGAACCAGTCGCCGAGCAGACGGGCGCCACCGGCCAGCAGTTGCGTGCGATTCAGTGTGCCCCGCCGAGACTGGGCGCCACCTGTCAGACGGTCGCGTCCGAATGCGAGATGAAACGGCACGACATCAGTGGCGCGCAGTCGCCGGCCGCCGAGGCGGTACCACCGCGTGGTGACGATGGAGAAGGCCAGGCGGAGGTCGTCGACCGCGCGGGCTCCAGGGTCGCGACGGTAGTAGGCGGCGTTGAGGAAATCCGTGATCCACGGGGCTGCCTGTGATCCCGCGATCGAGGATCCGGACATCCGGGCGAACTCGGCGGGTGACGACGACAGCAGACGCTGGGCGCCGAGCCCGACCCCAACGCCGGCGCCGAAAGCTGCGGGAACGGTGAGACGGAGCATGACCGGAGTATGCCCGGGAAGGCGGTTGCTACCTGCGCAGCTGGTCCATCGAGCACTCCGCCGGCGCCTTGTCCTCGCGCCAGCGCAGCAGCTTGGTGCCGTGGCGGATGCGGTCGCCGGTGATGTGGTCGAAGGTGATCTCGCACACGAGCTCAGGCCGTAGGCCCTCCCACTTGAGCTCCTCCTCGGGCTTCCACCGTGACGGCTCGGCGGTGCCGCGCTCGTGGGTGCGGTGGGGCTCGAGGAACTCGAGCAGCTCGCGCTTCTCCTTGGCCTTGAAGCCGGAGGTGTGGCCCACCACGTGCAGCTCGCCGGCGTCGTCGTAGAGGCCGAGGATGAGCGACCCAACGGTGTTCTCCTCCTTGCCCATCCGGAAGGCCACCACCACCACGTCGGCGGTGCGGAGGCGCTTGATCTTGACCATGCCCTTGCGCTCGCCCGGCAGGTAGCTGGCGTCGCCCTGCTTGGCCATCACGCCCTCCGAGCTGCCGGTGAGCCACTGGCCCGCCTCGTCGGTGGTCGAGACGCTCGGGGAGAGCTCGACCGCCCCGAGGTCGAGCTCAGCGAGCCGGTCCCGGCGGGTGTCGTAGTCGGTGGCCAGCAGCGACTCGTCGCCGATCGCCAGCACGTCGAAGGCCACGAACCGTGCCGGCGTCTCCTGCGAGAGCTTCTGGACGCGCGATGCCGCGGGATGGATGCGCTGGCTGAGCAGGTCGAACTCCTGGACGCCGTCGATCTCGATCACCACCTCGCCGTCGAGCACCACCCGCTCGGCCGGCATGGCCTTGACCTGCGCGATCACCTCGGGGAAGTAGCGGTCCATCGGCTTGCCGCCCCGGCTCTGGAGATACACGTCGTCTCCGTCGCGGAAGGCGATGATCCGGAAGCCGTCCCACTTCGGCTCGTAGCGCCAGCCGTCGCCTTCGGGCAGGTCCCTCGCCGAGCGGGCGAGCTGTGGCTTCAGCGGTGGCTTCAGCGGCAGCGACATCGCGCGGTGATCCTAGCCCGCGGGAGCACCGGACCTTTATGGTGACACCATGACCGACGATCACGCGACCGTGGCCGAGGAGGAGTACCTGCAGGTCATCTTCTGGCTCAAGGAGGCCGGCCTTCCGATGACCGGCGCGAACGTGGCGCGTGCCATGCAGGTGTCTGCCCCCACGGTGCACGAGATGATCGGCCGGCTGGAGAAGGACGGCTACATCACGCGCGGCTCGGACAAGGCGCTCGCGTTCACCGAGAACGGCCGCGATCACGCCGAGGGCATCGTGCGCCGCCATCGCCTGATCGAGCGCTTCCTCACCGACGTCTTCGACATCCCGTGGGATCAGGTGCACGAGGAGGCCGAGCGGCTCGAGCACTGGATGTCGCCCACGGTCGAGGAGCGGATGCTCAAGGCGATCGGCGACGCCACCACCTGTCCGCACGGGCACCCGATCTTCACCGAGCGGCGCGAGCAGGGAGTGCCCCTTGCCGACGTCGCGCCCGGCGCCGACCTCACGATCCTGCGGTTCGAGAACGAGGCCGAGGATCTCCTGCACTACCTGATGGACGCGGGCCTGAAGCCCGGGCTGCGTGGCCAGCTCGCCGACAGCGGCGACGAGGAGGTGTCGTTCACGTCGGGTGGCAACCGCTACTCGGTCACGCGCAGTGTCGCCGAGACCGTGAGCGTGACGGCCGACCCGTCACCGCCGAAGCGCGTGGCCCTGCCCGAGCACCTGGTGCTCGCCAAAGAGCACTGGGGTCGCTAGAGGACGTCGGTCCGGTGCTCGCCCGGCCAACGCCCGGGCTGCGCTCCGGCCGCTAGAGCTCGGAGTACGCCGCGGCGAGGCGCGAGACGGCTTCGTCGATCTGGTCGGCCGGCACCCCCGAGTAGGCGATCCGAAATGAGCTCTCGCCGCCCTCGAGCAGGAAGTCTGAGCCCTGGACGAACGCCACGCCCTTGTCTTTGGCGATCTCGCCCATCGCTGCGACGTCGGTGCCCTCGGGCAGATCGACCCACAGGAAGTAGCCGCCCTGGGGCACCACGAAGCGGGCGTCTGGGAGGTCACGCTCGAGTGCTGCGCACAGCACGTCGCGGCGCTCGCGCAGCGCGGCCTTGACGGTCTCGATCGACCGCTCGATCGCGCCCGAGGTGCAGAACTCGGCCACGATCGACTGCGCAACCATGTTCGGGGAGATGTAGGTGCCCGTGGCGAGCTTGCGGATCTCCCCTACCAGCGAGGCTGGGCCGGTCAGGTAGCCGACGCGGATCCCGGGACACACCGTCTTCGAGAACGAGGAGGCATAGACCACGTGGTCACTGCGGTCGAGCGACACCATCGTGGGCAGCGGCTCGCCCGCGAACCGCAGCTCGACATAGGGGTCGTCCTCGAACAGCACGAAGTCGTGCTCCTCGGCCAGGGCAACGAGCCGCTCGCGCTTGGCAAGCGACAGAGTGCAGCCGGCCGGGTTGTGGAAGTTGGGGATGATGTGGGCGAGCTTCGGGCGCGCGCCCGCCGGCAGCGCGCTTTCGAGGGCGTCGACATCGATGCCGTCCTCCTCGAGCGGGATGGCGAGCAGCTCCGCGCCGAGCTGACGCAGAGAGAGCAGGGTGCGGTCATACGTCGGGGCCTCAACCACCACGACATCGCCCTCCGACACAAGCGTCTGGAACAGGAACGCGTCGGCCTGCATCGAGCCGTTTGTCGCGATCACCTGATCTGCCGTCACGCCTTGGCGCTCGGCGATCCACTCGATCAGCGGCTTGTATCCGGCCGAGGTGCCGTAGGCGAACGTGCCCGCGGGATCCTTTGCGAACGCGTTGTCGGCGGCCTGGCGGAGGTCGTCGACGGCGATGATGTCAAGCGATGGCGCGCCGCGGGTGAGGGTGATGCTGTCCGGTGGGGTCACCCGTTCGACGATACCGGTGACTCGCGCGCGTACACGAGCACGTTGTCGCGGTAGCCCTCACCCTGCACGTAGGGTCCACCGCAGGTGATGAGGACCAGGACCTTCGCGCTGCCGCCACCGTAGACCTGATCGGTGGGGAACCGGTTCTTCTGGACCTGGGCCCGACCGACGACGCGGTAGCTGTGGAGCTTGCCGCCGCGGTCGGTCACGTCGATCACCGTTCGGGGCTTGAGCGCCGGCACCTTGGCGAACAGCCCGGGCCCACGTGCGGTGTCGAGGTGGCCGATGATCACTGCGCGACCGCGCTCGCCCGGGCGGGGGCCGCCCTTCCACCAGCCCGCCAGGCCGATCGAAGGCACCCGAATGGCGCCCCGGTCGGTTCCAACCGCTTTGACCGCGGTGTTCACGCCCGCGCTCGGGATCGAGATCCGCAGGGGTGGCGCGGGCCGGCTGCCGCCGTCGGCCACCGCCAGGCTCGAGGTCTTCTTCAGCGACATCGACGCGCTCACGCCGAGGTGGCGCGCGGCGTCGGCTCGTCGCGCCAGCGCGACGGCGCTCTCGGATGTTTGACTCGGCGAGGCAACGTCTCGGGTGAGCAGCAGCACCGCGATCCCGGCAACCAGGGCCGGAAGCACGATTGCGATGATCAGCCCACGCCGGCGACGCGCGGGAGGCTGCTCAGCCGCGGACACGGCCGCGGCGCAGGGGCGCGCGGGTGTAGACGAGCCCGCCGAGCAGACCTGCGGCGAGGGCCGCGCCGAGCACGGCGAGCCAGGGTGTCCCGTCCCCAGGCGCCGCGAGGCCGCCGAGGCCCGTATCGGGGCTGCCCTGTGGTGCGGCCACGGAGTCCTGCACCGTCACGATGCTTATTCGCTCGCCGGCGCTGCCCACCGTATAGGCGGTCGACGCCGTGCCGGCGGCGGCGTTCACGCCCTTGGCCTGGACGAGCACGGACTGCTTGCCGGGCGAGCGGGCCGCAATGTCATAGGTGCCGGGGCGCGCCTGCTTGTAGCCGGTGTCCTGGCCGAAGCCGATGGTCCCCCACTTCCTGTTGCCCACCGTCATCTCGACCCTGCCGACCTCGGGCGCGGCGTGCACGATCCGCAACCGTGCCTGGCCCGGCACGGCCCTGCCTGCGCGATATGCATGGAGCTCGACGCCGCCCTTGCCGCTCTCGGCCACGAACGTGTAGCGGGCGCCGTCGGCCAGGGACTTGCGGACGCCTGCGAGCTTCTTGCCGCCCGCGGTCAGGGTCAGGGAGACCTTGCCGGACGGGGCCGTGGCGTACTCAGACGCCTTGCCGAAGGTGATGCCCCGGATCGTCGCCTTCGGGCCACTGCCACCCACGGCCGCGAGGTCGGCGCCCGCCCCGCCGGGCACGGCATGGAGGAAGCGGACCTTGGTCGATGCGGTGGCGTCGCCTGCTGCTGCCGGCGAAAGTAGGATCGCCCCGGTGACGAGGAAAACGGCGGGCCTTCGGACTCCTGTGTTCGAGCGCATTGGGGAAGAGAGTAACCCGTGATCGGCGAACGGGTCGAAGGCGCGCTGCGCCGGTTGTCGGACGAGCACCGCGCGCTCGTGGAGCTCTCCGTGGTCCGGGGGCTGAGCGACGCCGAGATCGGTCGCTACCTCGACATCGATGCCGACCGCGTGCGCGAGCGGCGGGAGGCGGCACTGCACACAGTGGCCAAGGACGCCGGCGACGACTCCGACGAAGGCCGTCGGCAAGTGATCGACCATCTCCGCGGCGAGCCCGATGCTCCAGCGGCTCAGCCCGAGCCCGAGCCCGAGCCCGAGCCCGAGCCCGAGCGGGAGCCCGAGCCCGAGCCCGAGCGGGAGCCCGAGCCGGGGGGCCCCGCCCGTCGCAACGTCCTCGGGCCTGCGCTCGTTGGTGGACTGCTCATCGCCTTCACGGTCGCGGTGGCGCTCGCACTCCGCAGCAACGACGTCGCGGCGCCCACCGGGCCCGGTGCCGATCCGGCTCCCTCGGCCGGATCGCCCACGCCGGGCGGAAACGGGCCCCGGGCGGCGCTCGAGCCCCTCGCCGGCGGACCGGCCGGCGGCACCGCCTTCATCGTCCGGAGCGGCGGCGGCGCGAACCTGCAGCTGGAGGCCCGTGGCCTGCCGAGACCGTCGACCGGCGGCTACGTGGTCTGGCTCTACAACTCCGTCTCCGACGCCCGCCCGCTCGCCAGCTCACGCAGGGGTCGCTTCCGGGCGAACGCCCCGCTGCCGGTCGGCTACAAGCGCTACCGCTACATCGACATCTCGCGCGAGCCGGCAGACGGCAACCGCAACCACAGCGGGCAGAGCGTGCTGCGCGTGACGGTCTCGTCGTTGCAGTAGCACCACCGGCGCAGAGGGGATCGCCGCCGCCTACCGTCTGCTCCGGGTGACTGCCCGAGGCACAGACTGGAGCTTGGCCGCCCTCGTAGCGCTGCTCACCGTGACCGGAGTCGGGACGACGTTTGCCGGGACGAGTGGCGACGCGTGGGTGTTCACCGTGCACGGCGCCGGCGGCTTCGCCCTCGGCGGAACTCTCGGCTGGAAGCTCCGCCGGGTGCTTGGCCGATTGCGTCGCCCGTCGAGCTGGGACCGTCGCACACGCCTCGGCGTGGTGACGCTGGCAGCCGTGGCCGGGGCGCTCGCATCGGGCTGGGCCTGGTCGACGGGCGCCGCCTCCAGTCTGACGGTGGCCGGCTACAACCTGCTGAACGCGCACGTCGTGCTCGGCGTGGTGCTGTCGGTATTCGTGCTCGGGCACGCGCTGGTGCGGGCCAAGCGCCCACGCCGCACGGATCTCGCCGGCAGGCGCCAGTTCCTGCGCTGGGCTGCCGTGGGCGCGGGGTCGTTCGCCGTCTGGTGGCTGCAGGATCCGGTCTCCGCCGCTGTCGGCTTGCGCGGCGGCCACCGCCGCTTCACGGGCTCCTACGAGGCCGACTCGTTTGCCGGCAATGCGTTCCCAACGACATCCTGGGTGTCTGACTCTCCGCGCGTCCTCGACCCACGACGCCACACCGTGGAGGTGGTGGGGTTGGTGAAGCGACCGATACGGCTGTCGGTGGATCAGCTCGATCACGGCGACAGCCTGGTGGCCACGCTGGACTGCACGGGCGGCTTTCACTCTCGCCAGCGCTGGCGTGGGGTGCGCCTTGGGCGGATCCTGGACCGAGCCACGACGCGAGACGGGGCAGACCACGTCCGAGTGATCTCCCATACCGGCTACCGCTACTCCTTCGCCATCGCTGACGCGCGTCGGATGCTGCTTGCCGTGTCGGTGGGCGACGAGCCGCTCTCGCACGGCCATGGCGCTCCCGTGCGCCTGGTGGCGCCCGGCCACCGGGGCTTTCAGTGGGTCAAGTGGGTGGTGCGGATCGAGGTGCACGAAGGCTCCGATCCCGGCGCGCTCGCGTCGACTCTGTGGAGCAGCTTCACGACCGAAGGGCGAGGTGGATAGCCCGTGGGCCTGCGCCGCCCCTCTTATCCGCCGAGGATCTCGACCGCGATGTCTGCCACCGCGGTCGGCGTGCGCCCGACCCTGACGCCCTTGGCCTCCAGCGCGTCGGCCTTGGCCACGGCGGTGCCGGCAGAGCCGCTCACGATGGCGCCCGCGTGGCCCATCGTCTTGCCGGGAGGCGCCGTGAACCCCGCGATGTAGGCCACCACCGGCTTTGACACGTGCTCGGCGATGTACTCGGCGGCCTGCTCCTCCGCGTCGCCGCCGATCTCGCCGGAGAGCACGATCAGCTCGGTCTGGGGATCGGCCTCGAACAGCTCGATGATGTCGATGAAGCTGGAGCCCGGGACGGGGTCGCCGCCGATGCCCACGATCGACGAGTTGCCGAAGCCGCGCTGGGCCAGCTCGTTGCCGATCTGGTAGGTGAGCGTGCCCGAGCGTGAGACCACGCCGACGTTGCCCTCCTTGAAGAACGAGGCGGGGATGATGCCCACGCTGGCCTTGCCCGGCGACAAGATGCCGGGGCAGTTGGGGCCGACGAGCCGTGAGCTGCCACGGGCGATGTGGTTGTAGACGCGCATCTCGTCGTGGGCGGGGATGCCCTCGGTTATCGCCACGATCAGGGCGATGCCCGAGTCCTCGGCTTCGAGGATCGAGTCGGCGGCGAAGCGGGGCGGCACGAACACCATCGCGGTGTTCGCGCCCGTCTCGGCCACCGCCTCGTGGAAGGTGTTGAACACCGGGATGCCCTCGACATCCTGGCCGCCCTTGCCGGGCGTGACGCCGGAGACGACCTGGGTGCCATAGCGCTGATTGTTCAGCGCGTGGAAGGTGCCCTCGCGGCCGGTGATGCCCGAGACGCACAGCTTCGTCTCGCTGTCGACGAGCACTGCCATCAGGCCTGGCCTCCCGCGAGCTCCACGACTTTCTTGGCCGCGCCGAGCATGGTCGACTCCGTGTGGACGTTGGGCAGGTCGGCCTCAGCCAGCAGCGCGCGCCCCTCCTCGTCGTTGGTGCCGTCGAGGCGCACCACGAACGGCACGGTGGGCTCGATCTGGGCGAAAGCCTCGATCAGGCCCTTGGCCACCTCGTCACAGCGGGTGATCCCGCCGAAGATGTTGAACAGCACCGCGGTGACCTTGACGTCCGAGAGGATGACCTCGACAGCGTTCGTGATCGCGTCGGCCTTCGAGCCGCCGCCGGCGTCGAGGAAGTTCGCGGGGGCGCCGCCGGCCTGGGCCACGACGTCGAGGGTGCTCATCACGAGCCCGGCGCCATTGCCGAGGATGCCGATGTTGCCGTCGAGCTTCACGTAGGTGAGCCCGCGCTCGTGGGCCATCTGCTCCTGTGGATCCTGGTCTGACTCGCTGCGGAACTCCGCGGTGTCCTTATGGCGGTAGAGCGCGTTGTCGTCCACGGTGACCTTGGCGTCGAGCGCCACGACGTCACGGTCCTTTGTGACCAGCAGCGGGTTCACCTCGATCAGCAGGGCGTCCTCGTTCACGAACGCGTCGTAGAGCCGTGCGAGCAGCGCGCCGACGGGCCTGATCACGTCGGCCGCGATGCCCGACTCGAACGCCAGCCGGCGGCCGTGGAAGTCCTGGAAGCCGATCAGCGGATCGATGTGGACTTGGCGCATGGCCTCGGGGTCCTCGTCGACGATCGCCTCGACGTCCATGCCCCCCATCTTCGAGAACATCGCCATCGGCTTCTTGGCGCTGCGGTCGAACACGAATGCGGCGTAGTACTCCTCGTCGATGTCGGAGGCCTGCTCCATGTAGAGCTCGTGCACGGTGAAGCCCTTCAAGTCCATGCCGAGGATCGCGCGGGCGTGCTCCTCGGCCTCCTGGCGGTCCTTTGCCAGCTTGATCCCGCCCGCCTTTCCGCGGCCCCCGACGTGCACCTGGGCCTTGACCACGCACGGGTAGCCGAGCTCGTCGGCGGCGGCGACGGCTTCGTCCACGGTCTTTGCGGGTGCTCCCTTGGGCACCGACACGCCGTGCTTTGCGAAGAGCTGCTTGCCCTGGTACTCGAGAAGGTCCATGAAGCGGCGCGGGACCCTATACGAACTGGGGCCGCGCGACCGTTTCCGCCAGCAGCCACGTAAACTCCGCGACCGCATGCCCCTTCCCAAAGACATCCAGTTCGTCACGTTCGACTGTTACGGAACTCTGATCGACTGGGAGGCGGGGGTGTACGAGGCCTTCCAGAAGGAAGCCGACCGCGACGGCTTCACGCTCGATCGCGACGTGCTGGTGCCGCGCTTCATCGAGGTCCAGCGCGAGATCCAGAGCGGCAGCTACGAGCTGTACGCCGAGGTGCTGCGGCGCACCGCCGTGAAGGTCGCCGGGGAGCTCGACTGGCAGCTGGAGTCCTCCCGCGCCCAGTTCCTGCCCGACAGCGTGCCGCGGTGGATGCCCTTCCGCGAGGCCAACGCTCAGATCGATCGCTTCGCCAAGAAGTACGAGATCGGGATCCTCGCCAACATCGACGACAAGCTCCTCGGTGCCACTCGCCGCCACCTGCGCACCGACTTCGACCTCGTGGTCACCGCACAGCAGGTGCGCAGCTACAAGCCCGATCCCGCCCACTTCAAGGAGTGCGCGCGCCGGATCGACAAGCGCAAGAAGAATTGGGTGCACATCGCAAGCGGCTATCCCACCGACGTGGCGGAGTGCCTGCGCCAGAAGATCCCCGTCATCTGGGTAAACCGGCACGGCGAGGAGCTCGAGTCGGGCATGAAGAAGCCGACTGCCGAGGTCAAGAGCTTCCGTGAGGCCGGCCAGCTGCTCGACGCGGTGTAGGAGAGAGCGTCGGTGCGGTGCTCGCCGGATCACCGATCCGGCTGCGCTGCACCCGCGGTGCCCGCCCTATGAGGGCTGTCTCGGTACACGAGGACGCCATCGTCGTCACCAGCCTCTGCTGGCAGCTCAACGCGGTCGCGGTGCGCGCGGAGGGCGAGGCGATGCTGATCGACTCGCCCTACTACCCGGACGAGCTCGAGCTGCTGCCGACGGTGCTCGCGCAGTCGGGTTTCGAGCCGGTCGCGCTGCTCGCCACCCACGCCGACTTCGATCACGTGCTCGGCCGGATGGCGTTCCCCGAGCTGTCACTGGGGGTCGCCGAATCCTCGATGCTGCGGATTCGCGCCGAGCCGGGCGCCGCCCAGCGCGAGCTGCGTGACGTCGACGCTCGCCAGTACGTGCAGCGGTCAAAGCCCCTGTCGCTGGGCCAGACCCAGTCACTCCCGGTGCCAGGCCGCCTCGACATCGGCGACCAGGAGATGGAGTTGCACCATGCCGGCGGCCACACGGTCGATGGCATGGTCGTCTTCGCGCCGTGGATGCGCGTGCTCGTGGTGGGCGACTACCTCTCAGACGCGGAGATACCGATGATCTCGCCGGGCGGCTCGCTGGCCGAGTACCGCTCGACACTGTCGGCGCTCGCCGGCTTGGTGGAGCGAGCCGAGGTGGTGGTGCCCGGCCACGGCGCGCCGGCCGATCGGGGGCGGGCGTTGGCGCTGCTCGGCGAGGACGCTGCCTACCTGGACGCGCTCGAGCGCGGAGAGGAGCGGCCGAAGCTGCCCGCGGGGCGCGACTCCGCTGAGCAGCGCCGGATCCACGCGGAGAACCTGGAGCGGGCGTAGGGCGGGGCAGGTAAGGAGGCGAAGGGGTAGGGGGCGAAGCGGGGCGCGCTCGCCCTCTACCGGGTGTGCGCACAGATTCGAACAACCGCCACCTTCCTCCCCGGCCGGAGTGCAGATCCGTGCGCTATCCGCACGGATCGGCACTCGGAGCCCGCTGATGGCCCGTCGAAGTGTGGATATGTGCGCTGCAGAGTTGGCGCAGCGGCGCGAAGGCGTGCTCAGCGCAGGTGAGTTGCTCGCTCTCGGCCTCGACCGCTGGGCAATCCGCCGCCGCGTGGCCAAGGGTGTCCTCTGGCGCATCCACCAGGGCGTCTACGCCTTCGGCACGCCGGACGTGTCTCGGCGGGGACATATGCGCGCGGCCGTGCTGACGTGCGGGACCGGCGCGTTCGTGGGCTACGCCGCGGGCACGGAGCTGTGGGGCATGCTCGACGAGCGAACGGTGCCAGTAGACGTACTCGTCGCTGCCCGTCAGCCTCGCCGAATAGGCGTGCGGGTCCATCGAGCCAGCTGGCTTCCGGATGCCCACCGCAGGTCCTGGCACGGAATCCCCGTCACCTCGCCCGCCCGCACGTTGCTGGACGCCGGCACCAGCCTCTCGGTGGCTGAGCACGAGCTTGCCGTGGCCTCCGCCCTGCGCCGCAGCCTGGTCACGCTTGAGCAGCTGAGGGCTCTGGCGGGCACGAGGCGGCCCGGCTCCCTTGCCCTCGCTGCCCAGATCGACCGAACCGGCGGTCCGCAATTCACGCGGTCCAGGGCCGAACGGATGCTTTTGCACCTCATTCGCGAAGCGCGATGCCGGTACCCGTGGCCAACGCAAAGGTCTTCGGCGAGGAGCGCGATCTCGTGTGGCGCGAGCAGCAGGTGGTCGTCGAGTTTGACGGCTTCGGCTTTCACTGGTCACCGGAAGCGAAGGCCAATGACGCCCGTCGCGATGGCGATCTGACCATCCGCGGATGGCGCCCGCTCCGCGTGAGCTGGCGCGAGCTGACCGAGACGCCGACCGCGTTGGTGGCGCGCCTGGCGGCCACCCTGGCGGTCCCACCACTGCTACGCATGAACGCGTAACGCATACCTGCGTACACTGCGGCCAGTGGCCAAGTCGCGCACCAACCCGTTTCGCTATGGCGCCCTCGCCCTCGACGACTCGTTCACCAACCGCGAGGACGAGCTGGCGGAGCTGATCGCCGACGTGACCAATGGTCAGGACGTGGTGGTCTTCGCCCCCCGGCGATACGGGAAGTCATCGCTCGTCTGGAAGGCCTCGCAGCAGCTGGTCGGCGATCACGACGTGCTCGTGGCCCAGGTGGACCTGATGACCACGCCGACCAAGGAGAAGCTGGCCGAGAAGCTCGCCAAGACGATCTACGAGGACATCGCCTCCGTGCTGTTTCGCGCAAAGGAGCGGATGCGTGTGTTCCAGGGCCTGCGCGTGCGTCCGACGGTCACCGTCGATCCCGACGACGGGACCATGTCGTTCTCGTTCACGGCCAGCCGCACGGCGCAGGACATGGACGCCACGCTCGAGCGCCTGTTCGAGCTGCCCGGCCGGCTGGCCACCGAGCGCGATCGCCCCGTCGCGCTGGTGCTAGACGAGTTCCAGGAGATTGTGGACATCGACCGCGATCTGCCGAAGCTGATGCGCTCGGTTTTTCAGTCCCAGCCCGAGGTCGCCCACGTCTACCTGGGCAGCAAGCGCCACATGATGGAGCGCATCTTCAGCGACGAGAACGAGCCGTTCTGGCGCAGCGCCAAGCGGATCGAGCTCGGGGTGATCGTCCCGGCCAAGTTCCGCCCCTTCATCCGGCGCGGCTTCAAGCGAACTTCGCGCACGATCGCACCCGACTGCCTCGACCGCATGCTCGAGGTGACCGGCGGTCACCCGTATGCCACACAGGAGCTTTCCTACTTCCTCTGGCAGGCGACTCCGGAAGGCGAGGAGGCGGACTCGGCGCGGCTCGACCACGCCGTCGGCCGTGTGCTGGCCTCGGAGGACTCCCACTTCGGCCTCATCTGGGAGCGCGCCGCCGGCGCGCAGCGCCAGCTGCTGCAGGCGCTGGCCGCCGAGCCCGGCCGGCCGCTGACCAACAACTACCGTCGCTTCCACAGCCTGCCCGGCGCATCGTCGGTGCAGCGCGCGGTGGAGACCCTGGAGCGTCAGGAGCTGATCGCCCGCAGCGGTGGCGACTCCTGGATCGCGGAGCCGTTCTTCGCAGAGTGGGTGCGCCGGCTCGAGGCCTGAGGAGTGACGTTACGCAATTATGCGTAACGCACTGACGCGTGCCATACTCTCGCCTCGAATGGGCAAGTGGGAATACACCACCAGCGTGATCACGCACGGCTTCATGGGCCGTCAGTCCGACGAGCTGAACCGGGAGGAGTTCGAGACCTCGATGAACACGCTCGGGGAAGAGGGCTGGGAGCTTGCCACGGCCTTCCTCGACGCGAACCTCCACCGCGAGAAGGATGGGCATGTGCTCGTCTTCAAGCGGTGGGTGCAGTAGCGCTCAGCCCTCGGCCTCGGGCAGCTTGACGCCCATCAGCAGGACGCGCGCGCTGCCCCCCGTTGAGTGGTCGGAGAAGCCGTGGCGCTCATACAGCGCCCGGGCGTTGGTGTTGTCCTCGTTGGTGTCGAGCTCGACACGCCGCGCCCCCCGCTCGGCGGCCGTCGCCAGCGCGAGCGTCACGAGGGCGTCGCCCACGCCGCGGCGGCGCGCTGAGGCCTCGACGTAGAGATCCTCGAGCCAGCAGTCCACCGCGGCCGTCCAGAGCGAGTGCCGGTAGCGCAGCTGGCAGACGCCCGCCGGCGGCGAGTCGTCGTCGGCGGCCGCCAGGAGGTACACCGTCTCGGGCCGCTCGATCAGCCGCTCGACGCCGGCGAGCATGGCGTTGTCCGACGGCCAGTCGCGGCCGTAGTGGTTGCGAAACGAGACGATCAGCCTGGCCACGACCTCCGCCTCGTCGGGAGCTGCCTGCCATGCGCGGGCCGTGCCGCCGTCGGTCGTCATGGCAGCGATCGTAATAGCGTCGCCCCGCATGGCATGGGACCCTGAGCTCGAAGAGCTGCGCAGGCGCCGCGAGCTGGCGCACCGGATGGGTGGCGAGGAGCGCGTCGCGCGCCAGCACGCAAGCGGTCGGCTGACGGTCCGCGAGCGGATCGACCGCCTGTTCGACGACGACACCTTCCATGAGACCGGGGAGCTCGCCGGAGCGGCCACCTACGACGATGGCGGTGAGATCAGCGACTTCCTGCCGGCCAACATGGTGGTCGGCCAGGGCCGGATTGACGGCCGCCGTACGGTGGTGCAGGGCGACGACTTCACCGTGCGTGGGGGCGCCGCCGACGCCGCGATCTGGCAGAAGATGGTCTACGCCGAGCGGATGGCACACGACCTGCGGCTGCCGCTCGTGCGTCTGGTGGACGGAACTGGAGGCGGCGGCAGCGTCAAGTCGCTGGAGACGATGGGCTTCACCTACGTGCCGTTCGTGCCGGGGTTCGAGCTCACTGCAGCGAACCTCTCGCGGGTGCCCGTGGCCACCGCAGCGCTCGGGCCGGTTGCCGGCCTCGGCGCCGCCCGCGTGGTCGCCTCGCATTTCTCGGTGATCGTCAAGGGCACCGCACAACTCTTCGTTGCGGGTCCGCCGGTGGTGGCAGCGGCCATGGGCGAGACGCCCGACAAGGAGGAGTTGGGCGGCGCGCGCCCAGGCCAAGGCTGGTGCAGTGGACAACATCGCGGCCGATGAGGAGGACGCTCTCGACCAGATCAGGCGCTTCCTCTCCTACCTGCCGACGAGCGTGTGGGAGGCGGCGCCGGTGCAGGCCGCCACGGATCCGGTCGATCGCCGGGAGGAGGAGCTGCTCTCGATCGTCCCGCGGGACCGGCGCAAGCCCTATGACTCACGGCGCATCCTCGAGCTCGTGTTCGACCACGGCAGCGTCTTCGAGATGGGCCGCTTCTACGGCCGCTCATTGATCACGGGGCTCGCGCGCCTCGACGGCCGCCCCGTCGGGGTCATGGCCTCCGACCCCAAGCACTACGGCGGGGGGCTGACCGCCGATGCCTCCGAGAAGGCCACCCGGTTCGTGGACCTCTGCGACCAGTTCCGGCTCCCGCT
>JBBPXW010000103.1:0-10023 GCA_038200525.1 Solirubrobacterales bacterium | reverse complement strand
CTGGTGCTCGTGGCGGCTGCACTGCTCGCGCTGCGCCTGGACGAGCACGTGTCCCGGCGGATGGCATTCGGCTGCTTCGCGTTGCTCGGGGCGCTGCCCTGGCTCGGCACGAGGTTCATTCTCGTGGGCGCGGTGATCGGCCTATACGCGGTGCGCTCGCTGCTGCGAGCGCACCGGCGCACCCTCGCGCGCGGCGCCACCGAAGTCGCGTTCTTCAGCGTCGCGCTGTACGTGGGCCTCAACGAAGCCCTCTATAACGGCCCGACCCCCTACAGCGCAGACTTCGCCGGTGAGACCGCGACGAACGCCGACGGCATCGGCCGGTACCTCAACCGCAGCTATCGGTTGGTGGCACTGTGGATCGATCGCGACAACGGCCTGCTGCGCTGGGCGCCCGTGTTCGCGCTGATGTTCGTAGGCCTGTGGATGACGTATCGCTCGCGCCGTGACCACCTGTCGCGCGCCGTGCCTCAGCTGCGGGCCACCGAGCGGGCGGCCACGATGTGCGCCGCGGCCGTGGGCACGCAGATCGCAGTCGCGGCCTTCCTGGCCCCGACGATGTTCGGCTTCTGGTTCCCGCCGCGCCACCTGCTGGCCGGCCTCCCGCTCGCGATCCCGCTGGTGGCGATCGGGCTGCGCAAGCTGCCGCGCACCGGCACCGTCCTCGCGGCCGTCACGGCCGCGACCTCGGTATGGCTCTACCTGGCCGTGCGGCTGGGCTCGGACGGCCTGGTCACGCCCCGGCCGGATGCGCCACTCGGTCCGCTCACCGCGCTGTTGCCGTCCTTTAGCGAGGGCGAGGTCTGGCCGTTCGCACTGGCGGGAGCGATCGGCGCCGCGCTGCTTGGCCTCGCGGCTCTCGAGGCGCGCCACTGGCGCCAGACTGCCGGCGCCACACGCGCCACGCGCTCCGGGTAGCGCACGAAGCTCGCGCCGCCGGCCCGAGCTCCATCTCAGCGCTTGCGCGCGAGCTTCATCGCCTTCTTGGGCACCTTGGCCTCGACGATGTAGAGGCGCTTGTCGATCCGCTCGGCGTAGCCCTCGTTGGCGAGCTTCTTGTACACGGCCGGGCACCTCTTGCAGCGGGGGCCGGACTTGCAGCACTTCTTCTTGGTCTTGACCACGGTGGACACGACCGCTGCACCGTAGCACCCCGGCGTTAGGTATGCCTAACCTGTTGCTGGAGTCTCGCGCTCGAGCAGCTCGGTGGCGGCGCTCGAGGGGTCGATCTCACGCGCGACGACGCGGTCGAGGAGCTTCTGAACCGACGCATCGTCGTGCAGCGACTCCTCGAGCCGGCGGCGCAGCCGGCCGGCGGTGAGCGTCATCACCTCGTTCATCAGGTTGCGCCGGCGACGCTCTGACAGCGTGCCCTCCTCGGTGATGAAGGCACGGTGCTCGCCTATCGTCTCGTACAGCTCCTCGATGCCCTCGCCGCGTGATGCCTCGGTCTTCAAGATCGGCACGCGCCACCCTTTTTGGTCGCCGAGCGAGAGCACGCCGCGGACCTCGCGCACCATGGTGTCGGTGAGCGGGTGGTCGCACTTGTTGACCACGATCACGTCGGGGATCTCCATCACGCCCGCCTTGAGCGCCTGGATCGAGTCACCCGAGCCGGGCATCAGGCAGAGCACGACGGTGTCGGCGTGGTCGATGATGTCGACTTCGGCCTGCCCCACCCCGACGGTCTCGAGGAACACCACGTCCTTGCCACTCGCGTCCATGAGCAGCGCGGCCTGCAGGGTGGCCTCGCTCAGCCCGCCGAGCGATCCCCGGCTTGCCATCGAGCGGATGAACACGCGATTGTCGAGGAAGTGCTCGGTGAGCCGAATGCGGTCACCGAGGAGCGCCCCCTTGGTGAACGGCGACGAGGGGTCGATCGAAAGCACGGCGACGTCGCGGTCTGCCTTGCGGGCGTGCGCGGTGAGCGAGCCGATGATCGTGGACTTGCCGACCCCGGGCGGGCCGGTGAATCCGACGATTGCCGCCTTGCCGGTGTGCGGGTACACCTGGCGCACGAGCTCCCAGCCCTCGGGGTCGTCGTTCTCCACGAGCGAGATCGCCCGCGCGAGAGCGCGCTTGTCACCCGCGAGGACGCCTTCGGTGAGCTCGGCTGCTGTCGAGGGGCGCGGTGACATGGGCGCGCGGGAGGCTAACGGGCGCGGACTACTCGTAGGAGATCGCCTCCAGCACCTCCAGCCCCGCCGCACGCCGCGCCGGCAGCACAGCTGCCGACACGCCCGCCAGGGCCGCGAGAAGCAGCAGCACGACCAGCGTGCCCACCGGGATCGCGAGCTTGAACCCCTCGGTGGCGAGCGGGCGCGACACCAGCAGGGCGAACACCACGCCGAGGGTGAGCCCGAGGATCGCGCCGATCTCCGCCGTGATCACCGCCTCGTAGCGGATCACGCGGCGCACCTGGCGGCGCGACATGCCAACCACGCGCAGCATGCCGAGCTCCCGCGTGCGCTCCTGGATCGAGAGGAACAGGGTCACGACGATGCCGATCAGCGACAGGATGATGGGGCGATCGAGTCCAGCGAGCGTGTGCATGAGGGTGGACTTGCCCGATCCCGAAGCGCCCATGACCGCGGCGAACACCCCGCGCTCGAACGCGACGCTCACGCCGTCGAGGGCATCGACTGCGGCGTCGCCCTGGCCGTAGCGGCGGCGCAGGTCGGTGGCTGTGACGATCGGGGGCGCGCTCATGCGATGACTCTGCCAGGCGCGTGCCTATCATCGGCGCCTGGATGAGTGAGACGGCCACCGAGACCCACGGCGCGCCGGTCGCGGAGCTGCGCGAACCGCCCGCGCCCCGGTCCGGCGGTCTCCGCGCGTTCGTGCGATTCGCGCGCGAGCATGAGCTGTTCACGGCGAAGTACGCCCGGCTCGGCGCGCGCTATCTCGTTCACCGCCACCTGACCACCTACGGGGCCCGCATCCGCACCGATGGCCCGGCCTTCATCGGCCCCTCCGTCACGCTGCAGATCGGTCGCTCAGGATCGCTCGAGCTCGGACGCTGGTCGTGGGTAGGCCACGGCTGCAAGATCCGCTGTCACGAGGGCGAGGTCTCGATCGGCGCCAAGACGGTGCTCGGCCAGGATTGCACGATCTCGGCGTTCCAGCACGTGTCGATCGGGCGCGAGTGCGTGGTGGCCGACCGCGTGATGCTGATCGACTTCGATCACGGCATGGTCGAGGTCGACCGCCCGATCCGTCAGCAGGGCATCTACAAGCGTGACGTGCGCGTTGGACACAACGTGTGGATCGGCTACGGCGCCTGCATCCTGCGCGGCGTGACGGTTGGCGACAACGCCGTGATCGGCACGGGCGCGGTGGTCACCAACGACGTGCCGGCAAACGCCGTGGTCGGCGGCATCCCCGCCAAGGTCATCCGGATGCGCGACGCGCCCCGGTCGATGCGGTTCACGTGAGCCGCAGGGAGGAGCGGAGCCGGATCGATGATCCGGTGAGCACCGCACCGACGAGGTCTCCGGGCGTCGTCGCGCGTGGCCCCTGGGACGCCGTCGCTATCCGCAGCAGCTGGAGCGACGAGCCCTTCCAGCCGCCGCCCGAGGTCGACGCCGCCGCCGACGCGGCCCTTGCCGCGCTGGCCGAGCGCGACTCGCCCACCCACGACGGCCTGGCCGCGCGAATGCAGCAGCTCACGGTCGGGGATACCGGCATCGACATGGTGTGCCAGCCGATGCGGTGGTCACTGCGGCTGCTCGAGGATGCCGCCGACAGCCTCTCGGCGCTGTGCGTGGTGCGCGACGGCGACGGGCGCTGGCTGGCCGGCAGGCGCGCCGCCTGGGTCGCGAGCTGGCCGGGCCGGTGGGCGCTCGGCGCAGGCGGGTCGGTCGAGGTTGGCGAGAACCCCGCCGAGACGCTTCCGCGCGAGCTGCACGAGGAGTGGGGCCTCGTGCCCGACCCGCTCACCGTCGAGGCGATCGTGCGGGTGCCGAGCGGCATGGTGCTGCTGGTTGGCCTCGCCCGGGTGCCGGCCCGATCCGAGGTGGTCATGGATCCCGAGCACGACGCGTTCGAGTGGTGGCCGCCCGACCCCGACGACTGGCCCGATCACGCCGATCGGCCGCTGCGCCTGATGGCCCGGCTGCTGGCCGGCTAGGAGCCTGTGCTGAGCGTCGCTCCGCTGGAGGGGGCGGGCATACGTGCCGCCTCCCCGTAGAGCTGCTCGACCTGGCGGGCCACGTCGCCCCAGTCGAAGCTCAGGACGTGCTCGGAGGCCTCCGCCACCAGCCGGTCGCGCAGGGCTTCGTCGGTGAGCAGGCGCTCCACCATGGTCGCGAGATGCTCGGGATCGCCGCCGTTGAAGCGCAGCCCAACACGCTCGTCGGCCGGCACGATCTCGCGCAGGCCACCCGTGTCGGCCACGATGCAGGGGCAGCCGGAGGCCATCGCCTCGAGGGCGACCAGGCCGAAGGGCTCGTACAGCGACGGCACCACAGTGAGGTCGGCGATCAGGTAGAGCGAGTGCAGCACGTCGTCGCCGATCCAGCCGAGAAACGTGCCGTGCTCATCGAGCCCGAGCTCTGACGCCTGGCGCTTCAGCTCGGCCTCGGCCGTGCCCGAGCCGGCCACGAGGAAGCGCACGTTGCCCAGCCGTTCGACGAGCCCCGGCATCGCCTCGAGCGCCAGCTGAAACCCCTTCTCGTACACCAGCCGCCCGACCAGCAGGATCAGCCGCTCGTCGGGCTTTGCGAACCGGCCCCGGAGGGCCTCGAGATCGTCGACGGGCACGAGCTCGGCCGGGTCGATGCCGTTGGGCACCACCGCGATCCGATTCTCCTCGAGGCCGTAGATGTCTGCCACGTGGTCGCGCATGTAGGCAGAGCAGGTGACCACCCGTTCCGCGCGGTTTGCCATCCACTGCTCCACGCCGTGGATATGTGATTGCGGATGCTTGTCCACCCAGCCCTGGTGGCGGCCGTACTCGGTCGCGTGGATCGTGCACACGAAGGGACAGCGAAAGCGATTGGCCAGATGGTCGGCGGCGCCGGCCACGAGCCAGTCGTGTCCGTGCACCACGTCGAAGTCGTAGTGGTCGCCGACCTCGACGCCGACAGCCAGCATGTCGGCGTTCATGCGCTCGATCCAGGTGACGAACTCGCCGAGGTCGCGCGGCCGCTCGGGCTCGAGCACGCGGTGGACGAGCACGCCCTCCATCTCCTCCTCGGCGGGTGAGCTCTCGGTGCCGCGAGCCAGCACGTGCACGTCGGTCCCCTGGTCCACCAGGTTCTCCGCCAGCTTGCGCACGTGACGGGCCAGGCCGCCCTCGATCAGCGGTGGGTACTCCCAGGAGAGAATCAGCGCGCGCATCAGGGGGCCAGGAGTGGCGCCAGGTCCAGGTCGGGCGCGAGGTTGCGCACAGCGGGTTCCGACACGGTCGCGGAGTCTGTCAGAGCGTCGAGAGCTGCGCCCAGCGCGGCGGCGTGGCCAGACAGCCGCTGCGCCGGATAGTCGGCCGAAAGGGCCCCCTTGGCCTGAAATGCCCAGTCGCTCGACTGGATCGCCAGCAGCTCTCGCGCCGCCCGCACGAGCGCGGGCGATGCCCCGCCGCCGCGGGCCGCGGCGGCCACGGTGCGCAGCTCAGCCGCGCGGGCCGCGAAGGCCACCTCGGCCACGTCCGGCGAGTCCCAGGTTGAGAAGTCCTTGTTCGTGCCCCAGCTCGAGCGAACCAGCTCGCGCTCCACCGGCTCCACCGCGTCGACTCCCTCGGACACCGTCGTGAGCTCGAGTCCCTGTGCCGGCGCCTCGTCGAGCACGGCCGCCAGCCAGGCCCTGCCCTCATACCACCAGTGGCCGAGCAGCTCGGTGTCGACTGCGAAGCAGAGCAGCCCGGGACGGCCGCGGTCGGCGGCGTAGTCGTCGAGCCGCCGGATCGCGTGCGCCACGAACTCACGGGCGTGGTCGCGCGCCTGCTCCGCGGCGACCTGCGGTCGGTAGGCGTCCCCGCCGATGTCCCACGGACGCAGATCGTGAACGGTGCGGTGGTGGTAGTCGCGGTAACACGGGGTGGCGGGATAGCCCGTCAGGCCGTTCCAGACGAGTTGCACGGTCTGCCAGTCGATCGGCACCGCCACCACGCCGGAGGGCGTGAGCACCGGCTCGAGGTTGCCGTTGCCGCCGTAGCCGTGCACCGCAGTCTGGTCCACGCACGTAACGCGCACGCCGACGTCGGCCAGCTCGTGCTCGAGGCCGGGCGCGTAAGCGCACTCGGGCAGCCAGAAGCCGCCGGCCCACTGGCCGAACCGCCGCTCATGGGAGCGCACCCCCGTTGTCAGCTGCAGGCGCGTGCCGGCATCGCTTGCCATCAGAGGCAGCAGAGCGTGGGTGGCCGACGAGGTCCACAGCTCGACCGGCGTCTGCTGACCGAGCCGGGCGATCGCAGCAAGCAGGTCGCGACCGCCGGGGTGCCCGAGGGTGTCGGCGGCCCGTGCGTAGTCCCCGGCCGCGCGACGCACCTCGGCGGCAAGGACCGGGTGGCCGGTGCGCTCGAGACCGGCGGAGTCCTGTGCGTGCACGGCCGCCCTGGTGCCTACGAGGAAGTCGAGCAGTCGCTCTCCTGCCGGCCCGGGCAGCGTCTCCAGCTGATCGGCAAGCACCGGCGTCACGCCGAGGGTGACCGGCGCCGCCGCACGCTCGAGCAGCTCGAACAGCGGCAGGTAGACGCCGGCGATCGCCTCCCACAGCCATTCCTCGCCAAACGGCCAGGTGCCAAAGCCCTCCACGTAGGGCATATGGGAGTGCAGGACGAGCGCCAGCTTGCCCCTCGCTGCGCTGGTCATCTCAGGACGGCCACGAAGTCCAGGGCGTGATCGAGCGGCCCGGGCCGCAGCGCGAAGTCCGACGCGGCAATCGCCGGCGTGAACCGGTCGTAGAAGGGCTTGGTCACCCCAAGCGTCCGGTGGACCTCGTCCCAGCCGAGCGCCAATGCGCGCTCGTGCACCGCCAGCTTGCGCGCGTGGAACAGGCCCAGGATCTCGACGTGATCGAACGCCTCTTCGCAGAGTGCGCGGAAGTCCTCGGCGCGGTACTCCTTGAGATGCCACGGGTTGTCGGACTTCGCGGCTCCCTCCGGAGCAAGCGTGAGCAGGTTGGGCGTGGACACGAACGCGTTGCCACCCGGGCCCAGCATCGCCTTGAAGTGAGCCAACACGGATGCTGGGTCCGCGACGTGCTCGATCGTCTGCAGGAACACCACGGCGTCGCAGGGCTGTACGTAGTGGTCGACGAGGTCACGGAAGAAGCGCACACCCGGCGCGGTGTACTTCGTGCGTGCGTGCTCGTAGGCCTCCGGGTTGGCATCCACCCCGGTCACGCGTGCGGCGCGGTGGGCCAGCACCGCGGTTCCGTAGCCCTCGCCGCAGGCCATGTCCACGACCTCGAGCCCGCGCACCCGCTCGGCGATCCACTCGTACACCGCCAGGTGACGGCGAAACCAGTAGTTCTCCTCGGGCACGTCGGGCAGCGTGCGCTCACCCGTCAGCGCCAACGGCGGCACGCCATCGGGCTGGTCTGCCTGGACGTAGTCGGCCACGGCGCGCCAGTGTATGGCCGTGCCCACTCGGGTAGGCGGCCACCATGCCACCACGCGGAGTCAAGAAGGGGAGCAAGCGCGACCGCCAGTACGAGGCGGTCAAGGAGAGCGTCAAGGACCAGGGCAAGCCGGAGCCGCTCGCCGAGGAGATCGCGGCCCGCACGGTCAACAAGGAACGGGCGCGCAGCGGCGAGTCACGTCAGGCGTCGAAGTCCTCGACCGACGACATCTCCTCCGGGCGCCGCGGCGGCAAGCGCTCGGGCACCGGCGGGGGCGGTCGCACCCGTGATCAGCTCTACAACGAGGCCAAGCAGCGGGGCATCGACGGCCGCTCGAAGATGAGCAAGGCGCAGCTCGAGAAGGCGGTGAACGCCAAGAAGCAGTGACCCGAGTCGGGAACTGACGACTCAGGTCACTGGCGTCGCAGCGCTTCCCGCGCACTCGGACTACGCTCCTGCACGGCCATGGCCGTGCAGGAGATGGATCACATCCGCGATGCGAACGTCCGCTACCACGATCTCGCGGCGGCGCATTACGACGCCAAGTGGGGGATCGACTACGGGCGCCAGGGTCAGGCCCAGGTGACCACCAAGCTGCGCAAGGCGCTGGGCCGGCGCCACCCCGGCCACTTCGCCTCGGCCCTCGAGATCGGCGCCGGCACGGGCTACTTCGGCCTCAACCTCGTGCGCTCGGGCACCGTGAGTGCCTACACCGCCACAGACATCTCGCCCGTAATGCTCGCCACGCTCGAGGCCACCGCGAACCGGCTCGGCGTGCCCGTCACCACCGCGCGATGCGAAGCGGCGCAGCTCCCCTTCGCGGACAACTCGTTCGACCTCGTGTTCGGACACGCGGTGCTGCACCATCTCCCCGACCTCGGCGCCTCCTTCGGCGAGTTCCGGCGGGTGCTGAAGCCGGGCGGCGCCATCGCGTTTCACGGCGAGCCCTCCCACTACGGCGACCGCCTTGCCGCCGTGCCCAAGCGAGCCGCCTACCGCGTGGCGCCCGCGTGGCGACGGTTGATGGGCGCTGCACCCGCGCTCCACGAAGGCCACCACCGACTCCCCGTGGAAGACGAGCTCGAGCGCGTGGTGGACGTGCACGCCTTCACCCCGGGCGTGCTCTCAGAAGTCGCCGCGGGCGCCGGCTTCGAGCGGATCCTGGTGCGCGGCGAGGAGCTCGCCGCCAGCCTGTTCGGCTGGGCCAATCGCGCACTCGAGGCCACCGCCGAGCCGGCCGACGTGCCGTGGCTTTGGCGCCAGTACGCCTTCCGCGGCTACCTCGCCTTCCAGGCGCTCGACCGCGTGCTGCTCGAAGGCAGGCTTCCTCCGGCGCTCTTCTACAACCTGCTGGTGTCGGGGCGTGCGCCGGCCTAGGTGAACAGCGCGAGCGCGGGCAGCGCAGTCGCCACGAAGAGCGCGCCGTCGATCGCCCGGGCACGCAGCGTGAGCACGGGTGGCACCGGCGGCGGGCGGTAGCGACCGGCCTCCTCGATCACCCAGCCCAGCATCGCGTCGACAAGCGGCATGACGGCAAACGGGACCGAGGCCGCGCGGTCGACCATGGACTTGCCGGCCGCCACGAGCCGTCCCTCGGAGCCGATCGTGTCGAGCACCACGGCTGCCTCGGCCACCGCCGGGAGGCGCCCCAGCCGCGCCAGCGCGCGACGCGAGACCGCCCGCAGGCCGTCGGAGCCGGCCGCCGCGCGCAGCCAGGTGGCCACCAGCACCAGCAGCGCCGCCCGCAGACCGCGCTGTGCGGCCACCTCGAGGCCGAGGCCGCCCGTGAGCGAGAACGCCGCCGCACCCAGCGCGAGCGCCCCCGCGAGCGCGAAGCCGGTGCTCCACGCGCGACGATCACCGCGCGCGACAACGGTGGCAAGCGCCAGCCATGCCACCATCGCGCCGAGCAGCACCCAGGCCGTGCTCGCGAGCAACAGGCCGAAGGCCACGGCGGCGGCGAGAGCGGCCACGCGGGGATCGAAGCGGCCACGGTGCTCGTAGGGCTCGGGCGACTGGCTGTCGCCGTGCAGCTCGTCGTCGGGCCAGCGGCTCAGGCCACGCCGGTACACAAGCACCTGGGCAACACTGGCAAACGCCGTCCACAGCACCAAAGCGGCGACGGTGGCGGCGATCGTGCCCGTCCGCCCCAGCTCGATGCCCAGCCTGCCGGCGATGTTCTCGTAGGCGCCGGAGTAGGCGTCGAGGCCACCGGTGATCACGAAGATGAAGAACGACGCTCCGGCGGTGTTCGACACCAGCCGGATCAGCGCCGCCACGGCGGTCTGGACGCCCACCCCGCGACCCTTGGCGTGCATGCCGCCGAGCAGGGGCGCGGCGATGGCCTGGGTGAGTGGCACTCCGAAGCGCGCCGGCCCCATGATCGACACCGTCTCGAGCATTGCCGCGATCGAGGCGCCGTAGCCCTGACGCGTGCCCATCCTCGACGCCACCCGTGCGAGG
>JBBPXW010000102.1:0-17622 GCA_038200525.1 Solirubrobacterales bacterium | reverse complement strand
CCCGTAGCTGCGCCCGATCACGTCGAGCATGATCTCGTCGGTGCCGGCGCCTATCCGGTTCAGGCGCATGTCACGCCAGGAGCGCTCGACTCCGTACTCGCGCATGTAGCCGGCGCCGCCGTGAATCTGGATGCACTCGTCGGCCACCTCGACGGCGATCCGTGAGGCGTAGAGCTTGGCCATCGAGATCTCGCGCACCGGGTATTCGCCGTTCTGGAAACGCCAGGCCGTGGTGTAGGTCAGCTGGCGCGCCGACTCGATCTTCGTCGCCATCTCGGCGAACTTGTGCCTGATCGCCTGGAACTTGCCGATCTTGCGGCCGAACGCGTTGCGCTCTAGTGCGTACTGGAGGGTCTTGTCGAACACGCGCTGGGCGCCGGCCACGCAGCCGGCGGCGCCGATCAGCCGCTCACCCTGGAGCTCCCACATGATGTGGTAGAAGCCCTTGCCCTCCTGGCCGAGGATGGCCGTCTCTGGCACGCGCACGTCCTGGAAGGCGAGCAGCGCGGTGTCGGAGGCGTGCATGCCGAGCTTCTTGAGCCGCTCCTCGCGGATCACGCCGTCGGCGTCCATGTCGACGAGGAACAGCGTGAAGCCGTCGTAGCCGGCGTCGGGATCGGTCTTTGTGACCAGCACGATGTAGTCGGAGCGATGACCGTTCGTGATGTAGGTCTTTGACCCGTTGATCACGAACTCGTCGCCGTCGCGGACCGCGCGCGTCTTGATGCCCGAGACGTCGGATCCTGCGTCGGGCTCGGTGATGCCGAGCGACGAGATCTTCGTGCCCTTGATCGACGGCACGAGGTACTCCTGCTTCTGCTCCTCGGTGCCGAACAGGTGCACGGGCGGCGTGGCCATGTCGGTGTGCACGGCGATGCCCATGGCCAGACCACCGGAGTTGGAGCGCGTGATCTCCTCGGCCAGCACGAGGTTGCTGTAGTAGTCGCCGCCCTGGCCGCCGTACTCCTCGGGGTAGGAGAGCCCGAGGAACCCGAGCTCGCCCATCCGCGTGAACACCCAGTCGGGGAAGGTGGTCTCCTCCCACTCGTCGGCGTGGGGCGCGAGCTCCTTGACGACGAAGGAGCCGATCGACTCGCGCAGGGCGTCGTGATCTTCGTTGAAGATGAAGTGCTTCCTGGTCGTGCCGAACTCGGGCTTAATGACCTTGTCTGTCGCAGCCATCGCTGGTCCTCTCGTCATCGCCGCCTGGGTGGTGCAACCTAGCAAAGCAGGCAGTGGCGCTTCCTACTTTCAACCGATCAACCCGCGGGCCCTCAGGTCGGCGAGCGCTTGGTCGCCGCGTTGCACAGGCGCCTGCCCCGCCACCCACGCAGCGAGCTCCGGGATGCCCTGCTCAAGTGCCGTCTGAGAGGTGAAGCCGAGAAGCTCGGCGGCGAGCCCGGTGTCGGCGAAGCAGTGGCGGATGTCCCCGGCACGGAACTCGCCGGTGACCTCCGGCTGGAGCTCCGAGCCGAGCGCCGCGGCGATCTGCTCGGCCAGCTCGCGCACGCGCACGTGCCGGCCGGTGGCCACGTTGATGGCGTGGCCCGGGGCAGCGGTCGCCGTCATGGCCGCAAGCGTGGCGGCCACCACGTCGGAGACGTGCACGAGGTCGCGGATCTGGCCGCCGTCCTCGAACACCAACGGCCGCCTGCCCGCGAGCACGCGCGCGGCGAAGATGGCCGCGACCCCCGTGTAGGGATTCCCGAGCGCCTGGCGCACGCCATAGACGTTCAGGTAGCGCAACGCCACGGTCTCGAGGCCGTAGGCACGCCCCAGCACGAGCACCAGCTCCTCCTGATCACGCTTGGAGATGCCGTACACGCTGGCCGGCCGCAGCGGACTGTCCTCGGCCGTGGCGATCGGCTCGATCTCCCTGCCGCAGCGGCCGCAGACCGGCTCCCACTCGCGCCGCTGCAGCCGCTGTGCCGACCGCACGGGCGGCGCCCCGTCACCGTGCTCGGGGCAGCGGTAGGCACCGTCGCCGTAGACCACCATCGACGAGGCGCACACCAGCCGGCGGATGCGGTCGCGGCGCTCGAGCACGGCTTCGATCAGCGTCGCGGTGCCGACCGAGTTCACCTCGACCGCCTTGCGCACGTGCACCATCGACTCGCCGTTTCCCACCACGCCGCCGAGATGAAAGACGCGATCGACGCCTCGAAGCGCGCGGTCGACGGCATCGCGGTCGCGTAGGTCGCCGATCGCCATCTCCGCTGCCGGGTTGGCGTGGTCGGGGACCTCACCCGAGGGGTGGGCAAGCGGATCGAGGTTGTCGAGCACGCGCACGCGCTCGCCTGCGGCGATCAGCGCGTCCACCAGATGCGAGCCGATGAAGCCCGCGCCGCCTGTCACGAGAGCCG
The DNA here is from genome assembly GCA_038200525.1 of Solirubrobacterales bacterium. Lineage (GTDB taxonomy): Bacteria > Actinomycetota > Thermoleophilia > Solirubrobacterales > Thermoleophilaceae > JAAYBF01. The sequence continues at coordinate 15,259 of JBBPXW010000102.1, read as the reverse complement.
TGCTCACCAGACCGTATAGAACAGCAGCTCGGTGACAAGGGCCTGTGCGGCAAGCGCGCCGATCACGCCGCGGAGGCGCCTCGCCGGGAGTGCCGTGGCGGCAGCGATGCACAGCGGCGGCACCAGGAACAGGTAGATCCGCTCGGTCTCGGACTTGGTGAAGCCGAGCAGCGCGGCGACGGCGAGCACCGTGAACAGGGCCACGGCCACGTCCCGGCCGGCGCCCAGCGCACGCAGGGCGAACCACGCGATCGGAAGGCCGGCCGCGATCAGAAAGGCCGCGGGCGAGCCGAAAAGCCAGAACGCGTATGGGCGGTGGGCGGCCAAACCCTCGCGGTAGACGCTCTCGGCCGCGCGCACGGCGCCAAACGGATCGAATCCGCTTGCCAGGTAGAGCAGCCCGTAGAAGGCGAGCAGCCCGCCGGCGCCGGCGGCTGCGACCTTGACCGCAGCCGCGAGACCGTCGCGGCGCCACACGAGGATGGTGGCCAGCGCGCCGATGCCGAGGTTGGCCCAGGAGAAGAACGATGCCACGGCAAGACCGCCCGCCCCCGCCGTGCGAGCGATCTTCGGAGCGCTCACGAGCGCCAAGAGGGCCAGCGTGGCCAGCGTGGCGAACAGCGCATCGGCGGAGGTCGCCCCGTGCAGCACGGCCGACGGCGCAAACGCGTAGAGCAGGGTGGCGGCACGAGCGGTGGGCTCATCGGCGAGGCGGCGGGCCAACGCGTAGGTGAGTGGCACCGACAGCACGCCGATCCCGATCGTGAGCGCGGCCAATGCCTCGGCGCTGTCGATGCCAAGCAGGCGAATCGTCACGAGCAGCCCAGGCGGGTGGCCGATGGCGTTCACCGTGAGCGAGGTGCCCACCTCGGCGAAGGTGTCGAGGAAGAAGCGCAGGCCGAGGTCGAGGGCGGGCAGGGCCGGCAGGTACTCGTTCGAGGACTCGGGCATCGGCACCTCGAACACCGACCAGAGCGCACTGGGGCCGTCGCGCCCGAGCCCGAGGCCGATCCGCAGCGCGAGCCCGAGCGCAAGCGTGGCGGCGGCGAACTGCCAGGCCGACAGCCCGGACGAGCAGAGTCGTGGCGCCAGCAGGACCGCGGCGGCCAGCGCGGCCACGAGCAGGGGAGTCGTCGCGATCACCCGCGGGGCCCAGTCGTACAACATCGGTGGAAGCGACGTACCGAGCTCGCTGCCGGTGGCCGTGGCGATCAGCCCATAGGCCACGGTCGCGGCGATCAGGGCAAAGCCGGCCCTGGCTGTTCGCGTCTGCATCCATGCAGCGTATGGGTGCCGGTGGGCACGTAAGGTCCCACAGGTGGCGCAAGTCGACGTGATACTGCCCGTCCTCGACGAGGTGGCGGCGCTGCCGTGGGTGCTCGAGCGGATGCCCGCCGGCTACCGCGCGATCGTGGCCGACAACGGCTCGACGGACGGTTCGGCCGCGTTGGCGCGGAGGCTCGGCGCGACGGTGGTCACCGAGCCGCAGCGGGGCTTCGGCGCGGCCTGCTTCGCCGGGCTGTGTGCGGCCACGGCCGACACCGTGGCGTTCATGGACTGCGACGGCTCGCTCGACCCGCGGGAGCTGCCGCTTGTGGCCGACCCGGTGCTCGCCGGAGCCGCCGACCTCGTGCTCGGTGCGCGGCGCGCCGACCGCGGCGCGTGGCCGGTGCACGCCCGCCTTGCAAACCGCCTGCTCGCGGCCGAGCTGCGGCGGCGCTCCGGGATCCGGCTGCGAGACCTCGGGCCCATGCGCGCGGCGCCTCGGCGCGCGCTCCTCGACCTCGAGATCCGCGACCGCCGCTTCGGCTGGCCGCTTGAGATGGTCCTGCTCGCTGCCGATCGTGGCTGGCGGATCGAGGAGGCCGAGGTGGGCTACGCGGCGCGCTCCGGCGCGTCGAAGGTCACCGGCACGGTACGCGGCACGGTGCGCACCGTCCGTGACATGGCCGCGGCACTGCGATGAGCCGCGGCACGCTCATGGTCATCGCCAAGGAGCCCGTGGCGGGTGTGGTCAAGACCCGCCTATGCCCGCCGTGCACGCCTGTGCAGGCGGCGGCGCTGGCCGAGGCCGCCCTGCGCGACACGCTCGCTGCCGTCGCGGGCGCCCGCACGCCCCGACGGCTCGTCGTGCTCGAGGGCGCTGCGCGGGAGTGGCTCGCTCCGACATTCGAGGTCACGCCCCAGCGCGGTGCCGGTCTCGGCCAGCGCATGGCCGCCGCGTTCGACACATGTGGTGGTGCGGGCTTCCTCGTCGCGATGGACACTCCTCAGCTCACTTCCGCCCTGCTTGACCGCGCGCTCGACCAACTCGAGGATCCCGGCATCGATGCCGTCGTCGGACCCACGTCCGACGGCGGGTACTGGGGCATCGGCTTCGCCGTGCCGTGGAGCGGAGCGTTCGCCGGCGTGCCGATGTCTGCGACCACCACCCTGGCGCGGCAGCTCGAGCGGCTCGCGGAGCTCGGTCTGCGCACGGTTTTGCTCGAGGAGCTCGACGACGTGGACACGATCTCCGACGCCAGGGCTGTGGCGGACGCAGCACCGCACACGCGGTTCGCCGCTGTGCTGGCAGACGTCGAGGCTCAGGCCACGCGGCCGACGGCGAGCAGTCCGTGACCGAAGCCGCCGCCTGAGCCGTGCTCGAGTGCCCAGATCGCGTGCGCAAGCTCGGCCGGGTCATTCACGGGCCTTGTGACCACGGCCCTGCGCCGCGCGGCCAGGCGCTGGTGTGCCGCGGCTGCGGCACCCGCCGGCAGCGGCGGCAACGCGGCCGTTAGGGCCGGCGCCGGCGCCTCGCCTTCCAACAGGCCCACAAGCGCCGGTCGCAACGCGGGAAGTCCCGGCCAGTAGCGCCCGTCGCACAGCTTCGGGCCCGTCTGGATCGAGCGGTCGAGCATGTGCAGAGGGCGGATGCCAGCCGACTCGAGGAGTCGGGCGAGCTCCGCGGGCGCTCATGGGTGCACGCGACGTCGCGCTCGAGCGCGTAGGGCAGCGTCCGCCCAGGGCCCGGCACGGTGTTCCACAGCCGCGGCCATTCCAGCGAGAACAGGCCGAGCGCCTCGACGGCGACGAGAGCGCCGGGCCGGGCATGGCGGGCGATGTCGCCCAGCAGGCGACGCAGCTGGCCGGGCGCCAGGTGCGATGCCAGACCGAAGCCGGCCACGTACAGATCGAAGGGGGTGTCGCCCACCGGTCCGAGGCCGTCGCGGAGGTCGTGGAGCACGTGCTCGCCGGGAAGCACGAAGTCGGGCGTGCGGAAGTCGACCCCGACGTAGGTGCCGAGTCCCGGGGTGTCGATCAGAGGTCCGAGACCCCCGCCACAGCCGAGGTCGACCAGGCGATGATCCTCGCCGAAGGGCGCGAGGGCGCAGACGTTGTCGGCGAGCCACGGGGCCTCCAGCTCGTCACGCACGCGATCGGTCCTGGGGGCGAGATACGCCCCCGGTAGGTGTCCGGCCTCCATCGAACCAACCTACGGAGAAGAATGCCCCTCCGCGCCGCCATGACCGAGCGATGTAAGGAAGATGAAAGCTCGCTGCTGTCGAATGGAGGCCCATGGGTCCTCGTCTGCTGATCGCGATCGCCACGGCCGCGCTTGCGCTGGCGGGCTGCGGCGGGTCGGGTGGCGGTCTCGCGCCGGCAGCCGAGCCGGCCAAGTCGCCGCTCGTCGCACGTGCGCCGATGGGCCGCGTGATCGAGCTCGGTCACAAGCCGGAGGGCATGGTGGCCGATGCCAGCACGCGCATACTTGCGGTCGGGTTGACCAACCCGGATCGCCTCGCGCTTGTGAACATGGACAGCGGAAAGGTGGTGCGCCGGATCGACCTGCCCGAGGCGCCACGCCATCTCGCCCTGGCCGCTGGGGGCGGCGCGGTGCTAGTGCCGGCAGAGAAGTCCAACCAACTCGTCGAGGTCACGCTTCCCGGCGGCCGTAAGCAGGTGATCCCGGTAGGGCGTCAGCCCCATGACGCCGCGGCCGCCCCGAACGGGCGCATCTTCGTGGGCAACGAGGGCGGCGACACGCTGTCGGTGCTCGAGGGTGGTCGCGAGCTGCGGCGGCTCGCCGCGCCCGTGCAGCCGGGGGGCGTGGCCGTGTCCGCCGACGGCCGCCTGGTCGCGGTGTTGGGAGTGAGTGAGCGTGCGCTCGAGCTGTACGACTCAGACAGCCTGCGCAGTCGGGGCAAGATCGACGTGGGTGTCGGGCCCACCCACGTCGTGGCGTGCGGCCGGCGCTTCTTCGTGGTCGACACGCGGGGCGGCGCGCTGCTCGAGGTGCGACCCGATGGCGGCGACCTCCGGGTGCACCGGCGCACCAACCTGCCGGGCGGTCCCTACGGCATCACCTTCGACCCGCCACGCAAGCGCTTCTGGGTCACGCTCACCAAGACCAACGAGGTGGTCGAGCTCACCGACCGCCGCCGGCTGCGGAAGTTCCCCACGGTGCGCCAGCCGAACGCGGTGGCGGTCGATCCGTACACCGGCCGAGTGTTCGTCGCCAGCCGCGCCGACGGGACGCTGCAGTCGTTCGTCCCGCCGTGATACACCGGGGACCGGCGGTAACGGGTCCCTTACGTGGTGCCTCGAATCCTTTACGTCAGGCCACCGGCACTGCATGCTCGGATGCGATGAGCGCCGCCGCCCGCTGCCCGCCGCAGCCGCCGATCCCCGAACTGGGACCGTTCAAGCGGTCGTTCTGGCGCAGCCCGCTGCGTGGCCCATGGCTGGCGTCGTTTCTCAGCGCGGCGCTGCTGCCCCTGATCGTCGTCTGCTTCTTGACCGGGCTGCTCTCCCACGCCGCCTACAACCCGGCGCTCGGCCGCAACCAGCTGTTCGATCCCGGCGTCGACTTCTACTTCTTCGAGTGGCCCGTGCGGCCGTCGTGGCTGTACGCCCTCACCCAGGGCCTTCATGTCGTGAGCGGCCTGGGCGCCATCCCGATCCTGCTCGCGAAGCTGTGGGCGGTCATCCCGCAGCTGTTCGAGCGGCCCGCCGTGCGCTCGGTGGCCCACGCGCTCGAGCGAGCAGGGCTCGCCCTGCTCGTGAGCGGCAGCCTGTTTGTTTTCGCAACCGGCATCCTCAACATCCAGCTCTGGTACCCGTTCGGCTTCTCGTTCGTGCCCGCCCACTACTACGCGGCGTTCGTGTTCATCGCGGCGCTGGCGTTTCACATCGTCACCAAGATCACCGTCGCGCGGCGGGCGTTCTCAGAGCGTGGCGTGGTGGCCCCGCTCCGCGACGAACTCGAGCACACGATGCCCGAGCCCCCGCTGGAGGGTCTGGACACGACCGCCCCGGTCGCGGCCGCCCCGCCGACAATGAGCCGCCGCCTGCTGATCGGCACCGTGGGCGCCGGCTCGCTCGGGCTCGCGCTGATGGGCATCGGTCAGAGCGTCGGAGGCCCGTTTCGCAGGCTCGCGCTGCTCGCCCCGCGGGGCCGCTCCGAGGGCAACGGGCCCAACGGCTTCCAGGTGAACAGGACGCTCGGATCAGTCGGCATCCCGAGGGAGAAGCTCGTGCGCGACTGGCTCCTGACCCTGTCGGTGGGCGGCGACATGCGCGTGGAGCTGACTCGCGACCAGCTGCTGCAGATGCGTCAGACCACGGCCTCGCTGCCCATCGCCTGCGTCGAGGGCTGGTCGACCACGCAGCGCTGGACAGGGGTGAGGATCTCCGAGCTTGCGCGGATGGCGGGCGCGCACGGCGCCGAGATCGAGGTCCGCTCGCTGCAGGAGTCGGGCACCTTCAAGCGCGCGACGCTCAGCGACCGCCAGGTGCGCGACCCGCGTACGATGCTCGCGCTCAAGGTGAACGGCGCCGACCTCTCGCTCGACCACGGCTTCCCGGCGCGGCTGATCGTGCCGGCACTGCCCGGTGTGCACAACACCAAATGGGTAGGGGAGCTTGCGTTTGCCGGGACGGCCGCATGAAGCGATTCCGCTACGAGTATGGGGGCGGCCCGGTGCATCTCGTCGCCGCGGCGGTAGGCCTGGGCGTCGCCGTGTGGGCGCTGTTCATGGTGTTCGGCGTCCTGGACCGGCCGCAGAACTTCGTCAGGTGGTTCGTCGGTGCGATCGTGCTGCACGACCTCCTCTTCCTGCCGATCTACTTGGCGCTCGGCGCCGCCGCTTCCGGCGCGCTCCTGCGTGGTCAGCGCACCCGGATTCGGGTCGCGGCGCTCAACCACCTGCGTCTGCCCGCGCTGTTCTCCGGCCTGCTCCTGCTGGTCTGGTTCCCGCTCGTGCTGAGCAAGGCGGCCGCCAGCTACGAGAGCCGCAGCGGGTTGTCAACCGACGTCTACCTCGGCCGCTGGGTGGCACTCACGGCCGTGCTGTTCGGCGTGTCGGCCCTGCTCTTTGCACTGCGCGCCCGCTCGCTCGGTGACAATCGATGACACTCACGGGCGTGGCCGAGGAGACCCAGCCGCTGCGCTCGGTGCTGGTGGTGGACGACGAGCCGACGATCACGGAGGTGGTGTCGCGCTATCTGCAGCGCGCCGGCTACGAGACGCGGATTGCGGGCGATGGACCCGACGCGCTCGAGCAGATGCGCGCGCAGCGACCCGATCTCGTGGTGCTCGACCTGATGCTGCCCGGAATGGACGGGCTCGAGGTGATGCGCCGGATGCAGGACTCCGAGCGGGTGTCGGTGATCATGCTCACCGCCCGCGGCGAGCCCTCCGACCGGGTGATCGGGTTGAGGCTGGGCGCCGACGACTACATGGCAAAGCCGTTCTCGCCGGCCGAGCTCGTCGCGCGTGTGGATGCCGTGTTGCGACGCGTGCCCCCAGAGCCCGAGCTCGAGGAGCCGATCGCCTTCGACGACCTCCAGCTCGACCCGGTCGCCCGGCGCGTGACGGTGAGAGGGGCCGAGGTGGCGCTCACGGTGCGCGAGTACGAGCTGCTGTTGCACTTCGTGCGCCGCCCGGGCCAGGTGTTCTCGCGCGATCAGCTCATGGACGCCGTCTGGCGCTACTCCTTCTACTCCGACACCTCCACGGTCACCGTGCACGTGCGGCGGCTGCGGGCAAAGATCGAAGAGGCGCCCTCGGAGCCGCGCTGGCTCCAGACGGTGTGGGGCGTCGGCTACCGGTTCCAGCCGTGAGGCGGGGCCTCCTCCTGCTCCTCGGCGCCGCCCTTCTCGGCGGCGCGGTGTTCCTCGCGGCCTACGGCACCGGCGACGCGCTGATCACCGTCGCGCTGATGGTGGTGTTCGGCGCACCGGCCGTCGCGGGCGCGCATCTGCTGGCCGCACGACGGCGCTCCCTCGGCGGGCTCTCGCGCCAGTTCGCGGCCGGCATCGGCCTGAGCGTGGCGCTCGCGATGGCGGGGGTTGCCGTGATCGCACTCTTCATGTTCGTCTCGGCCCACGACGCGTTCACCATGGCCATGCTGCTCGTGTTCGCCGGCAGCCTGACGGCCTACTCGGCCTCGGTGCTCGCCGCCGGCGTCATGCGCGACATCCACGCGGTCGGCGACGGTGTGCGCGCCGTCGGCGAGGGCGCGCGCGAGCTGCACATCGAGACGGGCGCGCGCGACGAGATCGCCGTGCTGGCGGAGGCGGCCGAGGCGATGGCCGCGCAGCTGCAGGCAACCGAGGCCGAGCGCCATGTGGCCGAGGCCGCACGTCGCGATCTGATCGCAGCGGTGTCACACGATCTGCGGACCCCGCTCACATCGCTGCGGCTGCTCGCAGACGCGATCGAAGACGGCGTGGCCGATCCCGAGACCACCGCCGGCTACCGGCGCCAGCTCTCCGTGCACATCGCCTCGCTCTCGAGCCTGGTCGACGATCTCTTCGAGCTGTCGCGGCTCGAGGCCGGGGACATCCGGTGGTCGATGCAGCGAGTGGCGCTCGACGAGCTGGTGCAGGAGACGGTCGAGGCGATGCGCCCCCAGGCCGAGCACCGCAACGTGGCGGTCACGGCGGCGGTGAGCGACCCTGTGGCAGCGGCGCAGGCCGATCCGGAGAAGGTCCAACGAGTTCTGTTCAACCTGATTCAGAACGCGATCCGCCACACGCCCGCCGACGGCAGCGTCACGGTGGCCGCCCAATCCAACGGCGCCACCGTCGAGGTCGAGGTGGCGGACACGGGCGAGGGGATCGCACCCGAGGACCGGGAACGTGCCTTCGAGCCGTTCTACCGCGGCGGCGAGGGGGCGGCACGCTCGGGGGACGGCACGGGGCTCGGCCTGGCCATCTGCCGCGCGATCGTCGAGGCCCACGGCGGGCGAATCTGGTTCGCGGACTCCCCGACGGGGGCGCGGGTGCGCTTCAGCCTGCCGGTGGCGCCGTGAGCGGTGCACCGCACGCGGGCGAGGCCTTTCCGGACCTCGACCTCCCCGATCACACAGGCCGGCCGCGCACGCTGTCGGAGCTGGCCGCCGGCGATCCCCTCCTGCTGCTGTTCTCGCGAGGTTGGTGGTGTCCGAAGGAGCAGCGCCACCTGCGCGAGCTGTCCCGCCTCCAGGACGAGATGGAGGTGGCCTACTCGCGGATGGTGGTGGTCAGCACGGATCCGCCGGAGGTGCAGTCCGCCTTTCGCGCGGGCCTCGGCGCCCGCTACACGTTCCTGTCGGACTCCGAGCGTCGCTGGCTTACGCACCTCGACCTGCTGGAGGAGACCGACACCCAGCACCGCCCGTATCGCCCGACGGCCTTCACGCTTCAGCCCGACCTCACCGTGCACCGCCGCTACGACGGCTACTGGTACTGGGGCCGGCCGTCGGTCGAAGACGTCAGGCGCGATTTGCGCGAGATCTCCGAGATCGTCCGCGAGGACTTCCGGCGGTGACCGCGTGGGTGTCGGTCACCGACCGCGGCTTTACGGTCGGCCGAGGCGCGGGGCTCCAGGCGATGATCGATCCCCGCTGCCTCGAGGGCACTCCCGTCGCGGGAGCAACCGCAACCGTGTGCGTGGCCGCCTCGGCGACCCAGGCACTTCGCTTCGACGAGCCCGAGGTCCAGCAGGCCCGCCGCGACTTCATGGAGCACCGAGCCACCTTCCTCGGAGAGGATCTCGTGTGCGTGACCACGCTGGCACTCGACGAGTCGCGGTGCGCCGGCGCGATCACGGTCACGCGGGGACCGGTCACGGGTCGTGACGATCCGTTTGCCCGGCTGTTCCCGCCCCGCGCCTTTTCAACCGACGCCTTCTGCGTCGTCGCACCGCCGGCCGGGCCGGTCGTGGAGCGCTACGTCGGCGTCCCATGGCCCGGCGGCAGATTCCCGCCACACCCACAAGTCAGACTGGAGCCATGAGCGAACGAGAATTCGATGTCGTCGTCGTCGGGGCAGGGCCGGCCGGAGAGGTCCTCGCCGGCAGGTTGGCCAACGCCGGTCTCGAGGTTGCGGTGGCAGAGCCGGAGCTGGTCGGCGGCGAGTGCTCCTTCTGGGCCTGCATGCCCTCGAAGGCGCTGCTGCGGCCCGGAGAGCTGCTCGCCGAGACCCGGCGCGTGCCGGGCGTCGCGCCATCGGACGGGGGCGAGCTCGACGTGCAGGCAGTGCTCGATCGTCGCGACGAGGTCATCCATGACCTCGACGACTCCGGCGCCGCGCCGTGGCTCGAGGACCAGGGGATCGCGCTGATCCGCGAGCACGCCCGCCTCGACGGCGAGCGCCGTCTCACCGCGGGCGATGACGTGCTCGTCGCGCGCCGGGCGGTGGTGCTCGCCACCGGAACCGGCACCAAGTACCCGCGGATGGACGGCCTCGCAGACACCCGCGTATGGGGCAGCCGCGAGGCCACCACCGCCAAGCAGGTGCCCGGACGCCTCGCCATCCTCGGAGGAGGCGTGGTAGGGGCCGAGATGGCCCAGGCGTGGTGCTCGCTCGGCGCCCAGGTGACCCTGATCGAGGGGTCCGATCGGCCGCTCGAGCACGAGGAGCGCTTCGCCGGCGAGCAGGTGCAGGAGTCGCTGCGCGAGCAGGGCGTCGACGTCCGCTGCTCCACCAAGGGCACAGGGGTCCATCGCAACGGCGCCGACGAGGTGGTCATCGCGCTCGAGGGCTCCCCGGACCTCGTGGCCGACGAGCTTCTGATTGCCACCGGCCGTCACCCCCGCACCGACGACCTGGGACTGGAGTCGGTCGGCCTCGAGCCGGGCTCCTACGTGGACGTCGACGACCAGATGCGCGCCACCGGCGTGGCCGGCGACTGGCTCTACGCAGTCGGTGACGTGAACGGTCGCGTGCTGCTCACCCACATGGGCAAGTACCAGGCGCGCGCGGCCGCCGACGTGATCCTGGGTGGCGATGCCAAGGTCACCCACGACGGCACGATCTCGCCGCGGGTGATCTTCACCGACCCCCAGGTGGCGGCGGTGGGCCATACCTTCGACGCGGCGCGGGAGCAGGGGCTCAACGTCCGGGCAGTCGACCGCGAGACGTCGATGAACGCGGGCGCCAGCTTCTACGGGCGCAACACGCGCGGCACGGCCAGGCTGGTGATCGACGAGGACCGCAAGGTCATCGTCGGTGCCACCTTCACCGGCTTCGAGGTAGGCGACTTCCTGCACGCCGCCACGATCGCCGTGGTTGGGGAGGTCCCATTGCAGACGCTGTGGCACGCCATCCCGTCGTTTCCGACGCGGAGCGAGGTCTGGCTCAACCTGTTCGAGGAGTACGGGTTCTAGTCATGGACATCGCCATCGCCGGAGGCCACGGACAGATCGCGCTGCACCTCTCCCGCCTCCTCACAGAACGCGGAGACAGCGTCACCGGGCTGATCCGCAACCCCGACCAGACGGCCGATCTCGAGGCCGCCGGTGCGACGCCCGTCGTCCTCGACATGGAGGCCGAGCACGACTTCTCGAAGTACGTCGAGGGCGCTGATGCGGTGGTGTTCGCCGCGGGCGCGGGGGCGGACAGCGGTGACGAGCGCAAGCGCACGGTCGACCTCGGTGCCGCCGTGAAGCTGATGGACGCCGGCGTGAGCCGCTACCTGATGATCAGCTCGATCGGGGCGGGCGATCCCGACAGCGCACCGGATGCGATGCAGGCCTACCAGCGGGCCAAGGGCGAGGCCGACGACACGCTCCAGCAAAGCGGCCTCGACTACACGATCGTGCGGCCCGGCAGGCTCACCGATGGCGCAGCCACCGGGCACGTGAACGCCGGGCCCGACCTGAAGGGCGGCGACATCCCACGGGCGGACGTGGCCCTCGTGCTGCTCGCCTGCCTGGACACCCCCGCAAGCGTGGGCAAGACCTTCAACGTGGTGGCCGGCGACGATCCGGTTGCCGCGGCGGTCCAGGCGCTCTAACCCGGAGGGTGGACCTCTCCGACCCCCGGTCCCAGGAGGTCCTTACGCGCGTGCGGCGGTTGCCGGAGGGGCGCGTGACCACCTACGGCGACCTGCTCCCGCGGCGGTCGCGGTACGCCGGGTCCGTGCTCGCTGCCGTCTCCGAGCCCGGACTGCCGTGGCACCGAGTGGTGCGTGCCGACGGCAGCCTGGCCAAGGGCGAGCGCCAGCGCAGGCTCCTCGAGGCAGAAGGCGTGCCGTTTCGCGGGATCCGCGTCGACATGGACGCGGCCTGGGTGCCAGCGGACTAGGTGTGCCGCGGGCTCACATACGGCCGCGTGGGATCAACCATCTAGGCTGGCGGGACTGTGCCCGCCTCGCTGATCGGACTGCATTGCCGTACCTCCGACCGCACGCCCGATGCCGAGCGCGGGGTGTCCGAGCTCGAGGTGCTGGTGGGCAAGCGGCTCGGTCGCGCGCCGCGCGCGATCGGTGAGCGTGCCACGCCGCGCGAGGGCACCTGGGAGGAGGACCTGCACGACTCGCGGGGCTGTCTGCTGGAGGCGGGCGGCCAGATCGAGGATGCGCTCGGCGGCGGCAACGTGCCGGTGCTGCTGGCGGGTGACTGCTCGATCGGCCTCACCACGCTCCCGACGGTCCACCGGCTGCGGCCCGACGCGAAGATCCTCTGGCTCGACGCCCACGCCGACTTCAACACGCCGGAGTCGACCACGAGCGGCTACCTCGGAGGCATGGGGCTCGCCGGCGCCTGCGGCCGCTGGGACGCGGGCCTGGTCTCGGACGCGGTCGATCCGGGGCACGTCGTGCTCGCCGGCGTCCGGGAGCTCGATCCGGCCGAGCGCCAGGCGCTGGAGCGCAGCTCGGTCACCGTGATCGGGGCGAGCCCGATCGAGACCCTCGTGGCGGTGACCAACGCCCTCGACGGGGCGGCGGTCTACGTGCACCTCGACCTCGATGTGATCGACCCCGACGAGATGCCCGCTCAGTTCCCGGCCCAAAACGGCCTGCGAGCCGAGAAGCTCTTCGACGTGCTCGAGGCGGTGTCGGGCAGCTCGGAGCTCGTGGGGCTCGAGGTCACCGCGTTCGAGGCGCCGGACGATGAGGAGGAGCGCCAGGACGCCGCGGCCACCGTGCTGCACGTGATCGAGCCGCTGATGGCGGTCGTGCCCGAGGGCGCCGGTGTCAGCGACTGACCGGCGCGTGCCCGAAGGTCGCGTGAGCGCGCTCGACGGCCTCAGGATCCTCGACCTGACGCGGTTGCTTCCAGGGGGCTACTGCACGTCCCTCCTGGCAGATCTCGGGGCTGAGGTGCTCAAGGTCGAGGACACCGGGATGGGCGACTACGTCCGGTGGGCCCCGCCCTACTACGAGGGCGTCGAGGACTCCGCGAAGTCGGCGCTCTACCTCGCGCTGAACCGCGGCAAGCGCTCGATCAGGCTCAACTTGAAGGACGACGCCGGCCGCGAGGCCCTGCTGCGCCTGGTCGATCACTACGACGTGGTCGTCGAGGGCTTTCGCCCGGGGGTGATGGACCGCCTCGGGGTGGGCTACGACGCGCTGCGCAGCCGCAACCCGAAGATCGTCTACTGCGCCATCACGGGCTACGGGCAGAGCGGCCCCTACACCGGCCGCTCGGGTCACGACATGAACTACCTCGGCCTGGTCGGCATGCTCGACTTGAGCGGCGCGCAAGACGGTCCGCCCGTCCAGGCGGCCGGTCAGATCGCAGACCTCGGCGGCGGTGGCCTGATGGCGGCCTACGCCATCCTCGCTGCGGTGCGCTCGGCCGAGCACTCGGGCGAAGGTCAGCTGGTGGACGTCTCGATGGCAGACGGCGCTCTCACCTGGCTCACGATGGCCGCCGGCCAGTACCTCGCCGACGGCCGCGTTCCCGCTCGGGGCGCGGAGAGCCTCACCGGTGGCTTCGTCTGCTACCGGCCCTACGCGTGCGCGGACGGGTATGTGACCATGGGCGCGCTCGAGCCGAAGTTCTGGGCGGCGTTCTGCGTCGGCGTCGGTCGCGAGGATCTGATCGACAAGGCCTACGAGGCGCCCGGGTCAGATGCCCACCGCGAGGTCGAAGCGGTGTTTGCCACTCGGGCGCGCGCCGAGTGGAAGGCCTTCGCCGACGAGGTCGACTGCTGCCTGGAGCCCGTGCTCGACCTCGGCGAAGCCCTCGGCTCGGAGCTGGTGAGCGAGCGCGGGATGGTCGTTGAGGTCGATCAGCCCGGCGCGCAGGAGCCCGTGCGCCAGCTCGGCCATCCGGTGAGGTTCTCGAGCACGCCCGCGGATGCCACGCGTCCGGGTCCGGCGCTCGGGGAGCACACCGCCGCCGTGCTCTCAGAGCTCGGCTACAGCGAGGGCCAGATCGCCGAGCTCGAGTCCGCCGGAGCGGTCGCGGGCCGGCCGGAGGGGTCGCAGGGCTCGTTCATGGCATGAGCCGCGACGGCCTGCTCAAGATGAGCGAGCTGGCCGACCGCAGTGGCGTGAGTGCCGGCACGATCAAGCACTACCTGCGCGAGGGCCTGCTGCCCGAGCCCGTGCGCACCTCGCGCAACATGGCCTACTACCCGCCGAACTTCGTCGAGCGGATCCATCTGATCAAGCAGCTCCAGGAGGAGCGCTACATGCCGCTGCAGGCCATCCGGCGAGTGCTCGAGGACGATCCCGGCCGCGCCCGCGCGCTCGTGGAGCTCGAGGATCGCATCCTCGACCGCGCCCTCTCCGGCGACGAGAGCCGGGTGTCGGCTGCCGAGGTCTCACGCCGCTGCGAGGTGCCTCTCGAGGCGCTCGAGCGGATGGTGGAGATCGGCCTGCTCACGCCCGATGACCGGGGCTTCTCGCCGCGCGACGTGCAGGTGGTGCAGGCCATCGGCCGCTTTCGCGCCGGCGGCTATGACGAGCAGGTCGGCTTCACGGTCTACGACACGCTGCGTTACAAGCGTGCGATGGAGGCACTCGTGGTCGAGGAGGTCGCTGTCGTGCTCGAACGGCTCGCGGGCGAGCTGGAGCCCGACGCGGTCGCCGACCTGCTCGAGGCAGGGGTCGAGCCGCTCCGCGACTTCATCGCCGCGCTGCACTCGAAGCTGCTGGTGCAAGAGCTGCAGCGCCAGCGCGAACAGCGCCGCTGACGCCTGCGCCTCCGCTGTCGCCCCCCGCATCAGCGCAACTCCGCTGGGCGGGCGTGGTGTCGCCGGCGTGGAAGCCGCTGGCCGGGCCGGGCAATCCTGGCTGGCCAGCCAGTTTATGCTGCGGGCGTGTCCGTCTATGCCGCACTCCCGCCGGCGCCCAGCCAGAACCCACTCGTCAGGATCGGCTGGGACCTACGTCATCAGGCCAGGGAGGGCCGGCGCTTTCCGCCGGGCGACACCAGCCCGAGCCCGGCGCGCACGAAGCAGCTCGCGTCGGACCCGCTGCCGGTGCTGTTCGACTGCTACGAGCGCTACGGGCCCGTCTTCAGCGTGCGCATCCTGCACGCACTTCACGTGTTCGTGCTCGGCCCGGAGGCCAACCACTACGTGACCGTGTCCCACGCGTCGAACTTTCGTTGGCGCGATGGCGGGTTCGGTGAGCTCGCGCCGCTGCTCGGCGACGGGCTGCTCAACATCGACGGTGCCCGCCACCGCCGGGCGCGCAAGATCGTGCTTCCGGGCTTTCACCGCACGCAGATCGCCAAGTCCGCGGACGTGATGGTGGATGAGATCGATCGGGCTACGGCGCAGTGGCGTCCCGGCCGGACCGTCGAGCTCTATGGCTGGGCGCGCAGCCTGGCGATGAGGATCGCGATGCGGGCGCTCCTGGGCCTCGATCCCGACGGCGACGGCGTGGGCGCACGCGCCGCGATCGAGTTCGAGAACGCCCTGCACTTCTTCGGCACCGACTTCCACCTGCGTGTGCTCCGCGGCCCGGGATCTCCGTGGCAGAAGATGATCAGGGCCAGGGACAGCCTCGACGCCATCATGTACTCGGAGATCGCGCGCCGCCGGCGCACGGGGG
>JBBPXW010000101.1:0-8777 GCA_038200525.1 Solirubrobacterales bacterium | reverse complement strand
TGCGCACCGGTGAGGGCACCGGCGTCATCCTGTTCGGCAAGAACTCCCCCGACCTCGCCTCGGTGCGCGCCCTCACGACGAGCGTGCAGCGGGCTGCGGGCGGCCGCGCCATCGTGGCCACCGACCAGGAGGGGGGCGACATCCGCAGCCTCGCGTTCGCGGCGCCAGCGGCCTCCCAGGGCGTGCAGTCGTCGCCGGACGCGGCGGCGGCCACCGCGCGCGAGGCGGCGCAGGGGCTGCGGGCCGCCGGCGTGAACGTGAACCTCGCGCCCGTGGCCGACGTCGCGGCGAGCAACGGCTCGGTGGTGGCCGGCAGGGCGTTTCCGGGCGACTCGACCGCGGTCGCGCGTGCGACGGCCGCCGCCGTGCGCGCCTATGGGCGCGAGCGAATCGCCGCGACGGCCAAGCATTTCCCCGGCCTCGGTGGCGCGACCGCGAACACCGACGACGCATCGGTCACGGTGAGCACCCCGCGCGCGGATCTCCTGGCCACTGCCATCCCGCCGTTTCGCGCCGCCATCCGTGCGGGGGCGCCGTTGGTGATGTCCTCCCATGCGCTCTATCCCGCGTTTGACCGCGGCCGGATCGCGTCCCAGTCCAGCGAGCTGCTCGACGGGCTGCTGCGCAAGCGGCTCGGCTACCGCGGTGTGGTGGTCACAGACAGCCTCGAGGCCCAGGCCGTGCTCGACCGCTCCGACGTGGCGACCGCCGCTCAGCGCTCGATCGAGGGCGGAAGCGACCTCATCCTCATGACGGGCTCCGGCAGCTTCAACCAGGTGCAGCCCAAGTTGCTCGCACGCGCCCGGCGTGACGCCGCGTTCCGGGCCAAGGTCACGCGCGCGGCGGACCGTGTGCTGGCGCTGAAGCGGCGGCTGGGGCTGGGTTAGTCGTCGCCCGCGGCGTCCACGCGCTCGAGCGTCTCGGCCATCAGCTCGGCGTGCACCGACCGTGTGCCCCCGGTGCGTCGGGTCCACGTGCCGTCGCCACCGAGGTCCCAGGCGAAGGTGTCGTCGTCCAGGCAGCGCTGCAGCGTGCCCTCGATCTGGGCCCGCAACTCCTCGGACTCGACCGGCGTGAGCAGCTCGACGCGGGTGTCCAGGTTGCGTGGCATCAGGTCCGCCGAGCCTATGAACACCTTGCGCTCCTCCCCCCGGTGGAAGGTATAGACGCGTGAGTGCTCCAGGAAGCGGCCGACCACCGACACCACGCGGATGTTGTCGCTCACGCCTGGTACCCCGGGGCGCAGGCAGCAGATGCCACGCACGTTGATGTCGACCCGCACGCCGGCCTGCGACGCCTCGTAGAGCGCGCGGATGCAGCGGCGGTCCACCAGCGAGTTCATCTTGAGCACGATCCGCGCGTCCTGTCCCGCCCGGTGTGCCTCGACCGTGAGGGCGATCTCGTGCAGCAGGGAGTCGCGCATGCCCTCGGGGGCCACGATCGTCTTGTGGTAGCCCGGCGGTCGCGCCGCGCCGGTGAGCACGTTGAACAGCGACGCCACATCGGCGGCGATCTGGCGGTCGCAGGTGAACAGGCCGAAGTCCTCGTACAGCCGTGCGGTCTTCGCGTGGTAGTTGCCGGTGCCGACGTGCACGTAGTGGCGCACGCCGTTGCCCTCGCGGCGCACCACGAGCAGCGCCTTGGCGTGGGTCTTCAGGCCCGGCAGGCCGTGCACGACGTGGGCGCCGGCCTCCTCCAGGGAGCGCGCCCAGCCGATGTTGCGGCGCTCGTCGAATCGCGCCTTGAGCTCGACGAGGCACACCGCCTGCTTGCCCCGCTCGGCGGCCTCGATCAGCAGCGGCACGAGCGCGGAGTCGTTGGAGGTGCGGTACACGGTCATCTTTATGGCCAGGACGTTCGGGTCTCTGACCGCCTGCTCCACGAGCCGCTCGACGCTGCCGGCGAACGAGTCGTAGGGGTGGTGCACCAGCAGGTCGCCGGCGCGCATGGCCGCGAACACGTCGGCTTTGCCGTCGGGGGTGGCGAATGCCCCGGCGTTCACGGGCGTCCACGGCTCCTCGTGCAGGCGGGAGAACCCCTCGAGGCGGTGGATCTCCCATAGGTCACCGAGGTCGAGCAGGCCCTCGGTGTCCACGATCTCGCTCTCCTCGATGGCCATCTGCTCGACGAGGAAGTCGCGCAGCTCGGCGTCGATGCCGGACTCGACCTCCAGTCGCACGACCTCGCCGAAGCGGCGGGCACGCAGCTCGTCCTCGACGGCACGCAGCAGGTCGTCGGCCTCGTCGGAGACCTCGAAGTCGGCGTCGCGGGTCACGCGGAAGCAGGCGTGGCCCGCCACCTCCATCCCGGGAAAGAGCGCATCGAGGTTGCGCGCGATCACCGCCTCGAGTGCCACATAGGTGTGATCTCCGAGGTCGATGAACCGCGGCAAGAGCTCGCGTGGGACCTTCACCCGAGCGAACAGTCGCGTGCCGTCGACAGGGTCGCGCACCCATACGCCGATGCTCAGCGACAGGTTCGAGATGTAGGGAAACGGTCGCCCCGGGCCCACCGCGAGGGGGGTGAGCACCGGAAAGATCTGCTCGTTGAAGATGCGGTCGAGCCGCTCGGCCTCCTCGGTCGAGCAGTCGGCCGGATCGACCACGCGGATGCCCTCGGACTCGAGCGCCGGGCGAATCTCGTATGACCACTGCCGGGCGAGACGGTCGCCAAGCTCACGGCGGCGCGCGGCGATCCGCTCGATCGTCTCGAACGGCGACAGGCCGTCGGCCTTGCGGACGTCGATGCCCGCGTCGACCTGGTCGTGCAGTCCCGCGACTCGCACCATCTCGAACTCGTCGAGGTTGGACGAGTAGATCGCGAGGAACTTGACGCGGTCCATCAGCGGCATGTGCTCGTCCTCGGCCAACTCGAGCACGCGCTCGTTGAACTCGAGCCACGACAGCTCGCGGTTGGCGTAGAGCGCGGTTGCGTCGATGTCGGGAGCGGTCGGCTGCGCGCCGGCGTCGGTGGTCGTCTCGGTGCTGGTCATGGCTCGTTCACATCCAAGCGTATGCTCGTCTATGTTGCCCGCCTGTGATCTGGTTGTTGCGCCACGCAGACGCCGCCAAGGGCTCGCCCGACGCCGAGCGGCCGCTCACCGAGGGCGGACGCGAGCAGGCACGGACGGCCGGGCTGGCCCTGGCCGCGATGGCGGTGCGCCTGGACGCATGCGTGTCGAGCCCGAAGGTGCGCGCGTGGGAGACAGCGACTCTCGCTTGTGAGTCCCTCGGCATCGAGGTGGCAGAGGACGAGCGCCTTGCCGGCGGCCCGTTCGATCCGCGCGCAGTCGTGGACGGCCTGGGAGACGAGGTGCTGCTCGTGGGCCACGACCCGGACTTCTCGCTCGCGGTCAACCACCTGACCGGAGCGCAGGTGCGCATGCCAAAGGGCGGCGTGGCGGCCGAAGACCGGGGCGAGCTCAAGCTGCTGCTCCGGCCTGCGGAGCTTGCGGCGCTGGCACGGGCTCGTTGATCGACTCGAGCAGCGTCGCGGGGAAGTCGCGCTCCTCCAGCCGCGCCCACTCCCGCTCGAAGCGGGCGAACAGCACGCGGCGACGGGCCGTGACGTGGGCGGCAAGCGCCTCGAGCCCGCGGTGGCGATCGAGGTTCGGCGCGGTCGAGGCGAGCGTCGGGTCGAGGTCCCGCGCCCGAGCACCCGCGCGGGCGGTGAGAGCATCGACATCGGCGGCCCGCAGTCGACGGGCGTGCTCCTCGACCCGGGGCAGCATCTCGTCGCAGTCGTGGATGTCGCCGAGGATCTCCTGCAGCTTCTTGGCGGCGCGCGCGCCGTCGGAGGCGCCGGCTCCAAGCGCCGGGCGTGCGATCTCCAGCACGTAGCGCAGCCGCTTGGCGGCGATGCGCATGTCGTGCAGCTTCTTCGGCCGGCTCTCATCCAGCGCCTTGGGCGCGAGCGCGCACAGCTCGCCCAGCCGTACCTCGATGATCCGGCGGGCGTTGGCGGCGAAGTCCCCGTTCTCGGCAAGCCCCTTGACCTTGCGTGCCTTCACGCCGCCGCTTCACCTCGGGCCGTGTCCGCCAGGCCCTGGAGGCGCTCGGGGAGGCGTCTTTCGCGGACTCGCGCCAGCTCCGCGGCCACCGTCTCGTTGGCGGCATCCTGCTGCTCGCGCAGCTCCGCCACGAGCCCGGCCACCCCGGGCCGGTCGGGAAGAGCGAGGCCTGCCTCGAACGACTCCAACGCCTCGATCGCCACGTCGGGGTCGCGCCGCTGCCCGAGCACGTCGGCCAGCCGCTTGACCTCGCCGAGGGCCTCTGCGTGCTCCGCGCTGGGAAAGCAGGGGGCGAAGACCTCGAGCGCCGCGCGCAGCCGCCGGGTGGCCACGCGCATGTCGTGCACGCCCTCGATGTCTGCGATGTCGAGCGCGCGGTCTGCGAAGCCGAAGACCTCCGCCGCACGCACCCGCACGGCCGCGGCGGCCGCGGCGGCGAAGCGGGTGTCGGGCGAAAGCCCCGGGACCGGCCGCGCCTTGGCCATCACGCGATCGCCTCCCGCGCACGCTGCAGCAGCACGCCCTCGCGGAGGCCTCCGCCGGCCACGCTCAGGGGCACCTCCACTAGGTCGGCGACCGCGCAGAGCACGACGATGCCCGCCGGCAGCAGCCTGATCCGCTCCTCGGGCAGCCCAAGCTCGCGTGCGGCTTGGGCGGCTGGGCGCTCGCACACGCGCGCAAGCCCGCACTCGAGTGCCGCCCGGGTGAGCGCCGGGCCCACCAGCCGGTGAAGCGAGGTCGCCGTTCCCCCGACGGCCACGGCAGCCCGTACGGGCGGGGGCGTGATCCCGCCAAGAGCAGCGGCGGCAGCCGCGTGCGCGGCCTCGATCTGCGCGGCGCTCGGTGGGTCGCCGGTGAGGTGGCGCCGTCCGAGCAAGCCGGAGCCGATCGCAAGCGATGTCGACCACGAGACGCCCGCGTCGGCGGTGCCGACGGCGATCTCGGTCGAGCCGCCGCCCACGTCGATCACCGCGAGCGCGCCGTCGGCGTGCTCGACGGCGTGACAGGCGCCGTGAAAGGACAGCTCTGCCTCGTCGCTCCCGCTCACAACCCGCACCGGGACCCCGGCGCGCTCTGCCACGGCCGCGGTGAGCTCGTCCCGGTTCAGCGCTGCGCGCACCGCTGCGGTGGCCACCACGGTCACGTCGGGCGCCCCAAGCGCGCGCGAGCGCTCGGCGAGCTCACCCGCGATGGCCGCGACCTCGGCGATCTTCTGCTCCGGGATCTGACCGTCGATGCCGACTGCGGCACCGATCCGGGTGAAGTGGCGGCGCGCCTCGACCGGCTCGAGCTCCCCGCCGCGGATCTCGGCCACGAGCAGGCGGGTGGTGTTGCTGCCGATGTCGATGCAGCCGAACCGCACGGGCGACCGAGCTTGCCAGAAAGCGGGGCGCGGCCCAAGCGATTCTCAGGTGCTCTTGACGGTTATGCCCTCGAGCAGGTGCCCGACCCGCTCGCACGCGTCGATCGCCTCTTCGAGGCGCTCGAAGATGTCCTTCCACCGGATCACGACCATCGGGTCGATTCCGCCGGCGAAGAGAGACACGAGCGCGGCGCGACTGACGCGGTCTCCGTCGTCCTCGAGGCGGTCGACGTCTTTGAGATGGGGGCGCATCCCGGGAAGGTCGTCGAGGCTGGCAAGGGCCTGGGCCACCGCGCTCCCCGCCCGGGCCAGCACGGAGGCCAGCTCGACCGCCTGTTCCATGGGAGCCTCGATCTTGTAGAGCCCGAGCAGGTCGGCGGTCTCCTCGGCCAGGTCGACGATGTCGTCGATCGCCACCGCCAGCTCGTGGATGTCCTGCCGCCCGAGCGGCGTCTCCTCCGTCGAATGCAGCTGGTGCAGGATGTCGTGGGTGAGCGTGTCGCCCTGCTCCTCGAGGTGCTTGAGCTCACCGCGCAGGCCCTCGGTGTCCGGCCACTCGCGCACGAGCCGGTCGAGCATGGCCGTAGCGGCCGCGACGTTCTCCCCGGCTCCGCCGAGCAACGCGAGGAAGTCGACCCGGGGCACGGTTGCCATCTCAGATCCCCGGGCGGCCGGGAGCGAGCTCGGGATGCGAGGCGTCCTCGAACTCGCGGAAGAGACCGGTGACCACGAAGGCCGTCTGCTCACCGACGTCCACGGCGTTATCGCCGAGTCGCTCGAGCGCACGCGCCACGAGCATCATGTGCATGGCCCACTCGCGCCGGTCGGGATCGTCACCGATGTCCAGCGCCCGGCTGAAACAGCACCTGTTGAGACGGTCGATCTCGTCGTCCTGGCGAACGAGGTCCTGGGCCAGAGCGGCGTCCCGGCGCTCGAACGACTGCTTGGCCTGCGTGACGAGTGACCCCGCCAGCTCGCCCATGCGAGCGATGTTGGCAAGCATCTCGACGTCGTCGGGCGGCTCGTGGCCGGCGAGGGGCACCATCTTGGCCACGTTCACGCACTGGTCGCCCATCCGCTCAACGTGCTTGATCACATGCAGAAGCGCGGCCACGAGGCGGAGATCCCCCGCCACGGGTGCCTGCAGCGCAAGCAGGGAGAGGATGCCCTGGTGGACCTCGAGATAGCGCCCGTCGATCCGGTCGTCGTCGGCGATCACGATGCTCGCCAGCTCGATGTCACGCTGTGCGACCGTCTCAAGGGCGCGGTCGAGCGCCTCGGACACCAGGTCCAGGCCGCCCAGGGCCTGGACCTCGAGCGCGGCGAGCTTCGCCTGGAAGTCCAGGCGGTTGCCGCGCTCGGCCATCAGCCGAACTTCCCGGTCACGTAGTCCTCGGTGCGGGAGTCGTCCGGGTTGGTGAAGATCTTCTCGGTGTCGGCGAACTCGACCATCTCGCCGGTGAGCATGAACGCGGTCTTGTCGGCGATGCGCGCAGCCTGCTGCATGTTGTGCGTCACGAGGATGATCGTGTAGCGCTTCTTGAGCTCGGCGATCAGCTCCTCGACCCGGAGCGTCGCGACCGGGTCGAGCGCCGAGCACGGCTCGTCCATGATGATCACCTCCGGCTGCACGGCAATCGTGCGTGCGATGCACAGGCGCTGCTGCTGACCGCCGGACAGGCCGAGGCCGGGCGAGCCGAGGCGGTCCTTGACCTCGTCCCACAGGCCGGCGCCGCGGAGTGACCGCTCGACGACTCCCTTGAGGTCGCTGCTGCGCTGGCCGCTGAGCCGGACACCGGCGGCCACGTTGTCGAAGATCGACATCGTGGGGAACGGGTTCGGCTTCTGGAAGACCATGCCGATCGAACGGCGGACCGCGACCACATCCACGTCGGAGCCGTACACGTCCCGATCGTCGAGCTCGATCTTGCCCTCGGCGCGCGCGCCGGGGATCTCCTCGTGCATCCTGTTGATGCAGCGCACGAGCGTCGACTTGCCACAGCCCGACGGGCCGATCATCGCGGTGACGCGGTTTGGCGCGAACTCCAGGTCGACCCCCCTGACGGCCTCGGAGTCGCCGTAGAACGCCCGGAGGCCGGTGAGCGTGACGCTGTGACCGTCGGTCTGGTGGGCGTCCGGGCCGGAGTGCTCGCGCGCACGGGTCTCCGGCGCCCGCGTGGCGATCGGTGTGCTCCTCGCGGCGGCGGGAGGGGTCGAGTCGGCGGGTGTTGGGTCTGTTGTCACGGTCTCACTGCCGGTATCGGCTGCTGGGGTCATGGTCATGTCGCGAGGCTCCTTCTCTGGATGAGGCGGGCCACGAGCGTGAGCACGAGGATCATCGCGACGAGTGTCAGCGCCGCTCCCCACGCACGTTCCACAAGGCGGTCCTGCGCCTGTCTGACGTCGTTGAAGATCTGGATCGGCAGCGAGTTCATCTGGCCGCCAAGGTCGTAGGTCGTGGCCTTCACGGCGAAGGCGGTGAACAGCAGGGGCGCTGTCTCGCCGGCAGCGCGAGCGATGGCGAGCAGAGATCCGGTCACGAGGCCGGGCGCGGCGGTCGGAAGCACCACCCGGGTGATCACGCGCCATCGCGGGGAGCCGAGCGCCAATGCCGTCTCGCGCAGAGTGTCGGGCACCAGCAGCAGCACGACCTCGGCCGAGCGGGTGACCACGGGGAGCATCAACAGCCCCAGGGCGATCGAGCCCTTCCAGCCGGCGAATCCGCCGGCTACGCCGCCGAGCACGAGCACGATGTAGATGAAGAGGCCAAAGACGATCGACGGGACGCCCGTCATCACGTCGACGAAGTAGCGCACGACGCTCGCAAAGCGGGACTTCTTGCCGTACTCCACGAGATAGAGCGCCACGCCGATGCCCATCGGCACCGCGATCGCAGTCGCAAGCGCGACGATCAGGATCGTTCCGACGATCGCGCTCTTGATGCCTCCGGCGTCGCCGAGGAAGCGACCGCTCGGGTCGGTCGTGAAGAAGTCGAGGCTGATCGCGCCGATGCCCTTCGAGACCAGCGTGTACACCACCAGCACCAGCGGCACGAGGGCCACCAGCGTTGCCGCGAGGAGACCGACACGTGCAAGCTGGTCGGTGCGCTTGCGGCGGGGGCTGATCCCCACGAACACGCTCATGCCGCTGCTCCCGGGGCCGCGGCGCGCCCGCCGCCCTGGTGCCGCTCGGCGCGCGCCACGAAAGCGCGCGCCAGCCCATTGACGCCGAGCGTGAGGATGAACAGCACGAGCCCGGCGGCGATCAACGCCGCGCGGTGGATCGGGTCCGACGCAGCCTCGCCGAACTCGTTGGCGACAACCGCCGCCAGCGTGTAGCCCTGGGAGAAGATCGTCGATCCGATGGCGGGCGAGTTGCCGATCACGAGCGTGACGGCGATCGTCT
>JBBPXW010000100.1:0-20084 GCA_038200525.1 Solirubrobacterales bacterium | reverse complement strand
GGCGCGGCTGATGTCGCAGGCCTTGCGCAAGCTGGCCGGCAACCTCAACCGGGCCAACACGGTCTGCCTGTTCACCAACCAGATCCGCGAGAAGATCGGCGTCCAGTTCGGCTCGCCGGAGACCCAGCCGGGCGGCCGGGCGTTGAAGTTCTACTGCTCGCAGCG
Source organism: Solirubrobacterales bacterium (assembly GCA_038200525.1). Lineage (GTDB taxonomy): Bacteria > Actinomycetota > Thermoleophilia > Solirubrobacterales > Thermoleophilaceae > JAAYBF01. The sequence goes on along the minus strand of JBBPXW010000100.1, from coordinate 19,919 downwards.
ACTCGACATGCGCCGCATCGAGACCCTCAAGGAGGGCACCGAGGCCGTCGGCAACCGGGTGCGCGTGAAGGTGGTCAAGAACAAGGTCGCGGCACCGTTCCGCCAGGCGGAGTTCGACATCGAGTACGGCGCGGGAATCTCGACCGCCGGCTGCATCATCGACCTCGGCATCGAGCACGACATCGTCACGAAATCGGGCTCGTTCTTCTCCTACGGCGACGAGCGGCTCGGTCAAGGACGCAACAACGCCAAGGCCTACCTGCGCGAGCACCCCGAGCGGCTCAAGGAGATCGAGGACAAGATCTATAAGGCGATCGGTGGCGACGAGGCGGCAGACGTTGCCCCGGTGGCACCGGCGGTGCCGCCCGGCATCGACGCCGAGACCGGCGAGGTGATCGAGGAGCGTGCCGCCTAGGAGCCTGTCCCAACACACTCCCAGGTGAGCGGCTGGGCCTTGGATCAGGACTCCTTTCTCGGGGAGAATCGCGAGCAGCAGCGCGCGGTGCAGCTCGCCTACCGTGCCATCTCGACGCGTGAGCGCACCGTGTCGGAGGTGCGGGCGTTCCTCGAGCGCAAGGAGCTCGAGCAGGACCTAATCGAGTATGCGCTCGGGGAGCTGGCGGAGTCGGGTGCGCTCGACGATGCCCGCTTCGCGCGCCTGTTCACCGAGGATCGCCGCTGCATCGACCACTGGGGCATCGAGCGGATCGAGCGCGAGCTGCGCCGCCGCGGGGTGCCAGGCGCAGAGATCGACCAGGCGCTGACGGGTGTCGACCGCACGGACGAGCTGTCGGCGGCCGTCGAGTTGCTCGGGCAGAAGGTCGCTCCGCCGGAGTCGGCCAAGGACCGCGATCGCGCCTGGCGGCTGCTCGTGCGCAAGGGGTATGAGCCCGAACTGGCCTACGAGGCTGTCCGGGCACACGCCGCCTGAGCGATCCGTCCCCGGGTTTGCACAGGCCATACCGCCGGGACTACTCTGGAAGGAGCGGTCGTCGTGGCCGCCGTGAGACAGAGCAGCGCGAACTGCCCTCGGGCAGCTGACACCGAACCGACCTTGACTCCAAATCCCAGACCCCACGAACGGCCGCCCGAGGAGCTTTAGGGCCGCCACCACCTCCGAAGACTCGAGTGCGCGGCTTCCGCGCACGCGTCAGCGCCACGCTGTCCCACGGCTGCAGTCGACCGTCCGGCAATCAGAGACGGGGCAAGGCCCCTGCTCCCATGAGGAGGTCAGGCGTGGACATCGTGCTCGCATCACTCGCAGCCGCCGCCGTCACGGCAGGGGTCGTCACGCTCCTTCTGAGAGCACGAGTCGGTGCGGTCGCGCTGGAGTCGGCGCGACCCGCTGGCTCCGATGGCGAGGGCGCGGCCGCCCCTGCATCGCGAGGGTCGGGGCGAGCGGAGAGATCCGTGGGCGACGACGCGGCGTCCGAGCTGCAGGCGCGGCGCGGGGAGCTGGCCCGGCTCGAGGAACGTGTCCGTGCACGCGAGGCGGCGCTCGAGGAGAAGGAGCGCGCGCAGGCAGAGCAGGCCCGCACGCTCGACCGCGATCGTACGGCGCTTGCCGACGCACGGGGCGAGCAGCTGCGCGCGCTCGAGCGGGCCGCCAATCTCAGCCCGGGTCAGGCACGGCAGGTGCTGCTCGGCGAGCTCGAGGACGAGGTGCGTCACGACAGCGCGCGGATCATCCGCCACGCCGAGGACGCGGCCCGCCAGGAGGCCGATCGCCGCGCGCGCAGCATCGTCACCGCGTGCATGCAGCGTGTGGCCGGCGGCCACACCGTCGAGACCACCGTCTCCACAGTCGAGCTGCGCTCCGACGAGCTCAAGGGTCGGATCATCGGCAAGGAGGGGCGCAACATCCGCACCCTCGAGACCCTGACGGGCATCGACTTCATCATCGATGACACCCCCGGTGCCGTCCTGCTCTCGGGCTTCGACGGTGTCCGTCGCGAAGTCGCACGGATGACGCTGCAGCGGCTGCTCCAGGACGGACGGATCCACCCCGCCCGGATCGAGGAGGCCTTCACCGAGGCCTCGGGCGAGCTCGACGCGCGGATCGTCGAGCTGGGCGAGCGGGCGGCCTTCGACGTCGGCGTCGGAAGCCTCGCTCCGGAGCTGGTCACCATCCTGGGGCGGCTGCACTTCCGCACCAGCTACGGCCAGAACGTGCTCAGCCATTCGGTCGAGTGCGCACGCCTGGCCGGACTGCTCGCCGCGGAGCTCGGCGCCAACCCCAAGACCGCCACGCGGGCCGCGTTGCTGCACGACATGGGCAAGGCAGTCTCGCACGAGATCGAGGGCCCGCACGCGCTCGTGGGCGGCAGGCTCGCACGGCGCCACCACGAGTCCGAGGCGGTGGCCCACGCGATGGAGACCCACCACAACGAGATCGAGCCGCAGACGATCGAGGCGGTCATCGTGCAGGTGGCCGACTCCATCTCCGGTGCCCGTCCGGGGGCACGCGGGCAGACGCTCGAACGCTACGTGACCCGCCTGCAGGACCTCGAGGCCGTCGCGGCGCGCCACAGCGGCGTCGAGAAGGTCTATGCGATCCACGCCGGACGCGAGATCCGGGTGGTTGTCAAGCCCGAGGAGATCGACGACGACGCGGCGGCGCTGCTCTCGCGGGCGATCGCACGCGCCGTCGAGTCAGAGCTCGACTATCCGGGCCAGATCAAGATCACCGTGATCCGCGAGAGCCGGGCCACCAATTACGCGCGGTGAGCGGAAGGCCTGGCCTCACGGGCTCGGCGCGCGGCGCCCGATGGCATGGAGGACCTCGAAGTAGGCCGGCCTGGGGCGACCGTCGGCGTCGAGCAGCCCGGAGTCGAACAGATCGTCTCCGGCAGCTGCGCGCCAGTGGTAGACATAGATCCGCTCGATCCGGCGCGAGAGGCGTGGGTAGCGGTTCATCAGGAACGCCATCACTCGGGTCTGGCGGCCGATGTCGGGGCGCATCCCCTTGCCGAAGAAGTGGACGGCGCCGACTTCGTCGACCCACACGGGCCCGCTGGTGCGACTCAGGAAATCCTCGGTCAGGCGAGTGGAGCGTCGGTTGACGTCGACATAGGAGGAGAGCCCCCAAGTGTGGGGGCCCGGCCCGATGGCGCGCTTGAACGCCGCGAGCCAGCGTGCGGACCGCCGGGTGCCGTCGGGGCGGAAGTCACAGGCCAGCACGAAGCAGCGTGAGCCCGAGCACTCTTGACGTGCGATTCGGTAGAACGCAGCCGTGCGCTTCGGGTCACCGGCCGTCGGCTGGGCGGTGAAGTTGGCCTCGTTCCACGTCGAGAAGAACCTCACCCACGGATACCGCGCGCGGAAGAGCTTAAAGGCGCGGCGAAACTCGTCGGGCGTGGGCAGCAGGGTCTTGCCGCGGCTGGAGCGGAAGAAGCTGACGACGGGCTCGATTCCCTGGGTGCGCGCGGCGCCGAACCAGGCGTCCTGCACCGCGAGGCGCGCGCCTCCGAGTGCCACGTCGTCGTAGGGCACGGCCACCCGCACGCGCTTGATGCCAGTCGCGACGAAGCGGGGGTCCGAGAGCGTCTCGGGCCGGTTGTCGGCCAATCCGATCAGCGGGCCATCGCGCCCGAGCGCGGCGAGCCTGGTGTCGTGCACTCGCGCGACGGGGGCGGCGGGCGCCGGCACGGGATCCGGCTTGGGAGTGGTGGCGGGCAGCGCCCGGGGCGTCGCAGCACGGCCTCGTGGCGGCTCACGGTCGGAGAGCCGCAGCCAGAGGCCACCGGCCACGCCGAGCACGACGAGGCCGACGAGGGCGATGGAGAGGGCGGGGCGGTCGGGTCGATACATGGGCACAGCCCGCCGGTGCGACGGGCGTGCTCCGGGCGGGTCGGGAAACCGTAGTGGACGGACCCGTGCATCGAAGGCCCCCGTATCCTCTGCCCATGCCCGCCGCCGCAAAGGCCTACCACCTGACCACGTTCGGGTGCCAGATGAACGAGCACGACTCCGAGCGCATGAAGGGCATGCTGGAGTCGCTCGGATATGCCGAGGCCCCCACCCGCGACGATGCCGAGCTCATCCTCTTCAACACGTGCTCGATCCGTGAGAAGGCAGACACCCGGCTGAGCGGCCATCTCGGCGAGGCCAAGCGGCTGAAGTCCGAGAAGCCAGGCACTGTCGTCGGGGTCGGAGGGTGCTGGTCACAGTCGATGAAGGAGAAGGTGTTCCATCAGTTCCCCTTCGTCGACGTCGCCTTTGGGCCGGGCCAGGTGCACAAGCTGGCCGAGTTCCTGACCTCTGACAGCCTGACCGCCCAGGGCTACTTCGAGTTCGAGGGCTTCACCGGCCACCTGCCGATGCGCCGCGCGCGGGAGTTCCAGGGCTGGATGCAGATCTCAGTGGGCTGCAATTGCCGCTGCTCCTACTGCATCGTGCCCTCGACGCGCGGGCGTGAGGTGTCACGGCCCGCTGGAGAGCTGATCGCCGAGGCCGAGCGCCTTGCCGCAGACGGCGTGCGCGAGGTCACCCTCCTCGGCCAGAACGTCAACTCCTACGGCCGCGACCTTCCACCGGGGGCCAAGGCCACCTTCGCGGAGCTGCTCGCCATGGTCGACGCCGTCGAGGGGATCGACCGCATCCGGTACACGAGCCCCCACCCCAAGGACATGCGCGAGGACGTGGTGCGCGCCCACGCCGAGCTCGAGTCGGTGTGTGAGCACATCCACCTGCCGCTGCAGGCCGGCTCCAGCCGCGTGCTCAAGGCGATGCGTCGGACCTACGACCGCGCTCGCTACATGGATCGCGTGGCGATGATCCGCGAGGCGCTTCCAGACGTGTCGCTGACCACCGACATCATCGTCGGCTTTCCGGGGGAGACCGAGGCGGAGTTCGCAGAGACCCTCGAGGTTGCCGAGGAGGTGGGCTATGACTCGGCCTTCACGTTCATCTACTCGCCGCGTCGCGACACCTCCGCCGCCGAGCTGCTCGACCAGGTCGACCCCGCCGTCAAGCGCGAGCGGATGCAACGGCTCATCGAAGTGGTCCAGCGGCGTGCGCACGAGCGCTCGCAGCGGTTCGTGGGCCGCACCATGGAGGTGCTCGTCGAGGGCACGTCGCGCACCGACGGCGACCGCCTTCGCGGCCGCACGCGCCACAACAAGGCCGTGAACTTCTCGGGGCCCGCGCAGGCGGGGGAGATGGTCGACGTGGAGATCGATTCTGCCACGAGCCAGACGCTGCTCGGAAGTCAGCGCCAGGACGTCTGGGGCGGATCGGGCATCCGTGCCCGATCCGTGGCTGCACGAAGCTAGCCGTAGGTGCCGGTCCCGGTCATCGCGATCTTCGGCCCGACGGGGGTCGGCAAGACCGCCGTGGCCATCGAGCTGGCCGACCGCCTGCGCGAGCAGGGACGCGAGCCGGTCGCGATCTCGGCCGATGCCCTGCAGGTCTACGAGGGGCTGGAGATCATCACGGGAGTCGCCTCGGTGCTCGAGCGCGAACGCCTCGAGCACCGGCTCATCTCCTATGTGCCGCTGAGCGAGGAGTACTCGGCGGGGCGCTACATGCCGCGTGCGCACGCCGAGATCGACGCGGCACTGAAAGCCGGCCGTACGCCGGTCGTTGTTGGCGGCACGGGGCTCTACCTGCGCGTGGCGCTCGCCCAGCTCGACCTGGCGCCGGCACCGCCCCGCGAGCTGCGCGAGCGGCTCGAACGTCGTCTGGCCAAAGAGGGAGCACCGCTCCTGCACGGCGAGCTCGAGGGCGTGGACCCCGAGCTTGCGGCCGGCATCGAGCCTGGCGATGGCAAGCGCCTGGTACGCACCCTCGAGCTGATGGAGATGGGCCACTCGCCACCCACGCCGGCGGATGACTCGCAGCTGTGGACCGCGCAGACGCGTCACCCCACGCTGCTCGTGGGCCTGACCATGGAGCGCGATGCGCTGTACGCCGCGATCGACCGCCGAGTCGATGCGATGGTGGCCGCCGGTGCCGCCGAGGAGGCGCGGCGGGCGGAGGCCGCCGGGATCTCGCGCACCGCCCGCTGCGCGTTGGGCTTCGACGAGCTCCTGGCGGGTGACATCGAGGGCATGAAGCGGCGCACCCGCAACTACGCGCGGCGCCAGCTCACGTGGATGCGCAAGCTGGAGGGCGTGCGGCTCACGGATGTGACCCACCGGCCCGCAGCGCCGCTGGCGGCGTCGATCGCGCAAGCGGCAGACGCAGCGCTGGACTAGGGTGCGCGCCGTGCGATTCGAGAAGTGGAACGCCCTCGGCAACGACTACGCCGTGATCGAGGAGGATGCGCTCCCGTTCGAGCTGACCCCGGCAAGGATCGAGGCATTCTGCAAGCGGCACAGCGGCGTGGACAGCGACGGAATCCTGCTCCTGTCGCACACCGAGGAGCGGGGCTATGTGGCCTCGCTGCGGATCTTCAATCCCGATGGGTCCGAGGCCGAGCTGTCCGGCAACGGCGTCCGCGAGGCCGTGATGTACCTGCGCCGCAGCGGGTGGACAGCCTCCGACACCTTCTCGCTGATGACCGCCGCGGGCGAGGTCCGGCCTCAGATCACCGGCCCGACCACGTGCACGGTCGACATGGGACGCGCCACGCTGCGCTCCGACTCGTTTCCCTCCGGCGGCCCCGATGGCGAGGGCACGCTCGTGATCGACGGCCGTGAGGTGCGTTTTCAGCATGTGTCGATCGGGAACCCGCAGTGCGCGATCGAGTGGTCCCACGGCCTCGAGCAGCTGGAGCTCGCCCCCATCGGAGGGCCGATCGAGCGCCACGAGCTGTTTCCCAAACGCACCAACGTCTCGTTCTGGAAGCAGACTGCCGATGGCGAGATCCGCGCCCGGATCTTCGAGCGCGGGGTGGGGGAGACGATGTCGTCTGGCACCGGGGCCACCGGCGCCGCGGTGGCCGCCGTGCTGCGCGGCGCCGACAGCCCCGTCACCGTCCACCTCGACGGTGGCGACCTCGAGGTCGAGGTCGGCGAGGACCTGCACGTGGATCTGACCGGCTGGGCTGTGCCCGTGTACACAGGCGAGCTCAGCGACGACTTTCTGGAGAAAATCGAGAGGCTGGATGCCGATCCAGGCTCTCAGAGCGCGGGGCCGGAGGCCTCGCGGAGGGGACCATCATGAAGACGAGCGAGCGCCTGGACCGCCTGCCCCCGTATCTCTTCGCCGAGCTGTCGCGCAAGATCGCCGCGAAGGAGGCCGCGGGGGTTGACGTGATCAGCCTCGGCATCGGCGACCCGGACATCCCGACCCCGGATCTCGTGCCCGACGCACTGGCCACGGCCGCCCGCGACGGCGGCACCCACCAGTACCCGTCCAACCGTGGGCGCCCCGAGCTGCGCGAGGCTGTCGCCCGCTTCTACGAGCGTCGCTTCGGCGTGCAGCTCGACACCGAGTCAGAGATCGTGCCGGCCCTTGGGGCCAAGGAGTGCGTCTTCAACATCAACCTCGCGTTCCTTGACCCGGACACCGTCGCGCTGGCCGCCGATCCCGGCTACCCCGTCTACACCGGCGGGCCGCTGCTGGCGGGAGCCGAGGCGGTGTTGATGCCGCTCGTGCCCGAGCTCGGCTTCGTTCCCGACCTCGACGCCATCTCGGCCGAGGACGCCGGCCGAGCACGCCTGATGTTCCTCAACTACCCGAACAACCCGACCGGCGCGATCGTCCCGGACGGCTTCTTCGCGGAGGTCGTCGACTTCGCGCGGGCACACGACATCCTCGTGGTGCACGACGCCTCCTACACCGAGACCACCTTCGACGGCTACGTGGCGCCGAGCTTCCTCGAGACGCCCGGGGCCAAGGAGGTCGGCGTCGAGATCTTCTCGCTCTCCAAGGGCTACAACATGACCGGCTGGCGCACCGGCGCGATCGTCGGCAACGCCGAGGCGATCGAGGCGTACTGGAAACTGAAGACCAACATCGACTCGGGCATGTTCGAGGCGGTGCAGCTTGCCGCCGTTGCTGCGCTCGACGACGGCGACCACATCCCGAAGGACATGAGCGAGGTCTACCAGCGACGACGCGACCTGGTGGTTGACGCCCTGCACGAGATCGGCGTGGACGTGCCGACCCCCAAGGCGACCATCTACGTGTGGGCGCCGGTGCCCGAGGGCCATACTTCTGCCTCCTACTGCGAGCTGGTGCTCGAGGAGTCCGGTGTGGTGGTGTCTCCGGGTGGTGCGTACGGGCCCAACGGTGAGGGCTTCTTCCGGATCTCGCTCACGGTGGATGACGATCGGTTGAGCGAGGCGATGGAGCGGCTCCGCGGCAGCCTGTCGTGATGAGACTGCGTGCCCGCGGGTGCGCCCGGCAAGCCCCCTAGACTGAGAAGCGAGTGCAGAACGGTCAGCCAATCCGCAATCCCCGCGCCCGTCAACGCGCGCTGCTGATCTCGGCCGGTCCCGAAGAGCCCGATCTGCAGGAGCTCTCGGAGCTGTTGCGCACCGCGGGTGTCGCGGTCGCCGGCCGGATGACCCAGAAGCGCCAGACACCGGATCCCGACCGCTACTTCGGAAAGGGCAAGCTGGCCGAGCTCAAGCGTGCGATCGCTACGTGCGACGCCAACGTGGTGGCCGTCGACGACGAGCTCGCTCCACGCCAGGAGCGCAACCTCGAGGAGGCCATCGGCACGCCGGTGATCGACCGGACCGCCGTGATCCTCGACATCTTCGCCGACCACGCCGGCTCGGCCGAGGGCAAGCTCCAGGTCGAGCTGGCCCAGCTCGAGTACAACATGGCTCGCATGCGGGGGCTGTGGACCCACCTGGAGCGCCTCGGCGGAGCAACGGGCGGCGGAATCGCCACGAGGGGCCCGGGCGAGACGCAGATCGAGACCGACCGCCGCCTCGCGCGATCGCGCATCGCGGCGCTGCGTCGTCGCCTCGAGCGTACGAAGGGCACGCGCCAGACGATGCGCAACGAGCGCGAGCGGGCCGGCCTCCCGACCGTGGCGCTCGCCGGGTACACCAACGCGGGCAAGTCGACCCTCTTGAACGCGGTCACGGGCGCGGAGGTGGGCGTGCGCGACCGCTTGTTCCACACGCTCGATCCGACCACGCGGTCGTTCGAGATCAATGGCCGCACGTACCTGATGACCGACACTGTCGGCTTCATCCGCAAGCTCCCGCACCAGCTTGTCGAGGCGTTCGGGGCGACGCTCGAGGAAGCCCTGGGGGCCGACCTGCTCGTGCACGTGGCCGACGCCTCGGCTCCCGAGGAGGACCTCGGCGAGATGCTCGAGGCCGTGCAGGACGTGCTGGACGAGATCGGCGCGGGCGAGCGCCCTGTGCTGCTGGCGCTGAACAAGATCGACGCCCTCGACCACGAGCAGCGGCGCGAGCTCTCGTTCCGCTACCCCGATGCGATCCAGGTGTCGGCCGTCACGGGGGAGGGGCTCGATGCGCTGCGCGAGGCGATGGAGGAGCGCTTCCTCGCCGCCCTGAGGCCGATGGACCTGCTCGTTCCCTACGAGGACGGCGGCAGCCTCTCCGATCTCCACGACGTGGCAGGCGAGGTCGAGCGCGAGGACACCGCCGACGGCGTGGTGGTCCACGCACGGGTGCCGGCGGCCGCGGCCGCCCGCTTCGAGCGCTTCGCCGTAAACGGCAACGGCGCCTCGCGCGGCTGAATGCACGCGCAGTCGGGGCTCCGAAGCGACGACCACCGCACCGATGTCGTCCGGTTCCGGCGGTTGAGCGCGGATGCCGTGGCGCCGGCACGGTCCCACGACGACGACGCCGGCTTCGACCTGTTCGCCTCCGAGCCCCTGTCACTTGCGCCGGGGCAGCGCGGCGACCTCGGTACCGGTATCGCGCTGGAGATCCCCTCGGGCCATGCGGGGCTCGTGCTGCCCCGGTCGGGGCTCGCGCGCCGGCACGGCATCACGCTCGTGAACACGCCCGGGCTGATCGATGCGGGCTACCGCGGGGAGGTGCGGGTGCTGCTGCTCAACACCGACCGCGACGTCGCGTTCCGCGCGGAGCCCGGCGATCGGATCGCGCAGCTCGTGATCGTGCGCCACGAGGCGCCGGAGCTGGTTGAGAGCGCCGAGCTCGGAGATACCGCGCGCGGCGCAGCGGGCTTCGGCTCGACAGGCTCCTAGACGGAGTCGACAACCTCGAGCGTGAAGGGCTTGCCGGGCGCATCCGGCTCGATCAGCGTCGCGCCACGGGCGATGCCGGCGGCCAGCGGCTTGCGTTCGAGCTCGATGGCCTGGCCGTCAGACAGGCCGAGGGACCTCAATGCGGTCGAGCGGCGACCGGACGACAGCCTGGCCAGCGCCGTGAGGGCGCGCTCGCGCGGAGCGGTGAGCACGGAGGCGTGGGCGAGGGTCGCGAGTCCATCGGCGGACCGGTCGGCGGGGCGGTCTTGCCCTCCGAGGGCGGAAGGAGGATCAGCATCCGGATCGATGGTCAGACGCCGGCTGCCCGGCGTGCCGAGGCGTGCGCGGCGTCCTCGAGCCGGTCGTCGAGCGGCTCGAGCTCGATCTCGAGGGCAAGCTCGATCAGCCGGTCGGCAAGCCAGGCGTTCTTTGGCAGCAGCGGGCCGTGGAGGTATGTGCCGACCACGTTTCGGTCGTGCACGCCCTCGTACCCGTCGCTGCCGTTGTTGCCGTGTCCGGCGAGCACGCGGCCAAGCGCGAGCGACGGGTGGTCGAGGTAGGTGCGGCCGCCGTGGTTCTCAAAGCCCGCGATCGTGCGGGCGTCGCCGCCGATGTCCGACTCGATCGCGCAGTTGCCGATCAGCCGGGGACCGTCCTCGCGCACGGTTCGCAGCCCGACCAGGCTGATGCCCGGCAGCTCCCGCTCGCCGAGCTGGTAGCTGCGGCCGAGCAGCTGATAGCCGCCACACACGCCGAGCACCACGGCGCCGCGGTCGGCGGCGGCGTGCAGGGCGTCTCGCTTGGTCGCGCCCATGTCCTCGGCCACGGCAATCTGGTCGCGGTCCTGCCCGCCGCCGATGTAGAAGAGGTCGGACGCGGCGGGGTCCAGCTGGTCGCCCACGGTGGCCGACGCGTACTCAAAGCCCAGGTCGCGCCACTCGCAGCGGGCGCGCAGCACTGCGATGTTGCCGCGATCGGCGTAGATGTTCATCAGCTCCGGATAGAGCGCGCAGACCCGCAGCGTGGGGGTCACCGCGGGCGTTCCAGCATGACGACGGCCGAGCCGACGTAGTCCCGCGTCGTGGGCACCGACTTCTGAGCGAGCACCCGGTAGCCGGCGTGCGCGCCCTGCCGCTCGAGGACGACCGGATCGACGTTGTCGAGCACGATCGTCGCCGGCTCCTCGGTGAGCTGGCCGCCGGGAGAGACGGCCTGGCGCTTGCGGTCGATGGCCACCGCGCCGTCGACGGGCCGCACCGCCACAGGGGTCGAGGAGAGCACCCAGCCGTCGATCTCGAGCACGTCGGGCAGGGGAGGGAGCACTTCCTCGGCGGGAACTCCCTCGAACGGATCGGCAAGGGCGATCGCAAGCACGCCACCCGGCCGCAGGTGCTTAAGGACGGCAGTGAGCATCTCGCCACGCCCGGCGTCGCTGCCCATCAGCTGCGCCACCTGCATCGGGAGGATCGCGAGGGGATAGGTGTCGCTGAGGTGAAGCGACCGCGCGTCGCCCACGATCGCGGTCACGTCGAGCCCGCGGGCGGCGGCCCGTTCGGCGCAGGCCGCAATCAGATCCGCTTCGGAGTCCACGGCGATGACCGCGTGGCCCTGTACGGCCAGGTCGAGCGCCACGCGGCCGGTGCCGGCGCCGATATCGAGCACGGGACCGCCGTGCTCGTCGGCCAGCGAGCGCCACAGGGCAAGATCGGCGCCGTAGAGCGAGCACTCGACGTCGTGCCAGGCGGCGGCGTCGGTGAGAGGGCCTGGCGCGGGGGAGGAGTTCACGCCACACGCGGTTCTGCATCGACCGCGTCGAGCCGATCGAGGTCCCACACCGCAAGATCGTCGCCGGCGAGCGACGCGATCAGGCGCTCGTGGTGCTCGCCGCCGAGGCCAGCAAATCCGGCATGCACCCTCTCCAGGTAGTCCCGGGAGACCACCGCCGTGCCGGCGGCGCGCCCCTCGCGCAGCCGGGCGCGCCCCGCGTCGGAGCCGACGTATGTCCAAACACGGCCCTCGATGTCGGCGATGCGTCCGGTCACCTCTCGGCGGTCGTAGTTGCGCTCGCGCGCGTCGAGCGTCGCGAGCACGGCCGGGCCCACGGGCAGCGCGATTCCGCCGACGGTGCAGTCCGGATCGGCCACGATGTCGAGGAACGCCACATGGACGGCGGGTCGCGATCCGTCGCGGCGGTCGAGGTAGACCTTGTAGCCGGGGATCGTGCGCGAGTTGTCGGCGGCCACGCCCCACACCCGGAGGAAGCCGGCCAGCTCGCACGGCACCGAGCCGCCACCGGCGTAGTCGGCCGCCAGCGAGGCGTAGCCGAACACCCAGGTGCGCATCAGTCGGCCCACCGCCGGGCGAGCCCCCGCTCGGCGAGCAGGTCGCGCAGCTCGATTAGCGCCGTGTAGGTGGGCAGCGCGTACAGCGGCTCGCCATCGGCGCCGCCCGCGACGGCTGCGTCGAGGGCGCCGCCGAGATCGCGGTCCACTCCGATGTCCGCGTCGATGCCGGCGTACTTGAGCCGCAGCGCCATCTCCTCGGCGCGCGTGCCGGTGCACGTGACGTGGCGCACCCGGCCGGCGAGCAGCTCGAAGTCGGCATCCCAGATCCATGACACATCGCGGCCGTCGGCTATCCGGTCGTTCAGCGCCAGCCACAGATCGATCCGGCCGTCCTCGAGCGTGAGAGTGCGCAACACCTCATTGGCGCCGGCGGGGTTCTTCACGAGCAGGATCGACACCGGCCGTCCACCGACGGCGATCGTCTCGACGCGCCCGAAGGCGCCGCCGAACCCTTCGAGTGCCGCCCCGATCTGCTCGATCGGCACGCCGAGGGCAATCGAAAGCGCGGTCGCGGCCACGGCGTTGTAGACGTTGTAGAGCCCGGGAAGCGGCAGGTACAGGTCCAGCTCGCCCGCGGGGGTCTGCATGTGCACCTGCGCTCCGCGCATGCCGTCGAGCCGTACCGAGGTCGCCTCGGCCGCCGGTTGCGGCCGCGTCCGTCCGCAGCCGGGACAGTGGTAGCGGCCGAGGTGGCCAAGGTAGACCGCGTCGTAGACGTAGGCGTGCCCGCAGTTGCGGCAGTGCTTGGAGTCGGCGGCGTGCTGTAGGGCCGGCAGCGCCTGGGAGTCGTCGCTGACGCCGTAGTAGAGGACGTCCTGCTCGATGCCGCGACCGAGATCGGCCACGAGCGGGTCGTCGGCGTTGAGCACGAATCGGACGGCGCGGGAAAGGTCTGCCGCCTCGCCCCTCACGAGCCGGGCCCACCCATCGGCGAGCGTCTCGAGCTCGCCGTAGCGGTCCAGCTGGTCGCGAAACAAGTTCGAGAGCAGGTAGATGTCGGGCTTCAGCGCGCCGGCCACCCGCGGCAGCCAGGCCTCGTCCACCTCGAACAAGCCGAGTTGACCGGCACCGGAGCGCGCATCGAGCAGCGCGGTGGCCACGCCCCAGCCCATGTTGGAGCCGGCGCGGTTGTGAACGAGCCGGCGCCCGTCGCGCTCCATGATCGCCGCGACCATCGCCGATGTCGTGGTCTTGCCGTTCGTCGCCGACACGAGCACCGACCCGTGATCGAGGCGGCGCGAGAGGCCGTCGAGGGCATCCGGGTCGGCCCGCAGCAACAGGCGGCCCGGGAGCGTGGTGCCGCCGCCACGCCCCAGGCGACGCGAGAGGGTACGCACCGAGCGGGCAGCAGTCCGTGCGAGCGCACCGCTCACCGGGGCATCACCACGCGCAGGCAGGCGGGGGTGACGGTGATCGTGGCCGGCAGGTCTGCGATCGGGTCGCCGTCGGCGTAGACCCGGAACGGGCGGTCGGCGTCCACGCTGACCGCCGTCCCGCGTAGTGACGTCACGAACGACTCGCCGGTGTGCGTGCCCCGGAACACCTTCTGCAGCTTGAGGAGCAGGTGGGCCCGGGAGACCTCCGTGATCGAGACCACGTCGAGCGCGCCATCGTCCAGCTCGGCGTGGGGCGCGATGTACATGCCGCCGCCGTAAACCTGGGAGTTCGCGACCACCACCGAATACCCGCGCAGGTCGTGGCGCTCGTCGTCGACGGTGACCGAGAAGTTCGCGGGCTTCCACGACGCCAGGGCCCGCAACGCGCCGTAGAGGTAGACGAAGTTGCCGCGGAACTTCGATTCGTTGGCGAACCGGTTGGTGTCCGAGTCGATGCCGACGCTCGCGATCCCAAGGAACGGCACGCCGTTGATCTCGGCCATGTCGATCGTGCGGTCGACGCCCCGCACGGCGATCCGCGCAGCAGCGGACGGGTCGCTGGGGATGCCGAGCACGCGGGCGAAGTCGTTGCCCCGCCCCGCCGGGATCACCGCCAGCCTGCCCTCGGTCCCGCGAAGGGACGAGGCCACCGTACGCAGCAGCCCGTCGCCCCCGACGGCGGCCACCGTGGCGCCGTCGGAGCCCGCCTCGGCGGCCAGGCGCCGGACGTGGCCCGCATCGAGGGTCTGCACCGTCTCGAAGTCGACGCCGAGATGGCGCAGCTCTGCCTCGACCTCGGGCAGGCGCCCCGCGGCGCGCCCGCCGGCGGCCGTGGGATTGCACAGGACCAGCAGGCGCCGGCTCACGCGGCGGCGGTCACCGCGGGGCGAGCGGAGGTACGGCACACGCGGCAAGTGTATGGCCAGCGACAGGGGCGAGAACTCCGCCGCACGCCCTCTTCTCCTTCAAGGCAAGCGAGTGGATGGAGCGACACGATGTCTGAGCCACGCAGGGTCTGGTGGGCACGGCCGCGGAAGCTGTGCGCGATGGAGCGACCGGGAGGTGGAGGGAGAAGCCACCGTCCTGAGCGCAGGGAGACAGAGATCGAATGGCTCGTGAGCAGCAGGGTTCGGCTCGTGGTGTCCACGATGGCCACGCGGCACAACCTCGACGCCTACGAGGCGGCCGGCCTGGCCTGGCACCACGTGCCGGTTCCGGTCACGTCGGCGGGCACGGATGCGCTCGAGGAGATCCTCGGCCTGCTGCGAACCGAGCTGCGTCGCGCCGGAGCCGTGGCCATTCACGGCAATCGCCATACGGACTTCGTCGCCGCCGTCTGTGCGGCCCATCTGCACGACGTCCGCGGCATCTCGCTCGAGAAGGCTCTGGCCCGGGCCGCGGGGGCAGGGCTCATGGTCAACGCCGAGTCCTGCGCGCTCCTGGGAGTGGACCGGGGGGCCGCGCCGGCCCAGGCGTGAACGTTCAGATGCCGACGAGCACGGCGAGGGTCTCGGCGGTGACCACCGGACGGGGGCCGTCGGGACCGGGCCCCGCGCGGGCGTCACCGTCGCCCGAGAGCACCAGCGCGGCATCGATGCCGGCGGCCGCCGCGGCCGCCACGTCGGAGTCCAGGCGATCGCCGACCACCAGCGTCCGGCCGTCTCCCAGCCGGTCGATCGCCGTGTCCATCAGCCCGCGTGATGGCTTGCCCACGATCTGTGCGGTGGTGGCCGACGCCGTCTCGACCGCCGCGAGGATCGCGCCCGTGCCCGGCCACGGCCCGTCGGGCATCGGCAGCGTCGGGTCGCGGCTCGTGCCGATGAGGGCCCCGCCCCGGCGGACCGCCGCCGAGGCATCGCGCAGGATGGAGTAGTCGAAGCGGTCCGTGCCGCCGACCACCACCACCTGAGCGTGCCTCGCCGCGTCGGTGTCGTTGACGAGCGTCAGACCGGCATCGACGACGTGGCGGTGCAGTGTCGGGCTGCCCACCACGAACGCGGTATGGCCACTGCGAGTCTCGCCGAGCAGGTGCTCGACTGCCGATCCGACCGTCACGACGTCTGCCAGCGAGGCCTGGATGCCGAAGCCCCAGAGGCGAGCGACCTGCTCCTCGGCGGGAAACCACGAGTTGTTGGTCACAAACACCACCCGCTTGCCGGCGGCGCGCAGCGCGGCGATCGCCTCGGGTGAGCCGGGGACCGCCTGGTCACCGACCCAGACGCAGCCATCCAGGTCGAGGATGAGCTGGTCGTAGGCGCCGAGGAGGGGGGACAGTGCAGCCATGAAGCAACTCTGATCGTAGACCTGGCTACTGTGCGCGCCATGCATCGGCTGCTCATCGTGATCGGCGCGGGCGCCCTGGCGCTCGGCGGCTGTGGCGGCGGCGACTCCCCAAGCGGTGGCAAGAGCGCCTCGGCACCGAAGACTGCACCCACTGCCGCTGCTTCGAGATCCGGGTGCGCGAAGGTGGCCACTCCCGCGCCGAAGCCCGACGGCGGCCAGAAGCGTCCCACCGGCAAGCTCGCAGCCGGCAAGACCTACGAGGTCACCATGACGACGAACTGCGGCTCGTTCACGATCAGAGTCGACCAGAAGGGATCGCCCAAGACCGCCGCATCGTTCGTCTCGCTGGCGCGGAAGGGGTTTTTCGACGGCACGACCTTTCACCGGATCGTTCCCGGCTTCGTGATCCAGGGCGGCGACCCGACCGGCACGGGCCAGGGCGGCCCCGGCTACTCGACCCTGGACGTGCCGCCCTCGAGCGCGACATACACCCGCGGCGTGGTGGCCATGGCCAAGACGGGCTCCGAGGCGCCGGGCACCGCCGGAAGCCAGTTCTACGTGGTCACCGGCGCTGACGCCGGCCTGCCACCGGAGTACGCGCTGCTCGGCAAGGTGACCAAGGGCCTTTCCGTCACGGAGAAGATCGACAAGCTCGGTGATCCGGCAAGCGCGGAAACTGGAACGCCGCTGCAGCCCGTCGTGATCGAGAATGCGACGGTCACCGAGAAGGGCTAGGAGCGTGGACCGGCGCGGGCGGCCTTCATCTTCGCCTGCCGCCTGCGGCCGAGCAGCGTGAGCAGCCCGAGCACCGCGATCACGATCAGCAGGCCGAGCAGCAGCCCTCCGAACAGGCCGACACCCCCGAAGGGCAGGGCCACGAGCTTTGCGATGCCGAAGCCGAGTGCCAGCAGGAGCGCCACAGCGCCAACCAGCAACAGCGCGCCGCGGGCCCGAAGCCAGACGCTGGCGCCAGGAGCGGGAGCGATCAGGCCCATGATGCGGAGGAGCAGCAGCTGTCGGCTCGAGGGCGGCGTCTGACCGAGCTTCTCGACCGCCTCCTTCAGATCGTCGGGCCGGCGCTCGGCGAGCGCCATCGAGGCCTTCATCATCTGGCGTAGTGCCGGGCGCTCCTGTGGATGGCAGCCGGCGAGCGCCTCGTTGAAGTACGCCCGTGCCTGCTTGGCGTCGTAGCGCTCCGCCGCGCGGGCGCCGAGCAGCGCTTTCGCGGCCACGCGGTGCTTGGACTCGCTCTTGAGCTGCTCGTCCGTGCGGGGCTCGAGCTGCTGGATCGCGCCGAGCGCGCCCGCCTGCATCTGCATCTTCATCTGCCTCTGCTTGGCCACGTCGGCAAGTCTGCCAGACGCGCATAGGATCCGGCCGTGCTCGTCGCACCCCGTTAGGTATCCAGCCGCGACTCCTCGAGGTCGAGGTCGTGCTCGACGGTCCTACGCACCTCGTCGGTGATCGCGCCCGTGTCGCGCAGCTGTCGCAGAGTGCTTCGCTCGGCTGCCAGCACCTCGCGCATGAACCGCCGGTAGGCACCTGCCCGCGCCTCGTAGTCCTCCGACTCAACACCGTCGCCGTCGTCGCCCTGCACAGCCGATCGAAAGCGGCGCTTGCGGTACTCGTAGAGGTTGCGTACACGGTCGGGGGTGCCCGGGTAGACCCACTCCTCGCCGGCGATCTTGTCGATCCTGTCGATGGCGGCGAACGCGATCTCCAGCCGGGCGTTCAGCTCCTCGTCGGCGTCGAGGCCGTCGTCCTCCACCTTCAGCGCACGGATGACCGCGGGGAAGCTGAGCCCCTGGCCGACGAGCGTGGCCAGGATCACGCAGAAGGCCAAGAAGATGACGAAGGCGCGATCGGGAAACGGCGCCCCGCCGTCGACCGTGAGCGGGATCGCAAGCGCCGCCGCCAG
Source organism: Solirubrobacterales bacterium (assembly GCA_038200525.1). Classification (GTDB taxonomy): domain Bacteria; phylum Actinomycetota; class Thermoleophilia; order Solirubrobacterales; family Thermoleophilaceae; genus JAAYBF01. Next base: position 1,913 of record JBBPXW010000100.1, on the reverse strand, counting down.
CGACACGGCGCCACGCATGCTCGACCACGCCACGAGCGCGGTCTCCTTGAGCGGCTGATGCTCGTCCTCGCCGCTGAGGCGACCACGGATGCGCCTCGGCAGGTAGGAGAAGCCGAAGACCCAGACGATCCGCACCACGATCACGGTGAGACAGATCAGTGCGCCGTAGCCGGCAAGCTCCGAGGCCGAACGGCCCTGGATGCTGTCGATCACGCCGGGCAGCTGTAGCCCGACGAGCACGAAGAGCACCGCGTTCAGCAGGAACTGCAGCAGCTCCCAGATGGCGTTCAGCTGCAGGCGCGTGGTGTGGGTGGTGAGCTCGGAAGCCTGCCAGCCGAGCCAGACGCCGACGGTGACGGCCGCGAGCACGCCCGAGACGCCGATCTGCTCGGCCGGGAGGTAGGCGGCGTACGCGGTGAGCAGGGAGATGGTGATCTCTGTGAGCGCGTCCGCGGTGCGGCGCCGCACCGCGGCGATCGCGATGCCCACGATCACGCCGATGGCGATGCCGCCGACCCCGGTGAGCACGAACCGCGGGCCGGCCTCGACGATCGAGAAGCTGCCCGTGACGACCGCCGCCACCGCGAACTTGTAGGCCACGAGCGCCGTCCAGTCGTTGGTCAGGTTCTCACCCTGGACGATCGTGACCACGCGCCGGGGCACGCCGAGGCGGCGCAGGATGGCCGTGGGGGCCACGGCGTCGGCGGGCGAGACCACGGCACCGAGCACGAAGGCCACCTGCCACGAGAGGCCCACCACGCCGTGGCCGATGACCGCCACGGTGAGCATCGTGGCGGCCACGAGCCCGATCGCCAGGCCGCTGATCGGGCGCAGGTGGGCGCGCAGCTCGCGCACGTTGGCGAAGAAGGCCGCGCTGTAGAGCAGCGGCGGCAGGAACAGCAGCAGCACCAGGTCGGGATCCAGCGACACGTCGGGCACGCCCGGGATGAATGCGAACGCGAGCCCACCGAGCACGAGCAGGATCGGGTAGGGCACGTTGATCAGCCGGGCCACGACCGCCAGGCCTGAGACGGCCACGAGCAGCCCGAACAGCAGCAGTTCGATGTGCTCCACCTTCTAGCCGTGCGGTGTCGGGCCTACCACGAGGCCGGCAAGCCTAGACGGCGCTACGGAGCGCCCAGCTCAGACTGCAGTGGCCTGGGTGAGCTGGGCCAGCGAACGCCGAAGCAGCCGCGAGACGTGCATCTGGGAGATGCCGATGCGGTCGGCGATCTCGGTCTGGGTGAGGTCCTCCCCGAAGCGCAGGCGGAGGATCTCCTGCTCGCGCGGTGGGAGCGCGCGCACCGCGGGCGCGACCGTGGGGCGCCACTCGGCGAGGCCGAAGTTCGGGTCCTCGTCACCGAGAGTCTGGACGAGGGTGTGGTCACCGCCGTCCTCGTCGCTTCCGGGCTGCGGGGAGTCGAGACTCATCGGCGAGTAGGCACTGGCGGCGTCCATCGCCTCGAGCACGGCATCGAGTCGGAGGCCGGTGAAGCGGGCGACATCGCGTGGCTTGGGTGAGCGGCCGAGCTCCGTCGCGAGGTGGTCGACCGCGTCGCCCACGCTCATGGCGCGCTCCTGCAGGTCGCGCGGGACACGCATCGACCAGCCCTTGTCGCGGAAATGGCGCTTGAGCTCGCCGGTGATCGTCGGCACCGCGAAGCGCGTGAAGGGGCCGGCGGACGGGTCGTAGCGGTCCACGGCCTTGATCAGACCGAGACAGGCGACTTGGATGAGATCATCGAGCGACTCGCCGGAGTGGCGGTACCGCGACGCCAGCCGACGGGCCAGCGGCATGTGATCCTCGATCAGCCGGTCTCGATCCGTGCGTTTGCGCGACGGAAAGCGCGTGCTTGGATCGGCTCCGTGCGGGTTGGCGGTGTTCGTGGCGGCAGCAGCTTGCAGAGCCATCG
>JBBPXW010000099.1:0-13884 GCA_038200525.1 Solirubrobacterales bacterium | reverse complement strand
GGCGACGACGCCATGCTCTATGGGCGCTGGCGTGCCCTGGGTGCCGAGGGCAAGGCCGATCACGTGGCCAGGCTCGCGGGCGAGCTGCCGCATCCGCCGCGCTCGGTGGCCGAGATCGGCTGCGGCGACGGCGTGCTTCTCGACTGCCTTGCAAAGCGCGGCATCGGCGACCGCCGAGACGGCTTCGAGATCTCCGCGCGCGCAGTCGAGCTCGCCTCCGGCCGCCCCGGCGTGAGCTCCGTGCAGCGATTCGACGGCGAGACCCTGCCGGCCGCCGACGACGCCTACGACCTCGCGGTGCTCTCCCACGTGCTCGAGCACGTGCCCGACCCGCTGCCACTGCTCAAGGAGACGGCACGGGTCGGGGCGGCGGTGGTGGTGGAGGTGCCGCTCGAGGACAACCGCAGCGCGTCGCGCCCAGTCGCTCAGAAGGGGCGGGAGGAGATCGGTCACCTCCACCGCTTCAACCGTGGGGACATCCATGCCATGTGCGCGGCAGCCGGTCTCGAGGTCGTGGCGGAGCTGTCCGATCCGCTGCCGCTGAAGGTGCACGACTTCTTCGCCACCACGGCGAGCCAGCACTTGAAGGCGGTCTCAAAGGCCGTGGCAAGGCGCGCGCTGTACCTGGCTTCGCGGGCGACGGCTGAGCGGGCCTTCACGGTGCACTACGCCTGCCTCGCCATCCACCACGCGTGATCGCGAAGGTCGAGCCGCTCACCACGGCACGTGCGCTGCGCGGTCCGTTCGACTATCTGCTTGGACCCTCGATGGATGGCGTCGGCGTCGGGTCGATGCTTGTCGTGCCGTTCGCGCGCAGACGCATCCTCGGAGTGGTGGTGGAGGTGGTCGAGCACAGCGACGTGGCGCCCGACAAGCTCGTCGAGCCTCTGTCGGCGCTGGAGTCAGACGTGCCGCCCGAGCTCGTGACCCTCGGCCTCTGGGTGGCGCACGAGTACGTGTCGACCCCGGCGCGCGGACTCGCGCTGGTGCTCCCGCCGGGAACCGGGACGGGCAGCGGCAGGCGCACCCGGCCGCGGCGGTCGCTGCTGGCGGCGCTCACGGCAGCAGGGCGCGACGTGCCGTCAGAGACCGGCCACGGATCGCGGCTCGGGGAGCGCCAGCGCGCCGCGCTGCACGCCCTCAGGGCGGGCCCGGCGCGCGTCAGCGACCTCGCCCGCACCACGGGGTGTGATCACGCCGGGGCCCGCCGGCTCGAGGAGCGGGGGCTGGTCACGCTCGAGTGGGCCGACCAGGCGCCTCGCCGCCCTGCGAGCTCGGTGATCGGAGCCCGGCCGGTGATCGACGCCCTCACCGGTGCCCAGGCCACCGCCCTGCACGACGTGATCGAAGCGATGGACGCCCCTGCGGGCACCGACCGGCGGCAGTTGCTTCACGGCGTGACCGGGAGCGGCAAGACCGAGGTGTACCTGCGCGCCGTGGCGGCCACGATCGACCGTTCCAAGACGGCCATCGTGCTCGTGCCCGAGATCGCGCTGACCCCGCAGACGGCGGGCCGGTTCGTCGAGCGCTTCGGCGACACCGTCGCCATCCTGCACTCCAAGCTCACCGCGCGCGAGCGCTTCGACGAGTGGTCGCGACTGCGCTCGGGTGCGGCCAAGGTGTGCGTCGGCCCCCGCTCGGCGGTGTTCGCGCCCCTCGTAGACATCGGGCTGATCGTGGTGGACGAGGAGCACGACGGCTCCTACAAGCAGGAGGGCGATCCCCGCTATGACGCCCGGCATGTGGCGGAGCGGCGCGCGGCGGGGGTCGACTGCGTGCTCCTGGCCGGGAGCGCCACGCCGCGCCCGGAGAGCTTTCGCCGCTTCCGTCGCCTGGTGCTGTCCGAGCGGGTGGACGGTCGCGGGATGCCGCCCGTCGAGGTGGTGGGCATGGCCGGGGTCAAGGGCGTGCTGCACCAGCGCACGCGCGACGCGCTCTCAGAGGTGGCCCGCGCAGGGGAGAAGGCAATCGTGCTCCTCAATCGGCGCGGGTGGTCGAACTTCCTGACCTGCGGCGAGTGTGGCCGCGTGTGGGAGTGCCCCGACTGCGACGTATCGCTGGTGCTGCACCGCTCCGCCGGCGAGGTCTCATGCCACCACTGTGGCCACTCAGAGGCCATCCCCGGCAGCTGTCCGGAGTGTCGGTCGGTCTCGCTGACCCGCCACGGCACGGGCACCGAGCAGCTCGGAGTCGAGCTGGAGCGCCTGGTCGCGCCACTGCCGGTCTTTCGGCTCGACGCCGACACGGTGGCAAAGGAGGGTGTCGCGGCCACGCTCGAGCGGTTCGAGGCAGCCGAGAGCGGCGGCGTGCTCGTCGGCACGCAGATGGTGGCCAAGGGACACGACTTCGCCGATGTCACGCTCGGCGTGGTGCTCGACGCCGACGCCACGCTGCGCTTCCCCGACTTCCGCGCCGAGGAGCGCACGTTTGCACTGGTGGCCCAGCTGGCCGGGCGCAGCGGCCGCGGGCCGCGTGGCGGCCGAGTGGTGGTGCAGGCGCTCGATCCGGCCGCGCGGGCGCTGCAGCACGCCGCCACGCACGATTCGCTCGGCTTTCTGGAAGGCGAGCTGGAGCGCCGTGGGGCGCTGGCCTACCCGCCCGACGGCCACCTGATCCGGGTCGTCTGCTCGAGCACCGACGCGGGGCCCGAGCATCGGGCAGCCCAGGCATTGGCGAAGCGGATCGCTCCGCCGGGAGCATCCGTGCTCGGACCGGTGCCGCTGTTTCGCCGCCAGGGCCGCGAGCGGGCACAGCTGGTGATCAAGGGCCGCGACCGCGAAGCAGGCATCGTCGCGGTACGGAGAGCGGTCGAGGAGGCGATGGGGGCGATGGCAAAGGAGGGCGTGAACGTGGCGGTCGATGTCGACCCCCAGTAGCGTTTGCCGGCCCTGGGAGCATGGTGTGGGCGCAGGCTAGAGCGGGCGCCGCGTGACGAGCCCCTCGGCCACCGCCCACTCGATGATCCGCGCGAAGGTGTCGCGCACGGGCGTGTAGACCAAGCCAAGGTCGCGGATCGAGCGGGAGGCGTCGTAGCGGTGGCCGTGCAGGATCGTCGCGATCCGCGCGCGACACAGAGGGGAGGGACGCCCAAGCGGCCGGCAGCCGATCTCCGAGAGGGCGGCGACGGCACGCGCCACCGAACCGGGCACGACCCGGACACGCCCCCGCACGCCCGAGAGCTCCTCGACGATCGCAAGCGCCTCGAGCGAGCCGATCGTGGCGCCGTTCAGGATGTAGCGCTGTCCGGGCCGGCCGTGCTCGGCGGCCAGTAGATGGCCTTCCACGCAGTCGGCTATGTCGACGATGCTCACGTGGGTGTCCACGAACACCGGCAGCCTGCCGTTCAGGTAGGCGATCGCGATCGCGCCGTTGCCCGACGACCTGCCGGGCCCCTGCACCGAGGACGGGTTCACGGCCACGACCTCGACGCCCGTCCGCTCGCCCTCGGCCAATGCCGCACGCTCCCCGACGTGCTTTGACCGGTCGTACAGCGATAGGTAAGTGCCACGGTGGGGCGTGTCCTCGGTTCCGGTCGCGCCGTGGGGCTCGCCGATCGATGCTGAGGACGACGTGACCACCACGCGCCCGACGCCGCAGCGCGCGGCAGCCCGGACGGCGGTCTGCGGGCCCTCGACGTTCGACTGCCACAGCGCCCGCGGGTCAGACGGGCAGTGGCTGTTCATGCCCGCCACGTGGAACACGAGCTCGCAGCCGCGCATGCCCGACTCCATCGCCGCCTGGTCGAGCACGTGCCCATCCGCCACGGTGGCGCCGAGGGCGCTCAACGTCGCGCCGGCGCGGTCGGAGCGGGCCAGGCCGACCACCTCGTCGCCACGCTGCACGAGCCTGCGCACCAGCGCTCCGCCGACGAACCCGCTGCCGCCCGACACGAAGACGCGCGCCAAGTCAGACGGGCTGGCGCCGCGGCGTGTGCTCAGAGGCCCCACCGCGGTCGGTGGTGGCGCCGGACTCGGCAAGGAACAGCCGCACCCGCTCCATGACGTCGGAGCGATGCTCGCCCTCCCGCGGGCGGATGGGCTCGCCGAAGCGGATCTCGATGTCGTGGCGCCCAGCACCCGGCCGTCCGTTCTTGAAGTGCATCCACTTGCTGCCACGCGGCATCGCCTCGCCGGTGCCCGATACGAAGATGGGCACGATCGGCAGGTCGTGCTCGGCCGCAAGAACGGCGGCGCCGGACTTCAGCTGCGCGACCGTGCCGTCGTGGGAGCGGGTGCCCTCGGCGAACATGAGCAGGCTGCGATCCTCGCCGAACAGCCGGTGCAGGTGGGCCGTCGAGGCCGCGCCGAGCCCTCCGCCGCTGCGGTCGAGCGGCACCGTCCCGAACACCAGCGACGCCGACACCGCGTTGCGTCGCCTGCAGTAGAAGTAGTCGACGGCCGCCGCCACCGCCGTGCGTCGCCGCCACCGCCTCGGCAGCGCGCGAAGCAGGGCCGGGGTGTCCATGTGGCTGTTGTGATTGGCCACGAAGATCACCGGCGCGTGCAGGTTCTCGAGGTGCTCGCAGCCGCTCAGCCGGCGACGCGTATACAGGTCCATCGCCGTGCCGAGCACCCCGCAGACCAGGAGATCGCGCACCCGGGTGGCCGTGCCGGTGCGCGTCCAGGCGATGTCGAGCTCGGCGGGATCGGCCATCAGCGGGAACTACCCTGGCCGCGCCCACACGTTTCGCTCGCAGCGCGAGGTTCTCAGGTGATCTTGCCGGGATTCAGGTTCGCCCCCGGGTCGGTGCCCTGAAACAGCGCCTTGACCATGGCCACGCCCGCGGCCGAGATGTCCTGCTCCAGCCACTGCGCGTGCTCGGTGCCAACTGCGTGGTGGTGCGACAGCGTTGCGCCGGAGTCCACGAACGCCCGTTGGATCGCCTGCTTGACCACGTCGTACTGCTCGAGCTCGTCGCGATCCCGGGCGGCGGTGATGGCGAAGGTGAAGTAGAGGCAGGCGCCGGAGTGGTAGCTGTGCGAGAGATGGCACATCAGGTAGCCGGGCACGCCGAGCTCGGCGAAGGCTCCGCGGCAGGCGGTCTGTACCGCGTCGTAGACGTGTGGCAGCCGGCTCCACGGCGCGGCGGTCTCCGACACGTCGGCCAGCGCCCCGCGGTCGAGCAGGAAGTCGCGGATGTAGGGGGTATCGAACTTCTTCCGGTCGTACAGATCGCCCGGGCTCTGGCCGATTCCGACGCCGCCGTGGCGCTTGACGATCTGCTCGGTCAGCCTGCGCTGGGCGGCCACGTGGCGGGCGGTCCCCTCGTAGCCGATGAAGGAGAGGCACATCGCGTCGAGGTCGAAGCCGCGCCGCTTGGTCAGGAACGTGGTCAGTGCCTTGGACTTCACCTTGTCGAGCGGGGTCCAGGCCTTGCGCGTAGCGAATGAGAACACGGTCTCGGGGGCGTCTGACACGCGGGTGACCGACGGGGCCGCCTCGCTGGCGGCGATGTCGCGCATCGCGGCCAAGCCGTCGGGCCAGGTCGGGAAGAGGTAGCCGAGGATCTTGCGCTCCGCGGGCACGCGGCGCACGTGGACCGTGGCCTCGGTGATCACGCCGAGGCGGCCCTCGCTGCCGAGCACCATCTCGCGCACGCTCGGGCCGGTCGAGGTGCTCGGGACCGGGCGCACCACCAACACGCCGGACGGGGTCACCACGCGCAGCCCGCGGGTGAGGTCGGCGATGTCGCCGTAGCGGTCGGACTGCATGCCCGACGAGCGCGTAGCGATCCAGCCGCCGAGCGTGGAGTGGGTGAAGCTGTCGGGGTAGTGGCCGAACGTGTAGCCACGCTCGTTGAGCTGTCGCTCGAGCTCGGGGCCGAACACCCCGGCCTGCACCCGCGCGAGCCGCGATTCCAGGTCGATCGAGAGCACGCGATCGAGGCGGCTCACGTCGAGGGAGATCACCGGGCGGGACTCGGCCGGCCCGGCCTCGACGCTGCCCGAGATGCTCGAGCCGCCGCCGAACGGGATGAGCACGGCGTCGGCGGCAAGCGCGGCCTGGACCACCGCGATCACCTGCTCCTCCTCGGCCGGCCTCACCACGGCATCGGGCAGGCGCGGGAGGTCGCCGCGACGCTGGCGCACGAGGTCACGGATGCTCTTTCCCCGGGTGTGCACCACACGATCGAGGGCACCGGTCGACACGTGCTCGGCACCGACCGCCGCCACGAGCGCGTCGCGCAGGGCGTCCGGAAGCATCGGCTCCGGGATGTCGAGGTCGCCGAAGGCGATCGCAGGCGTGTCTGCAGGGGTCGAGACATCGAGCTCGAGGCGCTCCTGGATGAACGGTCTCAGCTCGGGCTTGTCCTCGTGGGTGAAGGAGACGTGCTCGTCTCCCCAGCCCCACCACTTCATCGATCGCTTCACGTGGGGAACCGTACAATCAACGACATGGCCGAGGAGACCGCCGAGGTGATCGACGAGGGGCGTGAAGGCGACGACCACCCCCGTCTGGACCCCGAGGTCGAGGCGCGGCGGGCGGCGGCTATGTCGTTCATCAAGCGCCTCGGCGACCCGGTGCTCAAGAGCCGCGCCACCGAGATCGACCGCTTCGACGACGCCCTGCGAAACCAGGTCGGTCGCATGGCGGGACTGATGCACGACGCCCTTGGGATCGGCCTCGCGGCGCCGCAGCTCGGGATCTCGCAGCGGCTGCTCGTCTACCGCGTCGGTCCCGACGCACCGCTGATCGCGCTCGTGAACCCCGAGATCGAGTGGCACAGCGACGACGAGGACGTCCTCGAGGAGGGCTGTCTGTCACTCCCCGGCGTCCAGGTCGACGTCGAGCGCCCGCTGTACGTCCGGGTCCGCGCCCGCGACGAGCGGGGCGAGGTTCGGCTGGTCGAGGCATCCGGGCTGGAGGCGCGCGTGATCCTGCACGAGCTGGATCACCTCGACGGGGTGCTGATACTCGACCGCGCCGACCGCGAGCAGCGAAAGAGCGCGATGCGCGCGATCCGCGAGGCCGAGCTGGCCCGCGACGCGGACGCGGCCTAGGAGTCGGGCAATCGAGCCCCGGCCTCAGCCGCCCGTCTCGATCTCCTTCAGCTTCTCGTAGGCGGGCAGGGTGAGGAACTCGACGAACTCGTCCGCGCCCGACAGCGCCACCGCCTCGAACACCGCTCGTGACTCGTCGGGTCGCCCTTCGCGCTGAAACCACTCGTCGTCGCCGATCTCGGCACGGATGGTCTCGAGCTCCTCGGTGGCAAGCTCGCGCACCAGCTCGGGCGTGACCGTGCGGCCATCGTCGAGGGTCGCGCCGTGGCGGACCCACTGCCAGATCTGGCCACGCGAGATCTCCGCGGTCGCAGCGTCCTCCATCAGCCCGTAGATGGCGGCGGCACCGTTGCCGCGCAGCCAGCTGGACACGTACTGGATTCCGATGTTCACGTTGGCACGCAGCCCGGCCTCGGTGATCTCGCCCGGCGTCTGATCGATCGCGAGCAGCTCCGCGGCCGAGACGTCGACATCCTCGCGTTGTCTGTCCACCTGGTTGTCGCGCTCGCCCAGCACCTTGTGGAACTCGGCCATGGCGGGCTGCACGGAGTCGGGGTGGGCCACCCACGACCCGTCGAACCCCGCGTCGGCCTCGCGCTCCTTGTCGGCCGCGACGGCGTCGAGGGACTTCTTGGCCGCCGCCTCGTCGGTGCGTGAGGGGATCACCGCGCTCATGCCGCCCATGGCGTGCGCGCCGCGGCGATGGCAGGTCTTGACCAACAGCTCGGAGTAGGCGTGCATGAACGGCACGGTCATGGTCACCGAGCCGCGATCCGGCGTGACGAACTCGGGGCGCTCCTTGAACCGCTTGATCGCGCTGAAGATGTAGTCCCAGCGCCCAGCGTTCAGGCCGGCCGAGTGCTCGCGCAGCTCGTACAGGATCTCGTCCATCTCGAAGGCGGCCGGCAGGGTCTCGATCAGCACCGTGCCCCGCGCGGTTCCACGGTCGAGGCCGAGGTGGTCCTCGGCCAGCGCCATCGCGTCCTTCCACATGCGCGCCTCGCGGTGCGACTCCAGCTTGGGCAGGTAGAAGAATGGGCCGCTCCCGCGATCGAGCAGCTCCTGCGCGTTGTGGTGCATGTAGAGGCCGAAGTCGAAGAGCCCACCCGCCACCGGCGAGCCGTCCACCAGCATGTGGCTCTCGTCGAGGTGCCATCCGCGCGGACGCACCAGCAGGGTCGCGGGGTCATCGACGAGCCGGTACTGCTTGTCCTTCTCCTCGTCGTCGAACTGCAAGGTGCCGCGCACGGCGTCGATCAGGTTGGCCTGGCCCCCGACCATGTTCGACCACGTCGGCGAGTTGGCGTCCTCGAAGTCGGCCATGAAGCCGGTCGAGCCGGAGTTCAGGGCATTGATCACCATCTTGGCCCCGGTCGGGCCGGTGATCTCCACCCACCGCTTGCGCAGTGCGGGCGGTGCAGGGGAGACCTGCCAGTCGCCCTCGCGGACCTCCGCAGTCTCTGCGAGGAAGTCGAGCGTTCCCCCTGCGTCGAGCTCCTTCTGACGATCGACGCGTCGCGCCAGCAGGTCCTGGCGCGTGGCTTCGATCGCCCGGTGCAGCTTGGCGACGAGCTCGAGCGCGTCGTCTGACAGGAGCTCGCCGCCGCGGGGAACGTCCGGTCCGTGGATCTCGACGCCTTCAGGGCTCATCAGCCACTTCCTCTCAGTGATCGGGCAAGCAGCTCGACCGGGTGGATGACCGGCAGCTCCTTGCCCAGCGCCCGTGTGTGTGCGGCTATCTGGAGCGTGCAGCCCGGGTTGGCCGCCACCACCGCCTCGGCCCCCGTGTCCAGCAGGTTCTGTGCCTTTCGCCTGCCCAGCTCGGCGGCAGCGTCGGGCTTGACGACGTTGTAGATGCCGGCCGAGCCGCAGCAGATCTCCCAGTCGGCCGGCTCGACGAGCTCGACTCCCGGGATGCCGCGCAGCAGCTCGCGTGGCGGGTTGCGCACGCCCTGGGCGTGGGCCAGGTGACAGGCATCGTGGTAGGCCACCTTCATCTGCACCGGGTGGCGCTGCGCGCGCGGCTCGCCCTCGGTGAGGATCTCTGTCACGTCGACCACCTTCTCGGCGAAGGCCTGGGCGCGGTCGGCCCACTCGGGGTCCTCGCGCATCACGTGGCCGTAGTCCTTCATCGCTGAGCCGCAGCCGGCGGCGTTTGCCACGATCCGCTCGTAGCGCTCGAGCGCAGCGATCGTCTTCTTGACGTTCGACTCGGCGTCTGTGCCCTCGCCGGAGTGAAGCTGGAGCGCCCCGCAGCAGCTCGGGTCCTGTGGCGCCTCGACATCCCAGCCCTCTGCTGCGAGCACCGCGGCGGTGTCTGAGTTCACGCCGCTGAACATCACCCGCTGGACGCATCCGCGCAGCAAGGCCACGGTGCCCCGGCTCTCTCCGCCCGCGCGCACGTGCTCGGGCAGGTGGTGGCGCTTGGGAGGAGCGGGAGCGAGCTTTGCGACCTCCGACAGACGGCCGAGCGGCAGGCGCGCGGTGAGCCGGTCGAGGCCGGTCACGTGGCCGAGCCGCATGAGCGGCGTCAGCCATTGCAGGCGCCCGGGGTGGGGCGCCAGCGCGAAGACGGCCCGCCGGGTCCACTTGTCGGCGCCACTGCGCTCCCACTTGCGCTCGACCTGGGCGCGCGTGTCCTCGATCAGCTTGTCGTACTGCACGCCGGACGGGCAGGACGTCACGCACGCCATGCACCCGAGGCAGTTGTCGAAGTGGTCGACCATCGGCTTCGACAGCTCGGTGCTCTCCTCGTGGCCTGCGCGCATGAGCACGATCCGCCCACGCGGGGAATCGGCCTCCTCGCCCCATAGCTGGTAGGTCGGGCAGGTCGGCAGGCAGAAGCCGCAGTGCACGCAGTCGTCGATCAGCGCGGTCTCGGGCGGCCTGTCGTCGTCCCACATCCCGATCTGGATCGGTCCGGCCTCCATCAGCGGCTTCCCGCCAGGATGCCCGGCGCGCAGGTCCGCGTGGGGTCGAACCGCTCGCGCACCCGCTCCATCAGGGCGGTGCTGCCGGGCTCGAGCGGGCCCCAGGGGTCGATGTCGGCGCGTGCGTGAGAAGGCGCGTCGAGCACCACGCACGGCGACGGCGCGAGCTCGGCGCGCAGCTCGCCGACGAGCTCCGGCGCGTCCAGCGTGATCCAGGAGAGCCCGAGTGCTGCCCGCGTGACCACCCGCGCATCATGTCGCTCTGCGAAGCCGAGCAGGGTGGCCGTCTGATCCTGCAGGCCCGATACCCGGACAACGGTGGCGGCATCGGATCGCTGAGCGGCCCGCTGCGCGTCCCACAGTCCGGCATCGTCCTCGATCACGGCAGCCTCGAGGCCGCGCTCTGCCAGCAACGCCGCCACCTCGGCCGACGGGTCGGCGGCGGTCGCTCCCCCAGAGCGCGCGAGCACGGTTCCGTGTCCACCCTCCCAGCGCACATCGAGGCTCTGCAGCTCCAGCTGTGCGTGGCTGAGGTCGGCGGCGGCCGCGGCCAGGGCGTGCGGCTCGTCGCCGCGCCCCACCGCCGTCGCCGTCTCGGGGGCGAGCGGATGCAGGCGCACCGCCACCTGCAGGATCGCGCCGAGCGTCCCGTAGGCGCCGGTGAAGAGCTTGGCGAGGTCGTAGCCGGCCACGTTCTTGATCACCTTGCCACCCGACTTCGAGACGGTGCCGTCGGACAGCGCGACGGTCATCCCGACCACGAGGTCGCGCACCGACCCGTAGCGGTGGCGCAGCGGGCCGCTGTCGGCGGTGGCCACCGCACCGCCGATGGTGGCGCCGGCGTCCGCCCCGAGCGGTGGGTCGAGTGCGAACATCTGGTCGGCGGTGCCCGTCCTCTCGGCCAGCGCTGCGAGCTTGACCCCGGCGTCGACGATCGCGGTGAGGTCACCCTCGTTGTGCTCCACGATGGAGTCGAGGCCCGTGGTGGAGATCTCGACGTCGGGCTCGCCGACCGCGGCTCCCCAGCTCCATTTGGTGCGCCCGCCCGACAGGCGCACCGACGCGCCCGAGCGCGAGGCGTCCTTCAGCGCGGCCGCGGCGTCAGCGGCCGAGTCGGGGGTCACATCCGCTCCGCGAGGCCGGCGGCCTCCAGCGGATGCTGGCGGTAGGGGCCCGGCACCTCGCCGCACAGCCGCGGCGTGGGCATCAGCTTCCCGGGGTTTGCGAGACCGTCGGGATCGAAGGCACAGCGCAGCCGCTGGAACGTCGCGAGGTCGGCCTCGTCGAACATCGACGGCATGTAGCGCTTCTTGTCGACCCCCACGCCGTGCTCGCCGGTGATCGATCCGCCCTCGTCGACGCACGCCTTGACGATCTGGCCCGCGAGCTCCTCGGCGCGCTCGGGCTCGCCCTCCACCGCGCCGTCGTAACACACCAGCGGGTGCAGGTTGCCGTCGCCGGCGTGGAAAACGTTGGCCACCTGGAGGTCGTATTCGCCTGCCAGCTCCTCGATCCGACGCAGCACTCCGGCCATGCGGGTCCGTGGGATCACGGAGTCCTGCACGTAGTAGTTGGGAGCGATCCGGCCCATCGCGGCGAACGCGGCCTTGCGCGTCTTCCATATCAGCGCACGCTCGGTCTCGTCCTGGGCCACCCTCACCTCCCAGGCGCCACCGTCCCTGCACAGGTCGACGATCTTGTCGAAGCGTGCCTCGCACTCGTGCTCGGAGCCGTCGAGCTCGACAACGAGCGCCGCGCCGGCGTCCTGGGGGTAGCCGGCATCGGTGGCGCCCTCGGCGGCGCGGATCGAGAGGTTGTCCATCATCTCGATGGCCGCGGGCACGATGCCCTCGGAGACCACCTCAGACACCACCTCGCCCGCCTCCGACGTCGAGTCGAAGAACGCGACGAGGGTGCGCACGGCGAACGGGGCCGGCACCACCCGCAGCGTGATCTTCGTGCACACCCCGAGCGTGCCCTCGGAGCCCACGAACGGTCCGACGAGGTCGTAGCCCGGCATGTCGAGGGCCTTGCCGCCGAGCTCCACGACCTCGCCGTCGGCGAGCACCACCTCGAGGCCCGTGACGTAGTTGGTGGTGAATCCGTACTTGAAGCAGTGCGCGCCGCCGGAGTTCTCGGCCACGTTGCCGCCGATCGAGCAGACGATCTGGCTCGAGGGGTCGGGCGGGTAGAAGTGGCCCGGCCCGACAGCGTCTGACACCGCGATGTTGGTCACACCCGGCTCGACCACCACTCGCTGGTTGGGCAGGTCGACCTCGAGGATCCGGCGCATGCGCGACAGCGCGATCACCACGCCGCCCTCCACGGGCATCGCGCCGCCCGACAGGCCCGAGCCCGACCCGCGCGCCACGGAGGGCACCCCCGCTCGGTGACAGGCGGCCACCACGCGCTGCACCTCCTCGGCAGTACCTGGCAGGACCACCACCGACGGCAGCGCCGCGTACTGCAGCAGCCCATCCGATTCGTAGGTGCGCAGATCGTGGTGGTGGGTGAGCACGTGCTCGTCACCGCACGCGGCACGCAGCTCGGCCACGAGGGCGGGATCGGCTGCCACCTAGACGACCATCCAGCCCAGCACCGACGTCGATTGCAGATAGATGATCAGGCACATGGCGACCATCAGCACCACGCTCCAGCCGACCACCTTCCGGAAGAGGTCGCCTTCCTCTCCGGCCATGCCGACCGCCGCGGCGCCGATGGCCAGGTTCTGCGGCGAGATCATCTTTCCGAGCACGCCACCCGAGCTGTTGGCCGCGGCCAGCAGGATGGGAGGCAGATCCGCATCCTTGGCGGCCTGGACCTGGAGCGCGCCGAACAGCGCGTTGGAGGAGGTGTCCGAGCCGGTGACGGCGACTCCGAGCCAGCCGATCATCCCCGAGAACAGCGCGAAGATGGAGCCGGCCCCGGCCACCCACAGCCCGAGAGTGATGGTCTGGCCCGACTGGTTCATCACAAAGGCGAGGCCGAGCACCGCCGCCACGGTGAGGATCGCCCACTTCAGCTGGTCGAACGTCCCGCCGGCGACACGTACGGCCCGAGCCGGCCGCACCCCGAGCACGAGCGCGGTGATCACGCCTGAGATCACCATGAGCGTGCCCGCCGCGGGCAGCCAGTTGAAGGTGAACATGAGGCTGGAGACCGCTTCGCCCTTCGGGTCCATCACGTGCAGGCCGGGCCAGCTGAACGCATGGGTGAATGGATCCTTGGCAAGTGCGTCCTTGATCGGCCCGAGCTGTGCGATGGAGAACACCGCGATGATTATCGCGTATGGGGCGTAGGCCTTGGCCACGTCGCTCCGGGGATCGGTCTTGCGGTCGCGGCGCTGGATCTCTGACTCCATCGCCGGGTCGTGGCTCTCGGATCCGGCCACCGCCGGCCTCGGACCGCCAGCCGCCTCGCTGAGCAGCGGCTCGCCGGGCTGCCACACCCGCAAAAAGGCCACCATGGCCACCGTCGAGGCGAGCGACGCCACGATGTCTGTGAGCTCGATCGAGATGTAGTTCGAGCACGCGAACTGGGCCACCGCGAACACGAAGCCGCCGACGAGCGCGGCGGGCCAGGTCTGGCGCAGGCCCCGGCTGCCGTCGACCATGTACACCAGCACCAGCGGCACGACCAGGGCGAGGAGCGGCGTCTGGCGCCCGACCATCGCTCCGAGGTCAGCCGGCGGGAGCCCGGTGATCTTCCCGAGCGTGGTGATCGGAATCGCTATCGCCCCGAAGGCGACGGGCGCGGTGTTGGCGACGAGGGCCACCGAGGCGGCCTTGATCGGCTTGAACCCGAGCGCGATCAGCATGACCGAGGTGATCGCGACCGGGGTGCCGAAGCCGGCAAGGGCCTCGAGCAGCGCGCCGAAGCTGAAGGCGATGATGATGGCCTGGATCCGCTGGTCGTCGGAGATGGCTCCGAACGAGCGGCGTAGGACGGCGAAG
>JBBPXW010000098.1:0-9325 GCA_038200525.1 Solirubrobacterales bacterium | reverse complement strand
TGCGTCGGGCTCGGCAGCGGGCTCTACATCAACGCCGCCCTCGGCCCTGGCCCGCGCGACGGGCTGATGACCGGGCTCAACCGCGTGACCGGCCGTCCGATCGCGCTGGTGCGCACCGCCATCGAGCTGGGTGCTCTGACCGTGGGGTTCCTGCTCGGGGGCACCGTGGGCGTGGGCACGCTCGCCTTCGCCCTGCTCGTCGGGCCGGCCGTGGCGGCCGGCCTGCGAGCGCTGCCGCCGTGATTTCAGCTCACCGCGACAGTCGGTCCAACAGCTCCGGCCCCGGCACGCCCGGGTAGGCGGCTGCGTCGACGAACAGCGTTGGCGTGCTGACCACCCCGGCGCGGATGCCCGATCTGAAGTCGCGGGCCACGCGTGCGGCCACGCCCTCGGAGCGGCGGTCGGCCTGGAAGCGGTCGAGATCGAGCCCGAGCTCTCTGCAGCGCTCCCACAGGTGCGGATCGTCGATGCGGGCGGGATCGGCGAGCACCGAGTCGTGCATCTCCCAGAACCGCCCCTGCAGCGCCGCGGCCTCGGCGGCGTGGGCAAGCGCCCTTGCGCGCGGGTGCTTGGAGGCAACCGGGAAGTGGCGCAGCACGCGCCGCACGGGAAGGTCGCGCAGCAGCGCATCGGTGTGCGCACACCACGGGCACTGCAGGTCGGAGTACTCGATCACCAGGGTGCCCTCGCCCCGGATGTGATCGTCGTCGCCCGGAGGCGGCAGCGGACTCGAGCCGAGCGCGCCGCCAGCGGGAGGAGCGGAGCCCGATCGGTGATCGGGCGAGCACCGCACCGACGCTTCAGGCGGGGGCTGCATCGAGCGCGTCGAAGATCAGGTTGGCCCCGGGGATCTCCAGTGGCGTCGGAGCCTGGTGTGACCACGTCACGTTCAGGTCGGGGCCGATCATCACGAGTGCCCGCCGGCTGTGTCCGCGCTCGTCGATGTAGACGCCGTAGTCCTTGGCCACCTCGCCCTTGGGGTTGAAGTCGGCGAGCAGCGGAATCGATATCCCGAGCTTCTCCTGGAACGCCTTGTGCGAGAACGCGGAGTCCACCGACACGCCGTAGAGCTTCACGCCGCGGCCCTCGAGCTCGGGCAGGACCTCCTGGTAGATGTTCAGCTGGTCGGTGCAGACCGGGCTGAAGTCGAGCGGGTAGAACACCAGCACGGTGTGTCGGCCCTTCAGATCCGTCAGTGAGACCTCGGTGCCGTCCTGGTCGGCGAGGGTGAAGTCGGGCGCGGGGCTGCCCGGCTCGATCATCGGCGCAGCCCGAGTTCCTTGATCAGCGCGCGGTAGCGGTCGAGGTCGTTTCGCGAGAGGTAGTTGAGCAGCCGCCGGCGTTTGCCGACGAGCATGAGCAGCCCGCGGCGGGAGTGGTGGTCCTTGCGGTGCTCGCGCAGGTGCTCGGTGAGCTCGTTTATGCGGGCGCTGAGCAGCGCAACCTGCACCTCGGCGGAACCGGTGTCGTTCTCGCCACGGCCGTGCTTTGAGACGATCTCCTGCTTCTGTTCGACTGTCAGCGTCATGCGGCGGGGAAAGCTAGCAGGGCCGGGTCAGGGGGCCGCCGCCGCAGTGATCCTGCGCGCGTCGCCGACGTCTCGGGTCATCTGCTCGACAAGCTGCTCGACCGAGTTAAAGCGCTGCTCTCCGCGCAGCCGCTCGGCGAAGGCGATCCGCAGCGTCGTGCCGTACAGATCGCCTTCGAAGTCGATCAGGTAGGCCTCCACGAGCAGCCCGAGCGCGCTCTGAAACGTTGGGCGCACGCCCACGTTCACGGCGGCCGGATAGCCGTTTGCCCACGCTGCGTACACCCCATTTGCCGGAGCGACGAGGCCCTGCGCGGGCACGACGTTGGCTGTCGGGTACCCGAGCTCGCGGCCGCGCTTCTCGCCGTGCACCACGGTGCCTTCGAGCATGAAGGGGCCGCCGAGCAGCTCGGCCGCCGCGCTCACGTCCCCCTCGGCCAGCAGCGCGCGGATGCGGCTGGACGACACGGGCTTTCCCCCGACCTCGATCAGCGGCACCACCCGGCTCTCGAACTCGGCGCGCGAGCGCAGAAACTCAGGGGTGCCGGCGGCATCCCTGCCGAAGTGGAAGTTCTGGCCCACCGAGACGCGGGTGGCTCCCAGCTGCGACACCAGCACGCGGTCGGCGAACTCCTCGGCCGAGCGCAGCGAGAAGTCGCGGTCGAATGGGATCACCACGAGCTCCTCTACCCCGAGGCCCGCGATCACGTCGCGCTTGATCGCGATCGGCATCACGAGCTGCGGCT
Source organism: Solirubrobacterales bacterium (assembly GCA_038200525.1). Lineage (GTDB taxonomy): Bacteria > Actinomycetota > Thermoleophilia > Solirubrobacterales > Thermoleophilaceae > JAAYBF01. Next base: position 7,051 of record JBBPXW010000098.1, on the reverse strand, counting down.
GTGCCTCCGGGCGCAGCACCGAGAGCGGGTGTGGCTCGAAGGTGAGCACCGTGTCGTTGCCGGCGATCACCTCACGATGGCCCATGTGCACGCCGTCGAAGGTGCCGATCGCGACCTTGCGCGCAGGCGCCTCGCCAACGGGCAGCTCGGCGATGTCGCGCAGGCTGGTGACCTTCACGAGCCGAACACTACGACGGGCCGAAGCTGGCGGTCCCGCGGCTCGGCGATGGCCACGAGGTGGCCTTGACATGTGAGCCGGACGGGGCCCTCCTCGACCTCGAAGGGCAGCGCCAGGCCGACACCGTGGCCCGCCCGCGCGGCCTCTGCGGGCTCGAGCTCGATCCCCGGGATGAACGCAAGCGCCTCCCCCACCCCGATCACCCGGTCGGGGTCTGAGTCCTCGAGCCGAAACGGCCCGACAGCGGTCCTCTGCAGCGCATGGCAGTAGGCATCCCCGAGGTCGGCCACAAGCTGACGGACGTAGGTGCCCGACGAGCACTCCACGACGAAGGTCGCGAGCTCGCCGTCGCGCTCGACAAGCCGGGCGTCGTGCACGGTGACCGGACGTGGCTCGCCCTCACGGGGCCGGCCCTCGCGCGCGAGCTGGTAGAGCCGCCTGCCCTCCACCTTCACGGCGGAGTAGGCCGGCGGGCGTTGCATCTGCGCGCCAATGGGGATGTGCGGCTCGGCGGGCACGCGTCCGGTGTGGGTGAGTGCGCCGTCACGGTCGCCGGTGTCCGATGTCCACCCCAGCCGCGCCACCACTCGATAGCCCTTGCGCAGGCCAAGGAGATACTGCTGGGTGCGGGTGGCGCGCCCTACCAGCACCAGGAGCAGGCCGGTCGCGAACGGGTCGAGCGTGCCCGCGTGGCCGACCTTCACGCCCTTGGGCAGGCGGCGACGGATGCGGGCCACCACGTCGTGCGACGTGACGCCGGCTTCCTTCGGATAGAGGATCACCCCGCTTGTGCCCGGATGGCGTAAGCCATCCCGGGCATCTCGGCGAGCAGGCGCCTCCACCGAAAGTCAGGCACCGAGCTGCGCCGCGACCTGGGCGCGGATGGCCGCGACCAGCTCGTCAAGCGGGAGCTGCGTCGAGGCGCCAGCAGCCTGGCGGTGACCGCCGCCGCCGAGGCTGCGCGCGATCACGGACACATCGACGCTGCCGTCGGTGGCACGGAGGCTCACCTTGCGCCAGCCGCGCCGGTCGTCGGACAGCAGATCACGTGCCAGCACTGCCACCTTGGTGTCCTCGACCGAGCGCATGTGGTCGACGACTCCCTCGGAGTCGGTCTCGAGCGATCCCGTGGACTCGAAGTCCTGGCGCGTGAGCGACGCCATGGTAATCGCGCCCCCGTCGTAGCGAGCAACGCTGTCGAGCGCGCGCGCGAGCAGCTTGAGGCGGCTGACGGGCAGGTCCTCGAACAGTCGCCGGTGGACCACGTGGGGATTCACGCCGGCCTCGATCAGATCGGCGGCCATCCGGTGTGCCGCCGCCGTGGTGTTCTCGTAGGTGAACCTGCCGGTGTCGGTGATCAGGCCGACGTAGAGCGCATCGGCGATCGCCGGGGTGATCTCGGCCCCGAGCTCCAGCGCGAGGCCGAACACGATCTGCGTGGTGCAGGCGGCATCGGGCACCACGAGGTCCACGGTGCCAAAGCGGGTGTTGTCGTGGTGGTGGTCGATGTTGAGGATGTGGGTGCCCTCGCGCTGCAGGAAGTCGACCGGCATCCGGTCGATGTTGCCGCAGTCGAGGAAGACCACCACGCGGTCCTCGATGTCTGAGGGTGGCCCCTCGGCGATCCCGTCGAACGTCATGTATCGGTACTCGATCGGCAGCGGGAACTCGTCCGGCGACATGTACATCACGGAGTCCTTGCCGAGCTGCTTGAGCACCCAGTGCATGCCCAGCAGTGATCCCAGGGCGTCGCCGTCGGGGTTCTCGTGGGTGGTCAGCAGCAGCTTGTCGGCGCGGCGCAGCTCCTCGATCGCCTGGTCGAGCTCGGTGCCGACCCTCACGTGTCGTTCTCCTCGATCAGCTCGGCGATCCGAAAGCCCTGGTCGACCGACGGGTCGTAGGCGAAGTCGAGCGTCGGGGTGCGCTTCATGCGCAGCTCCGAGGCGATCGCCGCCTGCAGGAACCCACTCGAAGACCGGAGGCCTTCGAGTGTCTGATCGCGCTCATCCTCGCTGCCGAGAACGGAGACGTAGACGCGCGCTTGTCGGAGGTCGGTGGTGGTCTCGACGGCTGTCACCGTGACGAATCCTATGCGTGGATCCTTGAGCCCCCCGGCCAGGCGCGAGGACAGCACCTCGCGCACGGCCCCATTGACCCGTCTCATGCGGTCGCCGGCCATCCCAGCCTCCTATCGCGGTCTGTCGGGAGCCGATCAGGCGAGCGTCTGCTCGACCTGATTGACCTCGTAGACCTCGAGCAGGTCGCCCACCTTCACGTCGGCGAAGTTCTCGAGCACGATGCCGCACTCCATGCCGGCCGTGACCTCTCGGACATCGTCCTTGAAGCGCCGCAGCGAGCCGATCCGGCCCTCGTAGACGATCGTGCCGTCGCGAACCAGCCGCGTGGACGCTCCGCGCGTGACGGTGCCGTCGAGCACCATCGCACCTGCGATCGTGCCGACCCTTGAAGCCTTGAATATCTCGCGGATCTCCACGTTGCCGACGGTGGACTCGACCGCCTCGGGGGCGAGCAGTCCCTCCATCGCCTGGCGCAGCTCCTCGATCACGTTGTAGATGACCGAGTAGGTGCGGATCTCGACGCCCTCGCGACGCGCCACCGCGGTGGCGTCGCCGACGGGACGGACGTTGAAGCCGATGATCACTGCCTCGGAAGCGGATCCGAGCATCACGTCTGACTCGTTGATGCCACCGACTGCATCGTGGATGACGTTGACGGTCACCTGACCCTGGGGCAGCTTGGCGATCTCGTCCGCCAGTGCCTCGAGGGAGCCGGCGACGTCGGCCTTGACGATCAGGTTGAGCTCTGCCAGCTCACCCCCGCGGGCACGGGCCATGACGTCGTCAAAGGACACGCGCACACCCGCCCTGCGGGCAAGCGCCTCGGTCTTCAAGCGGTTGTGGCGCTCGCCCGCGATCCGCCGGGCCTCGCGCTCGTTGGAGACCACGCGAACGTGCTCGCCGGCCTCTGGCACACCGTCGAAGCCGAGGATCTCGACCGGCATGCCCGGGGTGGCCTTCTTCACGCGCTCGCCGCGGTAGTCGCTCATCGAGCGCACGCGGCCGGAGTGCTGCCCGCCGACCACGGCGTCGCCGACCACGAGCGTGCCGCGCTGCACGAGCAGGCTGACCACCGCGCCGCGACCGGGATCCAGGCGCGACTCGATCACGGTGCCGGACGCCTCGGTGTCGGGGTTGGCCTTCAGCTCCTGGATGTCGGCGAGGGTGATGAGCGTGTCGAGCAGCTCGTCGAGGTTCTCGCGCGTCTTGGCGGAGACGTCCGCGAACTCGGTGTCGCCACCCCAGTCGGCGGGGTTCAAGCCCTGCTCGGCCAGCTCGCCGCGGACGCGGTTGGGGTCGGCGCCCTCCTTGTCGATCTTGTTGACCGCCACCATGATCGGCACCTCGGCGGCCTTCGCGTGGTCGACCGCCTCGGTGGTCTGGGGCATGACGCCGTCATCTGCGGCCACCACGACCACGGCGATGTCGGCCACCTGGCCGCCGCGCGCACGCATGGCCGTGAACGCCTCGTGGCCCGGGGTGTCGAGGAAGGTGAGCACGTGGTCACCGTGGTGGACCTGGTAGGCGCCGATGTGCTGGGTGATGCCACCGGCCTCGCCGGCGGCGACCTCGGTCTGGCGGATCGCATCCAGCAGCGATGTCTTGCCGTGGTCGACGTGGCCGAGGATGGTGATCACGGGCGGGCGCGACGCCAGGTCGGCGTCAGCATCCTCGTAGGCCGGCTCGGAGGCGGCCTCGTCGGCGGCGTGCTGGATCTCGACCTGCTTGTCGAAGCCGTCGGCGAGCACCTCGATCGCATCGTCGGAGAGCGTCTGGGTCAGCGTGGCCATCTCGCCGAGCTCCATCAGCTTCTTGATCACGTCGGGCGCGGAGAGTCCGAGCGACTCGGCGACCTGCTTGACCGTGGCGCCGGACTGCACTGGAGTGATGACGATCTCGGCCGGGACCTCGGGCTTGGCGGTGAGGTCGGGCTCGACCCACGGCGTGCGCCGGCGCCGGCCGCGGCGGCGCGGCGGCTGGTGCTGCTGCGGCGGCGGCCCGGGCGGGCGGCGCGACGCCGGGGGGTGGAGCACCACGCGACGGCGCTTGCCGCCGGCTCCCGGCGCGGCCTCGGGCCGGGTGCGCGCGGGACGCGCGGCGGCGCCGTTGGCGGGCGCGTCGCCGTTGCCGGCCGCCTCTGGCTGGGCCACGGGCTCCTGGGGCCCGTCGAATGCGCGCTTGATGTCGCCCTCGTCCACGCTGGACGCGGCCGCCTTCACATCGAGGCCGGCTGCCTGAAGGACCGTGAGGACCTCCTTGCTGGGGATCCCCCGCTCCTTCGCTATCTCGTGGACTCGCTTCTTTGCCATTTGCGCACCAAGTCTAGGGTCTGGGATTCAACTGTCACAGGAGCGCGAAAGGCACGGGCGAAGGCCCGACCGTCCGCGATCCCTTCGAGGCATCGGGGTGTGTCACAGAGGTATGCGCCCCTGCCCTCCCCGTGCCGATCGGGATCGGCCTCGACGCGGCCGTCGGCGGTGCGAGCGAAGCGCAGCAGGCTCTGCTGCGACAACGTTCGCCCGCAGGCGACGCAGCGCCGCTTCGGGGCTACGTGGTGCCCTCCGCCGTCTGGGCCTCGGCACCGTTGCCGAGCTGGTCGCCTTCCTGGTCGACGAGCGCCTGGTGCGCTGGCAGACCGCAGTAGCGCGAGCCGGGCACCGAGGCATTGGGGCAGCGCTTGGTGTTTGAGAGCACCGCGGCACACCGCCCCGCGACCTCTTCCTCCTCGAAGCCCATCGACGACTCCTCCTCGGCGAACTCGGTCTCCGAGCGGATGTCCACGCGCCAGCCGGTGAGGCGGGCGGCGAGACGGGCGTTCAAGCCGTCCTTGCCGATGGCCAGCGAGAGCTGGTCGTCGGGCACGATCACCGTGGCCTGCATGGCCTCGTCGTCGACCAGCACCTCGCGCACGCGTGCGGGCGAGAGCGCCTTGGCCACGAACCGGGCCGGCTCCTCGTTGAAGGGGATGATGTCGATCTTCTCGCCGCGCAGCTCCGAGACGACCATCCGCACACGCGAGCCGCGCGGGCCGACGCAGGCGCCGACCGGGTCGACGCCGTTGGTGTGGCTGATCACCGCGATCTTGCTGCGGTAGCCCGGCTCGCGGGCCACGTTCTGGATCTCGACGAGGCCGTCGGCGATTTCGGGCACCTCGAGCTCGAACAACGCGCGGATCAACTCCGGCGAGCGGCGCGAGACGATGATCGACGGGCCCTTCGACTGGGCCGAGACGTCGGTGATGATCGCCTTCACGCGCGCGCCGTGGTCGTAGCGCTCGCCGCCGACCTGCTCGGAGCGGGGAAGCAGCGCCTCGACGCGCTCACGCAGCTGGACGAGGGTGTAGCGAGAGTCGGACTGCTGCACGATGCCCGTGATCAGCTCGCCGACGCGGTCCTGGTACTCGTCGAACATCATGTCCCGCTCCGCCTCGCGGATCCGCTGGAGGATCACCTGCTTGGCCGTCTGGGCGGCGATCCGCCCGAAGTCCTCGGGCGTGACGTCGCGCTCTTCGATCTGATCCTTGTACTCGGCGAGCACCTCCTGCGGGATCTCCGGCTCCTCGGGCATCCGCATCTCACCCGTCTCGGGATCGACGGTGGGCTCCTCGAGCGCCTCTTCCGCCTCGTCGAGCAGCCGCTCCTCGAGCTCCTCGGGCAGCAGCAGCTGAAACACCGTGAAGTCGCCACTCTCGTGGTTGATGTCCACGCGCGCGTAGCGCGCCGAGCCGGGGCTCTTCTTGTATGCCGAGAGGAGGGCGTCCTCCAGGGCGTCCATGAGGGTGTCGGCGGAGATGCCCTTCTCCTGCTCGAGCACGTGAATGGCGTCGACGATCTCCTTGCTCATCGCTTCTCCTCTCCTCTGCGCTCCAGCAGGTTGCTGCGGCTGATCTCTGTGTAGGGAATCGACACCACGCCGGCCTCGGTCGCGCCGTCGTCGATGGCCACGGTGACCTCCTCGTCGGTGGCTCCGACCAGCTCGCCCACGACGTTTCGGTGCGCGCCGAGAGCCGGGTCCGGTGCTCGACCGGTCGACGACCGGTCTGCGCTCCTCCCCTTGGTGCGGACCTTGGCCCTGCACCCGAGGAAGCGACGGAAGTGCTCGGGCTTCACCAGCGGCCGCTGCGGGCCGGGCGAGGAGACCTCGAGCGAGTGGGAGTGCAGCAGGTCCTGCAACGAGCGGGTGACGTGCTCGCACAGCTCCAGGCTGACGCCGTCCGGATGGTCGATGAACAGCCGGAGGCGGTCACCTCCCACGCGCTCGCACGAGAGCAGCTCGACGTCGGGATTCGATCCCGCGAGGCTCTGCTCGATGTCTGTGTGGAGGCGGTTTGTGTCTGTCATTGGTCAAAAAGAGAGGTGGGCTGCGAAGCCCACCTCCAGATGTGGCCCGCAGGCCACGGCACGGCTGAAAGTCCCAGCCGAGCGAGTATAGACGCCACGGCGGGCTCCCCGTTTGCGGTTTCGGAGGCCGCCTCAGGTCTCCACGATCAAGGTCACGGGGTCGTCGTTGTGCAGCTCTAGTGGTCTGTCCGGTTAGTTGTTTGTCTCATGCGGTGAGGACTTTGCCGGTGTATGTCCAGGCGAACGGCCGGGCGGTGAGGTTGTGATGCTCGACGAACGCCAGCATCTGGGTGGCGAGGTCGTCGGGCCCGGCGAACTGGCCGTGTTTGAGCAGCCGGCGCGTGAGGATCGAGAAGAAGATCTCGACCTGGTTAAGCCACGAGGCGTGCTTGGGCGTAAAGACCATCTGCCAGCGCGGGTGCTCGTCCAGCCAGGCTTGAACGTTCGGGGTCTTG
>JBBPXW010000097.1:0-22066 GCA_038200525.1 Solirubrobacterales bacterium | reverse complement strand
GGCTGGGACTACGCCCACACGTTGATCGATGACTGCTCAAGGTTGGCCTACACCGAGCTGCTCGACGACGAGCGCGCCGACACCGTCACCGCGTTCATGCACCGTGGCCTGGACTGGTTTCTAGCCCACGGGATCGTCGCCGAACGGCTGCTTTCAGACAATGCCTGGGCCTACACCCACAACCGCACGCTACGCCAGCTGCTCTGGGCCCGAGCGATCACCCACAAGACGATCCGGCCCTACCGGCCCCAGACCAACGGCAAAGTCGAGCGCTACCAACAGACCCTCGCCCGCGAATGGGCCTACGGCCAAACCTACGCCAACTCAACCGCCCGCCGCGAAGCGCTGCCACACTGGCTCAAGCACTACAACACGACCCGCAACCACAGCGCCATCGGCGACCGCCCACCCCTCACCAGGGTTCACAAGGTCCTCGGGCAGGACATCTAGCTCACGCGGTCGTGGGCACGTCGGCCTCGCGGCGCTCGTGCGCGGCCATGAAGGCCGGGATGCCGAGCACCACGATCACCGTGGCCGCGGCCACGAAGTCGAGCGATATCAGGCCGGCGAGTCCGCTCGCCCCGGCCACCGCCCAGAGGGTGATGAACGGACCGGTCGCGCGGCTTGCCTTCGGATAGCGCACCCGGCTGATCATGAGGAAGACCATCACGCCGACGGCGGCAGCGGTCGGATAGGCGCCGGGGCTCAGGAGCACGAGGCCGAACACCGCAAGGGTGGCCAGAGGGCAGGGCATCCCCGAGAAGCACTCCCGCTCGGACGGGGCGCTGGCCACCGAGAAGCGCGCCAGGCGCACGAGCACGGCTACGAGGTAGGCGGCCGCTGCGATGAGCGAGATCTCCGGGTGCCTGCCGCCCTCGGGCGCGCCGGCCACAGCCAGGAGCACCGCGGGCAGCACGGCGAAGGTGACTACGTCAGACAGCGTGTCGAGCACCTCGCCGAGCTCGCTGGATCCCCGCCATCGCGCTACGGGCCCGTCCAGGATGTCGAACAGTGAGCCCGCCACCAGCAGGGCACCGGCCACGATCACGTCGCTGCGCTTGATTCCGTCCCCCAAGCCTCCGCGTGCGAGCAGGGCGATGGCGAAGAACCCGCAGACGGCGTTTGCGATGCTGAAGGCGTCTGCCATCGACATGTCCGAGGCGGACCGGCCCCGGGGGCGGCGGTCAGCCACGATCGAGCCTCGTGCTCCCGGCGCGCATGCGCTGGCCGGGCCGCACGGCGGCAGCCATGCCGGGCGGGAGGTAGACGTCCACGCGGGAGCCGAACCGGATCAGCCCGACGCGATCCCCGCGGACCACGTTCTGGCCGACGTCGAAGTAGGGCACGATGCGGCGGGCAAGCGTGCCGGCGATCTGCACCATCTCGATCGGACCCTCGGGAGAGGCGATCCTCCACACCAATCGCTCGTTGCGCTCGGACTCCTTGGTGAAGGCAGGCCGGTAGCCCCCCTCGCGATGCTCCATGGAGAGCACTTCGCCGTCCACAGGCGATCGGTTCACGTGCACGTCGCGCAGGCTCATGTAGGTGGCCACCCGGGTGCGGCCGTCGGGCTGGAGCTCCACCGAACTGCAGATGCCGTCTGCCGCAGCGAGGATCAGGCCCTCGCCGACCGTGCGCGCCGGGTCGCGAAAGAACAGGCTGACGGCGCCAGCGAAGGCGGTGGCAAAGCCCAGCCGCCGGCCGGAGCGGGTCAGCGCGGAGAGGCCCGCCGCGGCCCACGCGACGCCGAGCCACGACGGAGTGCCGCTGGCGAGCCGAGGCACGCCGCGACGGCGCGAAGTGTCGGGATGAGGTGCCAAGGCGTGTGCCATCCTTGCACCGATGGGCCGCCGATCACGCAGGCGCAGGCAGGAGGCCGCGCAGAGCCCGGTTGCGACCACCGACTACGCCGGTCCCGACGGCGAGGTCATCACCCTGCGTGACGAGCTCAGCGCCGGCACCCTGCGTCAACTCGAGCAGCTGGACGCGCGCCCGGCCGCCGATGCGGAGGACCGCTGGCAGCGCCGCACGGAGCTCCTGTTCGAGCGTCTCGCGGTGCGGTGGGTGATCGCCGACCTGCCGATCGAGGGCCAGAGGGAGCTGCTCGGGCGCTACCGCATGGCCTCGAGCGTGCAGCGAAGCCGCGTGCGTCAGGCGCTCGACGAGCACCTGGCGAAGATGCCGGCAGGCTGATCCGGCGTCCATGCCGGGTCAGATGCCGGCGGACTGATCCGGCGTCCATGCCGGGTCAGTAGCGAAGGGCGGCCGGGCTACTTCACGCGGGTCCAGCTCTCACGGGTGCCGGAGCCGAAGGTCGTCGCGGCAGCAGATGCGGCCGAGGAGCGACGCGCGATCCGGTACACGCGCACGCGGAACACCACGCGCTGGGCCCTCGTGGAGCTGTACTTGCGGCTGGTGTCGAACTGGACCTTGTAGGTGCCGCTCCTAGGGGTCTTGCGGAACAGCACCCGCTTGAAGCTGAGCGTCCTGCAGGCCGTCTTGAGTCGGCCCTGGCGCGAGTTGCTCACTGCCCTGCCGCGCACGACGTGGCGGTAGAGGGTCGTGCCCGTGGTGAATCCCCGCGCGCTGAACCGGCGCCTCTTGGACGGGCCGGCGTTGGCCGGCTTGACGAGCACGCGCACGATCGAGCGCTTGACCGGGGTCGAGGCGGTGAGTGCGGGGTTCGTGACGTCGGTGGCCGAGAAGATCTGGGTCCTCGTAGTGCCTGTCGTCAAGGGCAGCACTGGAGCAACAGCTCGGATGAGCCCGGGTCGCCGAGTGTCGGCGCGGCTCGCGACCAGTGGCGTGGTCGCCCCATTGGTCGTGAGATTCACCGCGCCGCCCGGGGTAAACCCTTCGCCCAGCAGTGCCAGCTTGTCCCCGCCCCCGTAACAAGGCTTGTCGGCCCTGAGCGTGGCGGCATCCGCCGCGGCCGGCGCGACGATTGCGGTGGCGGCGGCGACGACGGCGGCCGGAACGGCAAATCTGCGCTTGCTCATTGAAAGTGTCCCCTCTTGGTGGTTTCGCACTGCAGGGTCTTCAATGCCGGACTGTGGGGTCCTCTTACCCATCGGCTGCACAGAATCACGCAGCAAGTCGCAGTGCCTGGCCAGGTCGGCTTGCGCTCGCCGCGCAAACCTGGGAGAAAAAGGTGGCGCCACCGGCGCCGCAGGGAATCCACCGAAAGGACCGCCGTGCCCACTTTCGTTCTCCTGAGCACCCTGTCCCCAGAGGGCGTCCAGACGATCAAGAACAACCCGCAGCGCATCCGCGAGGTCAACAACGAGGTCGAGCAGCTCGGGGCAAAGGTCACCGCGCAGTGGGCCACGCTCGGGCGCTTCGACTTCGTGAACATCATCGAGGCGCCCGACGAGACGACGATGGCCCGCGTCTCGCTCGAGCTCGGATCGCGCGGCACCGGCCACTACGAGTCGTTGGCGGCCATCCCGATCGACGACTTCATCGCTTCGCTCTGAAGCCGTTGCGCACCGTCTTGGTCGTCGGCGGCGGCGGGCGCGAGCACGCGCTCGTGCGCCGGCTGCTGCGGTCACCGCAGAAGCCGGACGTGCTCGCCGCCCCCGGCAACGCCGGGATCGCCCGCGACAAGGTCGAGTGCATCGACGTCGCGATCGACGACGTGGCCGCCATCGTGGCGATCGCCCGCGAGCGCAACGTGGATCTCGTGGTGGTGGGACCGGAGCTGCCGCTCGTGCTCGGCCTCGTCGACTCCCTGGAGGAGGCGGGCATCGCGGCATTCGGCCCATCCCGCGCGGCTGCCCGGCTCGAGGGATCCAAGCGATACGCCAAGGAGCTGATGGTGGCCGTGGGCATCCCGACGGCCGCGTACGCCGTGGCCACGTCGCGGTCGGACGCGCTCGACGCGATCGGCTCCTGGGGTTACCCGCTCGTGCTGAAGGCCGACGCGCTGGCGGCCGGCAAGGGCGTGATCGTCTGTGCGACAGAGGAGGAGGGCCGGGAAGCGGTCGACGCCTACTTCACCGAGCAGCGCTTCGGCGAGACAGAGGTGGTCATCGAGGAGTTCCTCGAGGGCGAGGAGCTCTCGCTGCTCGCGGTGTGCGACGGCGAGCGGGCGGTGCCGATGGCCCCGGCCCAGGACTACAAGCGGATCTTCGACGGTGATCGGGGCCCGAATACCGGTGGCATGGGCAGCTACTCGCCGGTGCCCGGCATCGATCGCGAGCACGCCGAAACACTTGCCCTGGCGGTCCACCAGCCGGTGCTCGACGAGATGCGCCGGCGCGGAACGCCGTTTCACGGCGTGCTCTACGCAGGCCTGATGATGACCCCGAAGGGGCCGAGGGTGATCGAGTACAACTGCCGCTTCGGCGATCCCGAGACCCAGGCCGTGCTCAGCCGGCTGCGCTCAGACATCCTCGACCTGCTCGAGGGATCCACGCGCGCGGGCGGCCTCGACGGGATCGAGGTCGAATGGTCCGACGAGTGGGCTGTCACCGTGGTGTTGGCATCGCGGGGGTATCCCGAGACCTCGTCGAGCGGGGACGAGATCCGCGGGCTGCGCTCGATCGACTCGATCGAGGTCGAGGTGCTGCACGCCGGCACGGCCGAGGTGGACGGCCACATCGTGACCGCGGGTGGCCGCGTGCTCAACGTGACCGGCATCGGCGCCACGCCCGGCGAGGCGCGCGAGCACGCCTACGCCGCGGCGCGGCGCGTGCAGTTCGACGGAAAGCAGATGCGGACCGACATCGCCGCTCGTGCCGTGGATAGGGTCGAGGCATGAGCGCTGAGCAACCCGCAACTGAGACTCAAGCCACTGAGACCCAAGCCGAGTCCGAGTTCGACGAGCTCGCCGTGGACACCCCGCTCGTCGGCATCGTGATGGGCTCGAAGTCCGACGGAGCGACCATGGCCAAGGCCGCCGCCGAGCTCGAGCAGCGCGGGATCATGCACGAGGTGCGCGTGATGAGCGCCCATCGCGACCCCGACATGGTTGCCGACTACGCCAAGAACGCGCACATGCGCGGGCTGCGGGTGATCATCGCCGGCGCGGGTCTCGCGGCCGCGCTGCCAGGGGTCGTGGCAGCCCACACCGACCTGCCGGTGATCGGCGTGCCGCTGCAGTCGCGCACGTCCGTGGCGGGCGGTCTCGACGCGCTGCTCGCCATCGCCCAGATGCCACCGGGCGTTCCGGTGGCGTGCGTGGGCATCGACGGCGCCAAGAACGCCGCGGTGCTGGCCGCGCGCATCCTCTCAGCGTGATCGCGCGCTACACCCGCCCGGAGATGGGAGCGGTGTGGTCAGAGCAGCGCAAGCTCGACAACTGGCTTGCGGTGGAGCTCGCCGTGACCGACGCGCTCGCGGCCCAGGGAGTCGTGCCAACCGTCGACGCCCAGGCGATCCGCGAGCACGCCGCCTTCACCGTCGAGGCGGTCGCTGAGCGCGAGCAGGTGACCGACCACGACGTCGCTGCCTTCGTCGACGTCGTGGCCGCCTCGGTGGGCGACCAGGGTCGCTGGGTGCACCACGGCCTCACCTCCTCCGACGTGCTGGACACCGCCCTGGCGCTGCAGATCAGTCAGGCCGGGGCGATCCTGGTGGCCGGCCAGCGCACGCTCCGGGATGCCCTTGCCAGCCGCGCCCGCGAGCACGTGGACACGCTCTGCGTCGGGCGCACGCACGGCGTGCACGCCGAGCCGACCACCTTCGGCGTGAAGCTCGCCGGCCTCGCGCTCGAGGCCCAGCGAAACCTCGAGCGGCTGGAGCGCGCCGTGTCCGGAGCGTCCGTCGGCGCCCTGTCGGGGGCCGTCGGCACCTACGCGGCCAACGGCCCCGAGCTGGAGGCGGAGGTGCTCGAGCGGCTCGAGCTGGGTCGCGAGGACGTGTCGACCCAGGTGGTGGCACGGGACCGCCACGCCGAGCTGCTGAGTGCCGTGGCGCTTGCTGGAGCGGGACTCGAGCGGTTAGCCACCGAGATCCGTCACCTCCAGCGGACCGAGGTGCGCGAGGTGGAGGAGCCGTTTCGGGCAGGGCAGAAGGGATCGTCGGCCATGCCCCACAAGCGCAACCCGATCGTGACCGAGCGCATGACCGGGATCGCGCGCCTCCTGCGCGGGTACGCCCAGACGGGCCTCGAGAACGTCGCGCTGTGGCACGAGCGCGACATCTCGCACTCCTCCGTCGAGCGCGTGTCGCTGCCCGACGCCACCATCCTGCTCGACTACGCCCTGCAGCTCGGGGTGCGTGTGGTGGAAGGCATGACCGTGCACGCCGACCGCATGCGCGCGAACCTCGAGCTCACTCACGGCGCCCTGTTCAGCCAACGCGCGCTGCTTGCCCTCGTCGAGTCCGGGCGGTCGCGCGACGAGGCGTACCGGATCGTCCAGGAGAACGCCCAGCGTGCGTGGGACGAGGAGACGGCCTTTCGCGACCTGTTGGCAGCGGCCGCTCCGGAGCTCGACCTCGACGAGGTCTTTGACCCGTCGGCGTTTGTCAGGCATGCCCGCGCGCTGGTGGGGCGCCTGGACGACCGCTTGGCCGGCTGATCGGTTCGAACCGAGCCCTCCGTTAGCCTGGCGAATGTGACCGGCGCCCCCATCCTCGACGGCTTGGAGTTGGTCAGCCAGGGCAAGGTTCGCGACGTCTATGAAGCTGGCCAGAACCGGCTGCTGATGGTGGTCTCCGACCGCATCTCGACCTACGACGTCGTCCATCCGAACACTGTTCCCGACAAGGGCAACGTGCTCACGGGGCTGACCGCGTTCTGGCTCGATCGAACGGAGTCGATCGTGCCGAACCACCTGATCTCCTATGCCGAGGTGCCCGACGAGGTCCGCGGCCGGGCGATGCTCGTCGAGAAGCTGGAGATGGCACCGGTTGAGTGCGTCGTGCGCGGCTACATCACCGGCTCTGGCTGGAAGGACTACCAGGCCTCGGGTCAGATCTGCGGGATCGCGCTGCCCCCGGGCCTCGAAGAGTCAGAGCAGCTGCCCGAGCCCATCTTCACCCCCGCGACCAAGGCGGACGTCGGCGACCACGACGAGAACGTCGACTTCGACCGCGCCGCCGAGATCCTCGGCGACCGTCCGCTGCTCGAGGAGCTGCGCCGGCTCTCGATCGCGTTGTACTCGCACGGCGCCGCGCTCGCGCGCGAGCGCGGGATCATCCTCGCCGACACGAAGTTCGAGTTCGGCCGCCGGCCCGATGCCCATGGGGGCACGGGCGGCACGATCGTGCTCGGCGACGAGGTGCTCACCATGGACTCCTCGCGCTACTGGCCCGCCGAGGGGTACGAGCCCGGCCACGGGCAGCGAAGCTTCGACAAGCAGTACGTGCGCGACTGGGCGGCCGGCTCGGGCTGGGACAAGACCCCGCCCGCGCCTGAGCTGCCCCGGGACGTGGTCGACGAGACCCGCAGGCTCTACATCGAGGCCTACGAGCGGATCGCCGACGAGCCGTTCTCGGCCTGGCTCGAGCGGGCCGGAGCGCCCACGTGAAGGCGGTGGTGCTGATCCGACCGAAAGAGGGCATCCTGGATCCCCAGGGCCAGGTGGTCGAGCGTGCGCTGCCGGCGCTCGGCTTCAGCGGCGTGACCGACGTGCGGGTAGGGCGGCTCGTGGAGCTCGAGGTCGAGGACACGACGCAGGTCGAGGCGATGTGCGAGCGCCTGCTGGCCAACCCGCTCGTCGAGGACTACGAGGTGATCCTCGGATGAGGTTCGGCGTGGTCCAGTTCCCCGGCAGCTGCGACGAGAACGACGCGCTGCTCGCGTGTCGTCGCTTCGGCGAAGCCGAGATCCTCTGGCACGGCGATCGTGACCTGCACGGTGTCGATGCCGTCGTGATCCCCGGTGGCTTCAGCTACGGCGACTACCTGCGGGTCGGCGCGATCGCCCAGTTCTCACCCGTGATGGGGGCCGTGAGCGAGTTCGCGGCCGACGGGGGCAACGTGCTCGGCATCTGCAACGGGTTCCAGGTGCTCTGCGAGGCGGGGCTGCTTCCAGGGGCGCTCCTGCCAAACACCGGGCGGCGCTTCCTCTGCCGCCAGACCGACGTACGCGTGGCCCACACCGACAGTCCGTTCACCCACGTGGCCGTCCCCGGGCAGCTTCTCTCCATCCCGGTCAAGCACACGACGGGCCGCTACTACGCGCCAGACCAGGTACTGCGCGGCATGGAGGCACACGCCCAGATCATCCTCCACTACGCCGACGGCCACAACCCCAACGGGTCGACCGACGGCATCGCCGGAGTGGTCAACGAGTCCGGCAACGTCATGGGACTGATGCCCCACCCCGAGCACGCGGTGGACCCGCTCACCGGCTCGGCAGACGGCGGGGTGTTCTTCGCGTCGCTGGCAGCACAGGTCCCCGCCTGAATCCCGTGGACGCCCCGCCGCATCGCATCCTCGGTCTCACCGACGCCGAGTACGAGTTGATCTGCGCGAAGCTCGATCGGGATCCGAATGGGCTCGAGCTCGCCGTGTTCAGCTTGATGTGGTCCGAGCATTGCGCCTACAAGCACTCCAAGAAGCTGCTGCGGCGGCTGCCCGTCGAGGGGCCGCACCTGCTGATGGGGCCTGGTGAGAACGCCGGAGCCGTCGACGTGGGCGACGGCGTCGCGATCGCGTTCAAGGTGGAGTCGCACAACCATCCGAGCGCCGTCGAGCCGTTCCAGGGCGCGGCCACGGGCGTCGGGGGCATCCTGCGCGACGTGTTCGCCGTCGGCGCCCGTCCGATCGCGGTGCTCGACTCGCTGCGCTTCGGCGAGCTCGAGTCCCCTCGCTCGCGCTACCTGCTCGACGGCGCTGTGTCGGGGATCGGCCACTACGGCAACTCGATCGGCGTGCCCACCGTTGGTGGCGAGGTCTACTTCGAGGACGCCTACGAGCAGAACTGCCTGGTCAACGCCATGTGCCTCGGGATCGCCGACCACGGCCGGCTGACCAGCGCCGCCGCCGCGGGTGTGGGCAACCTGCTCGTGCTGATGGGCGCGCGCACCGGTCGCGACGGGATCGGCGGAGCGTCGGTGCTTGCGAGCGCCGAGCTCGACGCCGAGGATGACAGCAAGCGGCCGACGGTCCAGATCGGCGACCCGTTCGAGGAGAAGCGGGTGATGGAGGCCTGCCTGGAGCTGCTGGACCGCCAGACGCTCCGCTCGCTGCAGGACCTCGGCGCGGCCGGGCTCTCGTCGAGTGCCTCGGAGATGGCCTCCAAGGGCGAGGTCGGGCTGGACATCGACGTGTCGAAGGTGCCGCTGCGCGAGGACGACATGGAGCCCTTCGAGATCATGATCTCCGA
Organism: Solirubrobacterales bacterium; assembly: GCA_038200525.1. Taxonomy (GTDB): domain Bacteria; phylum Actinomycetota; class Thermoleophilia; order Solirubrobacterales; family Thermoleophilaceae; genus JAAYBF01. The sequence continues at coordinate 12,789 of JBBPXW010000097.1, read as the reverse complement.
GTCGCAGGAGCGGATGCTCTGCGTGATCGAGCCAGGCAAGCTCGCAGAGCTGCAGTCGATCTGCGACCGCTGGGAGGTGCGCTGCAGCGTGATCGGCGAGGTCACCGACACGCGCCAGATGCGCATTCGCCATGGCGATGAGCTCCTGGGCGACATGCCCGTAGCCGCGCTGGTCGACGACTGCCCGCTCTACGACATCGATCCGGTGGCTCCGACGGAGCAGATCTACCCAGCGCCGGGGCGCACGCTGGAGTCAGACGATCCGGCGGCGATCCTGCCGGTGCTCCTCGCCTCCTCGAACCTGAGCTCGCGCCGCCCGCTCTTCGAGCAGTACGACCCGATCGTGCAGTCGCGCACGGTGCGCCGGCCCGAGCAGGCCGATGCCGCGGTGCTGCGGCTGCATCCGGACGGCGACCGCTCCGAGGGAATCGGCATCTCGATCGACTGCAACGGCCGCCGGGTGGCCTGTGATCCTTACACCGGCACGATCGAAGCCGTGCTCGAATGTGCCGCCAACCTCGCCTGCGTCGGCGCCGAGCCACTCGGCCTGACCAACTGCCTCAACTTCGGCAACCCCGAGAAGCCACACGTCGCGTGGCAGCTCGACCGCTCGGTGCAGGGCATGGCCGACGCGCTCGTGGAGTTGGGTGTCCCGGTGGTGGGAGGCAACGTCTCGCTCTACAACGAGTCCGGCGGCGGCCCGATCTACCCGACTCCGGTGGTCGGCATGGTCGGCGCGATCCCCGACGTGGAGGCGGCGCCCGGCAACGCGTTCCTCGAGGAGGGGGACCTGATCGGGGTCGTCGCTCCCGAGGGATTCAAGCCGTCACTCGCCGGATCGGAGCTGGCAAAGCTGCAGGGTCTGGATCTCCCGCTGGGGCTGCCGGGCATCGATGTCGGGGCGGTCTGTGCCGTTCAGGCCGCGGTGCGCGCGCTGGCACGCAGCGGCGGGCTGACCTGTGTGCACGACGTGGCCGAGGGCGGCCTCGCCGTGGCGGTGGCGGAGTGCTGCGTCGCCGGCGGCGTTGGTGCGGCCGTGGGGCTGAGCGAGGGCGACCCCGAGGCGCTGTTCGGGGAGGGTGTCGGCCGCTTCCTCGTGGCCGGCTCGCCAAGCGCCGTCGAGGCGGTGGCCCCGCCGGTCACGACGATCGGGACGGTGGGCGGCGACTCGCTGCAGATCGGCTCGCTGTCGTGGAGCGTGGCTGAGCTGCGCTCGGCCGGGCAGTCGCTGCGCGCGGTGTTCGCATAGCCCCGGCGGCAGCCACCGCCGCTGGTACCCTGGAACCCAGTGGGCGGGCAGTGCTCCGTCCATTCCCTGCAGGTCCCGCTCACCCACGTTGACCTCACCCCTCGATCACCGCGACGGGCCGCGCGACGAATGCGGCGTGTTCGGCGTATTCGCACCCGGGTCAGAGGTCTCGCGACTGGCCTACTTCGCGCTCTACGCGCTGCAGCACCGCGGCCAGGAGTCGGCCGGCATCGCCGTCTGCGAGGGGGGTCACATCATGACCGTGCGCGACGTCGGCCTCGTGTCCCAGGTCTTCGACGAGGGCAAGCTCCGCGCGCTCACCGGCGACATGGCCGTGGGCCACGTCCGCTATTCGACCACCGGGTCGACCGCCTGGGAGAACGCCCAGCCGGTCTATCGCTCTGACCGTCGCCAGGTGGCGCTCGCCCACAACGGCAACCTGATCAACGCCGTCGAGCTGCACTCCGAGCTGTCCGAACGCGGCGTGCAGTTCCGCTCGACCTCGGATTCCGAGATCATCGCCGCGCTGCTGTCCACCCATCCGGGGGACACGATCGAGGAGGCGCTGGCCGACGTGATGCCGCGCCTGAAGGGCGCCTTCTCCACCGTGGTGATGACCCAGGACGCCGTCGTCGGCTTCCGCGACGGCGCCGGTCTGCGGCCACTCTCGCTCGGACGGATCGGCGACCAGCCGGGCCAGGCCGCCGGCTCGGCCGGCGGCGCAGGAGAGCGTTTCTGCTTCGCCTCGGAGAGCTGCGCATTCGACATCATCGGCGCCGAGCTGCTGCGCGAGGTTCAGCCGGGTGAGATGATCTCGATCGGAGAGCGCGGCATGGACGTGCGCCAGATCGTCGACTCGCCACGCAAGGCCTTCTGCGTGTTCGAGCACATCTACTTCGCGCGGCCGGACTCGATCCTCGAGGGCAACCGCACCCAGGTGTCGCGCCGCAAGATGGGCGAGATCCTCTGGCGCGAGGCACCGGTTGACGCCGACGTCGTGATCGCGGTGCCGGACTCGGGCACGCCCGCCGCCGCCGGATACGCCAAGGCCTCCGGCCTGCCGCGCGACGAGGGTCTGATCAAGAACCGCTACGTGGCGCGCACCTTCATCCAGCCGGGGGAGGAGCTGCGAAAGCACGGCCTGCGGATGAAGTTCAACCCACTGCGCGAGGTCGTCGAGGGCAAGCGGATCGTGGTGGTCGACGACTCGATCGTGCGTGGCCACACGACTCGGCAGATCGTCTCGATGCTCCGTGGCGCCGGCGCCCCGGAGGTGCACATGCGCATCTCGGCGCCGCCGATTCGCTACCCGTGCCACTACGGCGTGGACATGTCCACCAAGCAGGAGATGGTGGCCCACGGCCGCACCGTGCCCGAGATCGCCGAGGAGCTCGACTGCGACTCGATCGCCTACCTCTCGCTCGACGGCGTGTACGAGGCCATCCGTGGCGAGGCGGGTACCCATTGCGATGCCTGCTTCTCGGGTGACTACCCACTCGAGCGCACCGATGTGGCAAACGGCAAGTTCGCGCTCGAAGAGCTCGCCGTCGTGCGCGCGTAACAGTTCCCGCTCTCTGCGTGACAAGGCTGCACGAGGCCCGGCGACCCCTCCGAGCCCGCTTGTAGTGTCGGCCGCCGTGAATCTGGACGCTTCACTGCAGCAGCACTTCGGCTTCGGACAGTTCCGTCCCGGCCAGCGCGAAGCGTGTGTGGCGGCGCTCGACGACCGCGACGTCCTCGTGGTCATGCCCACCGGCTCGGGCAAGTCGCTCTGCTACCAGCTGCCAGGGCTGATGCGCGACGACCTCACGATCGTGGTGTCGCCGCTCGTGGCTCTGATGCAGGATCAGGTCGAGGCGTTGCAGGCGCGCGGGCTGCAGGACAGCGTCGCGCTCGTCAACGCCCAGCAGGACGCGTCGGTCAACGCCGCGGTGCTCGATCGTGCCGTCGAGGGAGCGCTGCGGCTGCTCTACGTCTCGCCGGAGCGGTTCTCATCGCCGGGCTTCGTCGATCGCATTCGCCGGGCCCGTATCGGCCTGTTCGTGGTGGACGAGGCCCACTGCGTCAGCCAGTGGGGTCACGACTTCCGGCCCGACTACTTCCGCCTCGCCGATGCCGCCCGCCACGTCGGCGCCGCCTCGATCGTGGCCTCGACGGCTACTGCCACGCCGCAGGTGGCTTCCGACATCGTCGACCGGCTTTCCCTCGACGATCCGCTGCGGGTGGCCACCGGCTTTGACCGCCCGAACCTCTCCTTCGCCGTCGCTCGGCCCGCGCCTTACCAGAAGCGACCGCTGATCTCCGAGGCCCTCAAGCGGTCTGATGCGCTGCCCGCCATCGTCTATGCGGGCACGCGCGCGGGGGCCGAGGAGATTGCCGAGCAGCTCACCGGCGAGCTCGGCGAGGAGGCGTTGGCCTACCACGCCGGGCTGCCGCGTGAGCAACGCGCAACCGCCCAGCGCCGGTTCCTCACAGACGACGTGCGCGTGATCGTGGCCACCAACGCCTTCGGCATGGGCGTCGACAAGCCCAACGTGCGCACCGTGTTGCATGCCAGCGTGCCTTCCTCGCTCGAGGCCTACTACCAGGAGGCCGGCCGCGCGGGGCGCGACGGCCTGCCCTCGCGCGCGCTGCTGCTGGCCGAGAACCGCGACAAGGCACTCCATGTGCACTTCATCAAGCGCGACGAGGTTGATGCCCAGCAGCCGGCCACGCTGGCCGACCGGCTGATGGCGGTGGCCGACGGCAACGGTCGCTATGCGATGGACACCGGCGAGCTGGCCCGGGCCGTCGGAGGTGGAGGCGACCGCCTGCGGGCGCTGCTCGGTCATCTGGCTCGCGCGGGAGTCGTGTCGCCCACCCCGTCGTCGCCGGACCGCGTGGCAGGCAGAGTGAGCGAGTCGGGCTTTGACCGCCGCGCCGCAGCCGCGTGTCGGACATCGGTGGACGAGGGGGCGAAGGCGCGCTGGCGCCAGTACCGCGAGATCTGGGCCTACACCGAGGCAGACGCGTGCAGGCGCGAGATCATCCTGCGTCATTTCGGCGACCGCGTGGGCCTGGTCGACCGGCCCGCGGGCGCCGCGTGCTGTGACATCTGCGACGGCGGCCTCGTGCCGGAGCTGCCGCAGCCGTCGGCGGAGTCGATCGCCCACCTCGACGACGCCATCGTGTCGGTTGCGCAGGGCGCACAGCCGGCGGTGGGGCGCACCACCTGTGCGGAGATCCTGCACGGCAGCCGGAGCAAGAAGATCCAGCGTAACTCCTACGACGGCCTCCCGGCGTACGGAACCTCCTCGAGCATGCGTCGCTCAGACATCCTGGCCCGCGTCGACGAGCTGATAGCCGAGGGCACCATCGCCACCACCGACGGCCCCTATCCGGTGCTCAAGATGGGCGCAACCGCAACCGCGGCGTAGATGGCACTGCGGGTCGGCGTCCTGCTCTCCGGAGAGGGCACCAATCTTCAGGCCCTGCTCGACACGGTGCAGGGCAGGGGCCACGTGGAGATCGTCTGCGCCGGCTCCAGTCGCGCCGGCGCTCGGGGTCTCGAGCGCGCTGCGGCAGCCGGCGTGGACACGGCGGTGTTCGCCAAGGACGACCACGCCGATCGCGACGCGCGCGATGCGGCGATGGGCAACTGGCTCGACGACCACGCGATCGACCTGCTCGTGCTCGCGGGCTTCATGGAGATCCTCGGAGGTCCGTTCATTCGGCGCTTCGCAGGACGGGTGATCAACGTGCATCCTTCCCTGCTGCCCGCCTTTGCGGGGGTGGGCGCGATCCAGCAGGCGCTCGACTACGGGGTGTCCCTGATCGGCGTCACCGTGCACTTCGTCGACGAGGGCGTCGACAGCGGGGCGGTCATCCTGCAGGAGGCGATGGAGCTTCCGTATGCTCGCGACATCGAGGCGATCGAGAGCCAGGTGCACGCAATCGAGCATCGCCTGTTGCCGCGGGCTGTTGCGCTGATCGCCACCGGGGCACTCTCGATGGACCCCACCAACCCGAGACTCGTGAGGATCGATGACTCTGCCCTCTGAAGGTGCAGGACCGCCTGACCTGGTCGCGCCGGCCGAGGGGACCGTGCAGCGCGCGCTGCTCACGGTGTCTGACAAGCGCGGCCTCGTGGAGTTCGCGCGCGGGCTCGCGGAGATGGGAATCGAGATCGTGTCGACCGGCGGCACCGCCCAGACGCTGTCCGAGGCCGGCGTCGAGACGCGCTCGGTCGAGGAGTACACCGGCTTTCCCGAAGTGCTCGGCGGTCGCGTCAAGACGCTCAACCCGCGCATCTACGCCGGGGTGCTGGCAGTGCGCTCCAATCCGGACCACATCGAGACGCTGCTCGAGCAGGGCATCGAGCCGATCGACCTCGTGTGCGTGAACCTCTACCCGTTCGAGCAGGTCGCCGGCCGTCGCGGCGTCAGGGAGGAGGAGGTGATCGAGAACATCGACATCGGCGGGCCGACGCTGATCCGGGCCGCGGCCAAGAACCATGCCTACGCGGCGGTGGTCACCTCACCCGAGAGCTACGACGCCGTGCTCGAGGAGCTGCGCGGCTCCGGCGCCAGGCTCGAGGGCCGCACCCGGACGTCGCTCGCGCTCGAGGCCTTCTCCTACACCGCCCGCTACGACGCCGCGATCTCACGCTGGTTCGCCGAGCGCGAGGAGGACTTCCCCGTCCAGGAGAGCCGCGCCTACACCAAGATGCTCGATCTCTCCTATGGCGAGAACCCGCATCAGCGGGCCGCTTACTACGCCGATGTCGGCGCGCGCACCCATCTCCTGTCGATGGTGTCGAAGATCCACGGCAAGGAGCTCTCGTTCAACAATCTGCTCGATCTCGACTCCGGGCGCCACCTGTGTGACGAGTTCGAGCTCCCGGCGGCCGTGATCATCAAGCACAACAACCCGTGTGGATGTGCGGTGGGCTCCACGACGGACCAGGCGTTTCAGCGGGCCCTTGCCACCGACCCGATGAGCGCCTACGGCGGCGTCATGTGCTTTAACCGCCCCGTCAGTCTCGAGCTCGCGGAGCGTCTGAACGGCATGTTCGTCGAGCTGGTCTTCGCTCCGGGCTATGAGGAGGGCGCACTTGACGTGCTCCAGGAGAAGCCCGACATCCGCATTCTCGCGGACGACGAGCGCCGCCGCCCGGCCGTCACCGAGCAGGACGCAAAGAGGGTGCGTGGCGGCCTGCTCGTCCAGGACCGCGACATCGGCTCAGAGTCACGCGACGAGATGCAGGCGGTCACCGAGCGCAAGCCCACGGAGGCCGAGTGGGGGGAGCTGCTGTTCGCCTGGCGTGTCTGCAAGCACGTGCGATCCAACGCGATCGTGCTCTCGCGCGACCTCGGCACGTCGGGCATCGGCGCGGGTCAGATGAGTCGGGTCGACTCGGTGCGCATCGCGCTGGAGAAGGCCGCGGCGGCGGAGCTGTCGCTGCGCGGGGCTGCGCTGGCCTCCGATGCGTACTTCCCGTTCGCCGACGGGCCGCAGCTCGCCATCGACGCCGGCATCAACGCGATCATCCAGCCAGGCGGTTCCAAGCGCGACCTAGAGGTCGTCGACGCGTGCGACGCCGCCGGCGTCGCGATGGTGTTCACCGCCAGGCGGCACTTCCGCCATTAGGGACGAAGCTGGCGCCCGGGGGCGGTGGCGGGAGCAGCCCCTCCTCGACCTTGCCGTGGTTACGGCGTACGCCTTGTCCCTCGCAGCCACGAACGTATGTTCGCATAGGTGTCGGCCGGCACCGTCGAGTGCCATGCCGTTCACCCGATGGGGCATGATTCAGTGGCGCCCCTAACTCAACTGGTTAGAGTTCCAGACTTTTAATCTGGCGGTCCGGGTTCGAGTCCCGGGGGGCGTATGCGGGGCGACGGCAATAGCCAGCGGGAGTCGGCCTGCGTCCGTAGTAGCCCCGGCGAGAGTCGAACTCGCGCTAATTGGTTGAAAACCAACCGTGCTAACCGTTACACCACGGGGCCGGGCGACCGTGAGTCTAGGGAGATGCCGTGTCCGAATTCTGCTGGCGCATCTAGAGCTCTCAAGCGCCGCTTGTCCTATGGCGATCGCAGAGGCCCACGTGTCGTCAAGCCGCCTCCACGGCGTCCTGCTCACGGTCGTAGCCTCCGCACGAGGCCGCGAACACCAGCAGGCTGACCACCAGGCCGGGGAAGTGTCCGGCCACAAGCCCGACGAGCCCGCCCGCCACGCCCCCCGCAAGCGCCGCAAACAGCGCCAGCCCGGCTGGCAGCGAGAGGATCCGGGCGGTGATCACCGAGCAGAGGATCCAGGCCACGGGGCCCGTGGCAAAGCCGTAGTCCTTGAAGAAGCCCTCGGGGAGCGGCAGCGCCAGGAGCACTGCGAAGAGCACGGCTATCAGGACGGCCTGGACCGCCAGCGAGCGCACGAAGAGACGGGTGTCCACGGGGCGGATCCTAGGGTGCCCGGCGCGCAGGCCGCCGGTTGCGGGCGCTGGGTGGGGATCCATCCCCACCGTCTCATCGGTGCGGCCCCTCGCAGCGCATGCTGGGAGTCGGCCGATCGACCCGTGGCGCGACGGGCTGCCAGAATCCTCGTCGAGCAGTGACCGCACCCGGGCGCGTAGCTCAGTTGGTAGAGCGCCGCCCTTACAAGGCGGATGTCGCTGGTTCGAGCCCAGCCGTGCCCATGCCGCCGGGAGCTGTTCAACGGGCTACTAGATCCGTCCGGCCTCCCCGGCCGCCTTCTCGGCGGCATCGAGCTGGCGTTCGATCAGGCCGAGCCCTGCGCTCCAGAAGCCCGGATCCCCGAGGTCCACGCCGACGATCTGGCCGAGCTCCTCCGGCGGCATCGAGCCGCCCGCCTTGAGCAGCTCCAGGTAGGAGGGGGTGAAGCCCTCGCCCTCCTCCTCGAAGCGGCGGTAGACCGAAAGTGCCAGCAGGTGGCCGTAGGCGTAGGCGTACACGTAGCCGGGCGTGTCGACGAAGTGGGGCACATAGGACCACCAGGACGAGTAGTCGTCGGAGGGCTCGACGGAGTCGCCGAGCAGGTCGGATTGGGTGTCCATCCACGCCTGGGCGAACGTCTCCGTCGACAGCTCGCCCGACTCGCGGCGCTCACTGTGGATGCGGTGCTCGAAGCGGTTCATCGCCACCTGGCGGAACACGGCGGCAACGGCGCCGTCGAGTGACTCGGCAAGCAGGGAAAGCCGCGCCGATGCGTCGGGCGCATCGGCCAGAAGGCGCTCGAGCACGATCGTCTCGCCGAAGATCGATGCCGTCTCGGCCACGGTCAGGGGCGTCGTGAACTCGAACATCCCCTTCGGTCGGGCGAGGTAGGCGTGCACGCCGTGGCCGAGCTCGTGGGCCATCGTGAGCACGTCGCCGGGGCGCGAGGTGTAGTTGAGCATCACGTACGGGTGGGCGGCGGGCACCGTGTAGGCGCAGAAGGCGCCACCACGCTTGCCGGGCTGGGGCGGGGCGTCGATGAAGTTGCCGTCGAAGAAGCTCCGGGCGGCGTCACCGAGCTCCTCGGAGAAGCTCTGGTAGCAGTCGAGCACCGTGGCCTTGGCCTCGTCGTAGGGGATGTGCTGCTCGGAGTCGGCCACCGGAGCGGCGCGGTCGTAGTAGGCGAGCTTGTCGATCCCCAGCAGCTTGGCCTTGAGGCGATACCAGCGCCGAGCCAGCTCGTAGTTGTCGACCACCGCTGAGGTCAAGGCCTCCACGGACTCGTCGCTCGCCTCGTTGGAGAGATTGCGCGACGAGAGCCAGTGGTCGTAGGAGCGAAGGCGGTCCTTGGTCGACTTGTCCTGCAGCAGCGTGTTGAACACGAACGCGCGGGTGCGTAGGCCGGGCTGCAGCGCGGCCGTGACACCGGCCGCGGCTGTGGCTCGCTGCTCGCGGTCGGGGCTCTGCATCAGGCTGAGCGCCTCCATCAGCGGCACGGGGTCCTCCGCGCTGGGAAGCTCCACGGTCATGGCCGAGGTCAGCTCGGTGAACAGGCGGCCGAAGGCCGAGCGGCCCGTCACTGCGGTCTCGGTGAGCATCCGCTCCTCGGGCTCTGAGAGCTGGTGGTCGCGGTAGCGCCGCTCCATCCGCAGGTAGTGCCGGCAGAAGGCCAGCTCGTCGGCGGCCATCAGCTGCTCGGCCTGCGCGTCGGGGACCTCGTTCCACTCGAGCTCGAAGAAGAGCAGCGACGTCTGAATCGAGGCGCCGCGTTCGCTGACCTGCTGCATCAGCGCGCCCGTGGGAGCGTCCTGAGTGTCGACCGAGAACGCGAGCGAGGCGTAGGAGCCGGCACGGCCGACGCGATCGAAGATGTCCTCAAGCTCGCGCAGCGCGGAGGCGAGCGCCGCTGCGTCGAGATCGGCCACCCTGCCGCGGAAGCGCCCGGCGAAGTCCTCGGCCAGCCGCGCGGCCTCCTCGAGCATCGAGGTGGCCCCGTCGCGGCCGTCGCCCCCGACGAGCGGCTCGAGGTCCCAGCGCGCGTCGAGCAGCGCCTGATCTGCGGTGGCTTCGCCCATTCCGTGACCTTAGTGCGCGGTGAGCGCTCGTCCCGCGCCCTCGCGGATCACGCCGGCAACCTGCTTGGGCGAGTCCCAGGTGGGCACGTGGCCACAGTCGGTGAGGCGGCGCACGTCAACGCCGGCCGGCACGTTCTCGGGTGGGTAGACCGAGCGGTCGCGGTCTGCCCAGGCCATCGTGATGGGCACATCGATCTCGTCGAAGCCGGTGAACAGGCCACTGCGCATCTCACGATTGGCACGGGTGAAGCCGGCGGCCTCGGCGTAGGCGCGGACGAGCGCATAGGCGTCGTCGGCCGGGACGTTCTCGGGGTGGGCCATGATTCCCATGAGCAAGGCGCGTCGCGCCGAGCCAACCTGCATCAGCGGTCGCAGCACCGGCAGGAGCCGTCGCACGGTCGTGCGCGCCACTTCCGGCCGCGGCCCGAGCGCCTGCCGCCAGAACCCGGCGGCGCACAGCGTGGTGACGCTCAGCGCGGCATCGGTCTTTGCGAGCTCGAGTCCTGCCCAGCCGCCGAGCGAGATGCCGGCCACGTGGGTCTGCTCGATGTCGATGGAGCGCAGCGTCTCGCGCACCGCCCCGGCGATGTTGGCCGCCGTGGCGGGCACGTTCTCGGCCAGCGGCGGCGAGCCGCCGAAGCCGGGCATGTCGAGGGCGATCACGTCGAAGTGGTCGGCCAGCAGCCCCAACACCGGCTTCCATACGCCCCGGTGGGCTCCGAGGGGGTGGATCAGCGCGAGCGGGGCGCCCGAGCCAGTGCGGTCGTAGGCGAGTGCGTCCATGCGAGAGAGCTACGAGTCGGTAAGCCGATCGGCTCACCCGTCCGTAGCCTGAGCACATGGACTTGACTGGACGCAGCGCACTGGTGACCGGCTCCAATAGGGGGATCGGCAACGCGCTCCTCGAGGCGCTGGCGCGGGAGCCGCTCGATCTGCTGCTTGCCGGCATGCGCGATCCAGCCAAGTTCGAAGCCCCCAAGGTCGGCCGTGCCAAGGAGGTGCGTCCCGTCGCCCTGGACCTCGGCTCACGAGAATCGATCGACGAGGGCTGCAAAGGGCTGGGGGATGACCTCGCCAAGATCGACCTGTTGATCAACAACGCAGGGCTCGTGACGGGCGGGCTGCTCGAGGAGCAGAAGCTCGACGACATCTATCCGATGATCCAGGTGAACCTCACCGGCACGATCCACCTGACCCATGCGGTGCTGCCGGGGATGCTCAAGCGCGGTCACGGCAAGGTGGTCAACAACGCGAGCATCTCGGGCTATGCCTACTTTCCGGCCGCGAGCACCTACGCGGCATCCAAGGCCGGCGTGGTCGCGTTCACCGAGTCGCTGCGGCGTGAGACCAAGGGCACGGGCGTGACCGCCCTGCACCTGGTGACGGGCGGGGTCGACACCGACATGCTCGGCGAGACGCAGGACATGTACGGAAATCACCTCGACACCTCGGGCTGGGACAGCGTGCCGGCCTCCGAATGGGCGGACAAGGTCGTTCAGGCGATCAAGGACGACGCCGACGTGCTCGGCCCGGGTGGAAAGACGGCGATCGCCAAGCTGGCGAGCCGCGGTCCGGCGTTCCTACTTGACCAGATCGCCGGCCGGAGCTTCAGCCGCAAGCCCAAATACTGAGCCGTCGCGCCGGCCGGGCTTTGCGAAGACCATGTGCACGTCGTTGATCCGGCGCTCGCGAAAGCCCCCCTCGACGTAAGCCAGATACAGCTCCCACATACGCCGAAAGGTGCGGTCGTAGCCCAGCTCGGCCGCCAAGTCCGTGCTCGCCGCGAACGTCTCGCGCCACCGCTTGACGGTCTCGGCGTAGTGGGGGGTGATGTCGTCGAGCCACACCGTCGACATGTCGGTGTGGTGAGCCAGGCAGGAGTGGATGACTTCGAGCGAGGGCAGGCAGCCGCCCGGGAAGATATGGGTGTTGATGAAGCTCTTCGACGCCTTCTCGACCTCGTAGGCGCGATCGTCGATGGTGATCGCCTGCAGGAACATCAGGCCGTCGTCTGACAGCAGCCGCGAGCATCGGTCGAAGTAGGTTGGGAAGTACTGCCAGCCCACCGCCTCGATCATCTCGAGCGACACGAGCTTGTCGTAGGTGCCCGTGAGGTCGCGGTAGTCCTCGAGCAGCACGGTGATCCGGTCCTCGAGCCCCTTGTCCTGCACCTGCTCGCGCGCGAAGTCGTGCTGCTCCTGCGAGATCGTTGTGGTGGTCACGCGGCAGCCGGTGGTCTGGGCGGCGTGGATGGCCATCGTGCCCCAGCCCGTGCCGATCTCGAGCAGGTGGTCGTCGGCGGTCAGCTCGAGCCGGCGGCAGACGCGATCGAGTCGTGCCAGCTGGGCATCGTGCAGCGACTGTCCGGGATGCTCGAAGGTGGCGCAGCTGTACATCATCGTCGGGTCGAGGAAGAGCGAGAACAGCTGGTTTCCGAGGTCGTAGTGGGCGGCGATGTTGCGCTTGCTGCCCGCGAGATCGTTGTCGGGCACGATGTCCGCCAGCTTCTGAGCGCGATGCAGCACCGGATGCCACTTGCGGCGCAGGCGATCCAGGCGGGGCATGGCGCGCGCGCCGATTCGTGTCAGGGCCACGAGGTCGTCGGCCTCCCAGTCACCATCCATGTAGGTCTCCGAGAGGCCGATGCTCCCGCGCAGCATGTGCGCGTAGAAGCGTTGGGACCGTACGGTGATCGTGGCGCGCAACTCGGAATCCGCGTCGCCGAACACCCAGTGACGGTTGCCGTCGATCAGGTCGAGGCGCCCGACGCGGATCGCGCCGAACAGGCGCAGCACGATGTGGCGCGCAACCTCGCTCTTCATCGTGCCCGCTCCGGGTGTCGGAAGTACGGCGCGCCCTTGAGCTTCAGCCTCAGCGCGTTCCAGTAGATCAGCGTGACCACGCGGAGCGAGGTGACCGGAAAGCGCGCCAGCACCCGCGCCAGCCGCCCTGCGGTCATCTCATGACGCTCGAGCGAGAGCGTGGCGTCGAACACCTGCGCGCCGGAGTCGTCGCGCTCGTCGATGTGCACGAGCAG
>JBBPXW010000096.1:0-3256 GCA_038200525.1 Solirubrobacterales bacterium | reverse complement strand
CTATACGGCGGATGAGATCGATGCCCTCGTCGCGTACTGCCAGGAGACCGACACTTGCTACTTGCTTCCCGTTGAGGCCGTAGAAGGACAGAGCCTCTTCTACCTAAGGCTCACGAATCCGCAAAACGGTCAGCGCGGAGCCATTCGCTGGGCCTGCGACTTCGAGTTCGCGTCGGTAGACTGGCCCGCTCTAGGGGCTGTAGCTCAGCTGGAAGAGCGCTTGCGTGGCACGCAAGAGGCCAGGGGTTCGAGTCCCCTCAGCTCCATCCCTCCAGACGCACCGGAGATCGTGGGCGCCCACCAGTTCCGTAACCACTTCGGCTGGTACATGCAGCAGGCGGCGGCCGGTCACACATTCGAGGTCTCTCGCCGCGGCCGTCCCCTTGCAAAGCTTGGTCCGCCCGCGCCGCACCGTGATCGTGTCCCACTGCCGAGGAGCGTAGTGCCTATGTAATGCTTAGGCAATGAGCGAATTGGATCAGACTGGAATGCTGCTCGGTGAGGCCGCCCGCGCGATCGGCGTGAGCCCGGACACCCTGCGTAGGTGGGACGCCGCGGGCAAGGTCGAGACGGTGCGCGACGCCGCCAACCGCCGGCGCGTGCCAACGAGCGAGGTCGAGCGACTGAGCGAGCGGCCGACCCGCCACAAGGTCGGTGACCAGTTGTCGGCTCGGAACCGCTTTGCGGGCGTAGTCACCTCGGTGGAGTGCGACGGCGTGATGGCACTCGTCGAGATCGAGGCCGGACCGCACCGGATCACCGCCGCCGTCACGCGTGACTCGGTCGAGGAGCTCGGGCTCGCGCCGGGCGTACAGGCCACCGCCGCCGTCAAGGCGACCTCGGTGATGGTCGGGCGAGGGGCGGCCTGATGCGGGCTTCGCGCTCGCTGTGCGCGGCCCTGGCCCCCCTCGCCCTCGCCACCGCGGGGTGTGGGGGCGGCGGTGGCGGCTCCGGCCGCTCCGCCAAGCCCCAGCTCACGGTGTCGGCCGCCGCGTCGCTCAAGGGCGCCTTCACCACCTACGGGCAGCAGTTCGGCGGCGCAGAGGCGCGGTTCAGCTTCGCCGGCTCCGACGAGCTGGCCGCCCAGATCCGCAAGGGCGTAAGGCCCGACGTGTTCGCGGCGGCCAACACCAAGCTGCCCGACCAGCTCTACCACGAGGGCAAGGTCACGAAGCCCGTGGTGTTCGCCGGCAACCGCCTGGTGCTCGCGGTGCCGGCAGAATCCTCCAAGATCAGCACGCTCCGTGACCTCACGCGGAGCGGCGCCAAGCTGGCCGTCGGCGCGGAGTCGGTGCCGGTCGGCTCTTATACGCGCGACGTGCTCGCACGGCTGCCGGCGGGCGAGTCGAAGGCCATCCTGGCCAACGTGCGGTCAAACGAGCCCGATGTCAAGGGCGTGATCGGCAAGCTCACCCAGGGCGCCGCCGACGCCGGCTTCGTCTATGCGACCGATGTGGTGGCCACCGAGGGCAAGGTCAGGACGATCGAGCTTCCAAGGTCGCTCCAGCCGCGCGTCAAGTACGGGATCGCGGCTGTCAAGGGCGCCAAGCAGCCCAAGGCCGCCAAGGCGTTCATCGACGGCCTGCTCAGCGGCGCCGGCCTGAAGGCCATGACCGATGCGGGGTTCGAGTCGCCGAAGTGAGGCGCCCGTCGGTGTTCACCGCGTTGCTGGTGGCGGCCCTCGCGGTGGTGCTCGCGTTTCTCACGCTGCCGCTGCTGGCGATCTTTCTCGACGTGTCGCCGCGTGAGCTCGTCGGCAGTCTCGATGACCCGGGCGCCACCGATGCGCTCGTGCTCAGCCTCGAAGTCTCAGCGATCGCGCTCGTGGTGATCGTCCTCGTTGGAACGCCGGCCGCGTGGCTCCTGGCCACCCGGTCGTTCCCCGGCCGCGCGGTGGCGATCACCCTGGTCGAGCTTCCCCTCGTGGTGCCTCCGGCCGTGGCGGGAATAGGGCTGCTCGCGGCCCTCGGTCCCCAGGGCCTGCTCGGCCAACCGCTCGCGCACGCCGGGGTCGAGCTGGTGTTCCAGACTGCCGGAGTGGTGGTTGCGCTCGTGTTCGTGGCAAGCCCGTTCTACGTGCGCCAGGCGATTGCCGCCTTCGGGGCGCTCGACCCTGCGGTGATCGAGGCGTCGCGCACGCTCGGTGCGGGCGACGCTCGTACCTTCGCGCGGGTGGCGGTGCCCGGCGCGCGCTCGGGCCTCGTGGCCGGCGCCGCCTTGGCTTGGGGGAGAGCGCTTGGCGAGTTCGGCGCCACGCTGGTCTTCGCCGGCAGCCTCACCGGGGTGACCCAGACGGCGCCGCTGGCGATCTACGAGCGCTTCTCCGACGACTTCACCGGAGCCCTCGCCCTGTCCGCCGTCCTTGTGGCGGCCAGCGCCGCGATCCTGCTCGCGGTGAAGCCCGTCGCGGGCGGAGGCGTGCTCGGCGATGCTCGAGCTTGAGGCAGCCACCCGGCTGGGCGGCTTCGAGCTGGATGCAAGCCTGTCGGTGGCAGACGGCGAGTGCCTTGCGCTGACGGGCCGGTCAGGCGCCGGCAAGAGCTCCCTGCTGCGCGTGGCAGCGGGGCTGCTGAAGCCCGCCAGCGGCCGCGTGCGCTGCGCGGAGGAGACGTGGCTCGACACCGAGGTCGGGATTGACCTCGCCCCGGACCGTCGCCGCACGGGCTTCCTCTTTCAGGACTACGCCCTCTTCGGACATCTGAGCGCATGGCGCAACGTGGCCTACGGGATGGTCGGCGCAGACCGTGTCACCCGGCGGCAGCGGGCGCACGCGCTGCTCGACCGCTTCGGCATGGCACACCGGGCCGACGCCGCGCCCGCCACGCTCTCGGGCGGAGAGCGCCAGCGCGTGGCCCTCGCTCGCGCGCTGGCACGGGACCCACTCGTGCTCCTGCTCGACGAGCCACTGTCCGCCCTCGACGCGACCACCCGCGCGCGCGCCGGGCGGGAGCTCGCGGACTTGCTGCAGGCCGCGGCGGTGCCGACCGTCATGGTCACCCACGACTTCGAGGAGGCCGCCCTGCTGGCGGACCGGATCGTGGTGATCGACGCCGGCTCGATCGTGCAGGCGGGCACGGCCACCGAGCTCGCGGGCGCACCGGGCTCGGCATTCGTCGCCGACCTCACGGGAAGCGTCGTGCTCGCGGGAACGGCGCGTGCCGACGGCGAGCTGACCGCCGTCGATCTCGACGGCGGCGGCACCGTAGCCAGCACCGACAGCGCGGTCGGGCCCGTCGCGGTCACGGTGCACCCGTGG
>JBBPXW010000095.1:0-2621 GCA_038200525.1 Solirubrobacterales bacterium | reverse complement strand
GCGCGGAGACCCTGTCGAGCACCGTCGTCCGGTTCTCGTTCTTGCGCTCGTAGGAGTCGACCTTCGCGAGGTCGATCTGCGAGAGCTCCTTCACCTTGCTCACGATCTCGTCGGCTGTGAGCTTGTCGTACTGCGCGATGGCCAGATCGTCCTCGGACGCCACGGCGCCCTTGACCTGGCCCTCGGCCTGCGCGACACCCGGCACCTTGCGGGCCTGGCGGGCGGTGCGCTTTGCCCGTGTCTTGCCGGCGCTCGCGGCCGCGTCGATCGTGACCTTTGCCCCGCGTGCGGCGTCAGCGGCGCCAGTGGTCGAGATGTCATAGGACGGGTCGCCGTGCACCTCGGCACCGACGACCGCGTCGGCCAGCTTCGGAATCTCGCGCAGCACGCGGTCGAGCATCCGCTGCTCGTCCTCACGGATTGAGGCCGCGAGGTCGGCGGTCGTGTCGTCGCCGACCGAGCGGGCCAGCCGCTCGAGCGCGGTGTAGGTGGCGATCTCCAGCGCCTCGGTCGCACACGCGTCCTTGGCGTTCTTGAGCACCTTTTCCTCGCCACCGCCGCCGCGGACCAGGTCCAGCGGGCTCTTGGCGAACGCGAGCACCTGACCGAGCACGCCCTCGGCCACACCGACCACGACCTGCACGGGGTTGTTGCCGGCGTCGAGCTCCGACAGCCGCCGCTCGACGCGCTCGGCGTGGTTGCGCGTCTCGCCCAGATGCTTGTCGAGACCGTTGCGGTACGGGCCGCTCGGGGTCATAGCGATCTGGGACTGCAGCACGCGGATCAGGGCGAGCTCGGTTGCGTGCGCTTCGTTTAGGTACTGGACGATCTTCTGCGTGGACTGACTCAAGGTGTGGCCTTTCGGTTCGTGAGAAATCAGCTCGGTCTGGCTATACGCCTACCGGGAGCACCGAGCTCAAGGAGCTCGAAGGTGACCCGGCCGTCGTCTACGCGGGCCCAGCCCATCGAGTGGGCGGGCGCCCGACGGCGTTGCGTGGGGCTGCCCGGGTTGAAGATCTGGAAACCGCCCTCTTCCTCGTGAAGCGGCATGTGGGAGTGGCCGAACAGCACGGCGTCTGAATCGGGGAAGCGTAGGCGCATGCGTTCGAGGCGACCCAGCCGGGCGCCGGAGTCATGCACCATCCCGATCCGGGCACCCTCGGCGTCGACCACCCTCTCGACCGGCAGCCGGCGGCGCAGCTGCGCATCGTCGACGTTTCCCTGCACCGCGAGCAGCGGGGGGCCGATCAGCTCGAGCTCGGCGAGCGTGGTGGCGGTCATCACGTCGCCGACGTGGAGGATCAGGTCGGCGGCGGCCATCCGCTCCACGCATTCGCCGGGGAGCTGGCGTTCGCCGCGGGGCATGTGGGTGTCGGAGACGATCGCGATCAGCATCGCGAGAGCTGCATGGTGCCGTCCTCGATCGGGCGGTGGCGCAGCGTCACGATGTCGCGCGGGTAGCTCATGTGCAGCTTCCACGGCGCCCTGGACCCCTGCTTTGGAAACTGATCGAGTCCGCGGAGCACGTATCCCGCCGTCAGGTCCATGAACGGCTCCGGCTCGATCGAGGAGTCGCTGTTGCACGGCATGGCGCGGTCGTAGCCGTGGGCGTCCATGTGGTTGAGCAGCCGGCAGAGGTACTCGGAGGTGAGGTCGGCCTTGAGCGTCCAGGACGCGTTGGAGTAGCCCACCACGAAGGCCATGTTGGGCACGCCGTCGAGCATCAGGCTCTTGTAGGCCATGGTCTGTGAGACATCGACGTCGCGACCGTCCACCGTCAGCTGCATCCCTGCGAGGCCGAGCACCCGCAGCCCCGTGGCGGTCACGATCACGTCGGCCTGCAGCTCGGCTCCGGATGTGAGCTGCAGGCCGGTCTCGGTGAAGCGCTCGATGTGATCGGTGACCACCGATGCGTCCCCGTCCGCGATGGCCTTGAACAGGTCGCCGTCCGGCACCACGCACAGGCGCTGGTCCCACGGGTCGTATGCGGGCTTGAAGTGGGTGTCGAGGTCGTATCCGGGCGGCAGCCTTCGCGCTGCGGCCATGCGGATGAAGCGCTTCACGACCTCGGGGCGACGGCGGCTGAGCTGGAAGCCGAGCACCATCAGCAGCACGTTCTTCCATCGGATGAGGAAGTAGGCGAGCTTGGCCGGCAGCGCGCGGCGCAGGAAGTTGGCGATCGGATCCTCTCCCGGCAGTGCGGTCACATAGCTTGGCGAGCGCTGCAGCATCGTCACGTGTGCGGCGTGCCCGGCCATGGCGGGCACGAGCGTGACCGCCGTGGCGCCGCTTCCGATCACCACCACGCGCTTGCCCTCGTAGTCGAGGTCCTCGGGCCAGTGCTGGGGATGCACGACCTGACCGCCGAAGCGCTCGCTGCCCTCGAACTCGGGCGTGTAGCCGGCGTCGTAGTGGTAGTAGCCGCTGCACATGTAGAGGATGTCGCACGTCATGGTCACCGTCTGTGCGGTGTCCTCTCGCCGTGCCCGCACCGTCCAGCGTGCGTCCGGGGACGACCACTGCGCGGCCACCGCCTTGTGCCCGAAGCGGATGTTGCGCTCCACGCCGCCCTCGCGCGCGGTGTCGCGGACGTACTCGAGGATCGAGGGGCCGTCGGCGAT
>JBBPXW010000094.1:0-10021 GCA_038200525.1 Solirubrobacterales bacterium | reverse complement strand
GTCGGCGACGGCGAGCGGGCCGCCCCGGCGGTGGCCGGCGCCTTGAGCCCCTCCGCTGAAACGAGAGACGCCGGCCCGTCGGATGACGGGCCGGCCAACTCGTTCGACAGGAGGGAGGTTGAGAGCGAAGCGCGGTGCGAGCTGATGCCCGTTCCGTGATGCGCTCTGGCTTGGGTATCGGCTATCTCTGCCCGGCACTTGAATGCCGGTGCATACTCGTCCGGTGCACGCCGAGCAACTGACCGAGAGTCGCAAGCGGCTTGTGCTCGTGGCCTGCATCCTGGGGTCTGCGGTTGTCACCGTCGACGCGACCGTGGTCAACGTGGCGCTGCCCGCCATCCGGTCCGACCTCGGCGGGGGCTTTGCGGGCCAGCAGTGGACCGCGAACGCATATCTGGTCACGCTGGCGTCGCTCATCCTGGTTGGGGGCTCGCTCGGAGACGTGCTCGGCGAGCGCCGGGTGTTCGCCGTCGGCGTTGTGGGCTTCGGCGTGACGTCTCTGATCTGCGCGATCTCTCCGACGATCGAGGTGCTCGTCCTGGCCAGGGCGCTGCAGGGTGTCAGTGGCGCACTGGTCGCGCCGGCCGCCCTGGCCGTGATCGTGGCGGTGTTCCCGCGCGACCAGCGCGGCAAGGCGGTGGGCTCGTGGACCGCCTGGGGGGCCATAGGCACCGTGCTGGGGCCGCTGATCGGCGGGCAGCTCGTGGATCTCGCCTCGTGGCGGTGGATCTTCGCGGTGAACATACCGCTCGTGCTTGCCACGCTCGTGCTGGTGGCGAAGGTGGTTCCCCGCTCGAGCAATGCCGACGAGGACGTACGCGTCGATATCGCCGGGGCGGTGCTCTGCGCCGGCGGGCTGGCCACGCTCACGTTCGGACTCGTGCGGGCGCCCGAGGTGGGAGTTCTCGATCTGAGCGTCGTCGCGCCGCTCGTGGCGGCGGTCGCCCTGCTCACCGGGTTCGTGACCCATGAGCGACGGACCCCCCATCCGATGCTGCCGCTCGACCTGTTTCGCAACCGCAACTTCGCTGTGGGCAACGTGCAGACCCTCGCGATGTATGCAGGGCTGTCACTGCTGTTCTTCTTCCTGGTGATCTTCCTACAGCAGGCTGCGGGCTACAGCGCCACCGCGGCGGGCACGGCGTCGCTGCCCGTGACCGTCAGCATGTTCCTGCTCTCGTCGCGTTTCGGCGCGCTCGCCGACCGGTTGGGGCCGCGTCTCTTCATGGGGGTGGGGCCGCTCGTGACCGCGTTGGGGCTGGCCTCGATGGCCACCCTGGGCAGCGACCTCACCTACTTCGGTGACCTGCTTCCACGGCTGGTGGTGTTCGCGATCGGACTGTCGATGACCGTCGCGCCGCTCACGGCCACGGTTCTCGCCTCGGCCGACGAGGGCAACGCCGGCACGGCCAGCGGCGTGAACAACGCCGTTGCGCGGACGGCCGGGCTGCTCGGCATCGCTCTCGTCGGGGCGATCGTGGCCGGGCGCTACGGGCAGGACGCCGACAGCTCCGTGGGCGCGTTCCATCTGGCGATGGGCATCTCGGCGGCGCTGGTGGCCGTGGGCGGTGTGCTCGGCCTGGTAGGGATTCGCAACCCGGCGCGCGAGACGCACGCCTCCACCTGCGCCGGGGGTCAGCTGGCGGGCGCGCCGGCCGAGGCGGTCGCGGATGGGAGTCCGCTGGTCACCGCGGTCGTGGCGGACCGCCCGGTCGCGGCTCGCGGGGCCTGATCGGCCGGGTGTCCTCGGTGTCCGTGGGGATGACCACGGTCGCATCGTTCTCACGGTGCAGCGGCTCGGTCACGTCCTCGTAGCCCGACGGCGCGCTGTCGACGTCGGGGTCGGGGTCGGCAACGCGGTCACGCAAGCCGGCTGCGGCGAGTACGGCGGCACAGCCCAGCGCCAGGACCGACTGGCCCAGAGGACGGTCGAGCAGCCGCGCGACGATGAGCAGCGCCGACCAGCCGGCCGCCACGATGATCACGAGCCCGTCGCCCCCGGGCAGGTGGAAGCGGCGTCCGAGACCCCGCAGTCGCAGCAGGGCGAGCACGCCGCCTGCGGTGAGCACTGTGGCGGCCTCCACGAAGGAGAACGGTCCGAGGGTGCTCACGATCAGCAGCACCGCGGCCACGGCGGCCACCTTCTGCTCGACCCCCAGCCTGCGCCATAGGACCACCACGGCCTCGATCGTAGTGGCGGCCCGGCGCCACTCACGGTGCGTTGCCGGGCTTCCGGCTACTCGATCGGGATGTCCTGGACCTCTGGCTTGGGACCCGGCCCGTCCAAGCGCTCGAGGTACCAGTCGATCAGGGATCGCAGAGTGAGCAGCACCTCGCGGATCAGGGCCGTCGTGCGCTCCTGCAACTCCACCGGGGCGGCGCTGCGCAGCGTGTCGAGGAGCACGAGGAGCGCCGAAAGGTCGGGCATGCTCGAGGCGCCGGCCTGCCCCCCCTGCTGATGTCCACGAGCGCGGTCCCATTCGGCGTTCACCTGGTGCCACTCGGTGCGCAGCCGCGCCTCGTCCGAGGCGGTCCGATCGTGTGAGCGCTGACGTTCGGAGGGTTCGCGTGACAGGTCGGGGCCCGCGTCGGCGGCAGCACCGAACGACGGTGGCGGCGGCGTGCCGCGTCGGCGCCGGCCCCAGTCGGCACCGGGCTCGGGATCAGGTGGTGGGTTCGGGCTCTCCGTCATCTGTGGGCCTCACGAAGTCGACCTCGAGCGCACCGTCTGCAAAGCGGGCGCCGCTGGTCTCATACGACGCCAGCGAGGGCGGCAGGATGATAGTGCGCTTCTGGTCTGCCACACGCACCACCACCTCGAGCCCGATCTTCTTCAGGTCGATGTCGGCGCGCTCGGCCAGCGGCAGCGGCAGCCGCAGGGTGGCATGGTCGTCGGCGGCCGTGAGCTCGCGGAGGGGGCCTTCGTGAAGCACCGCCTCGGCGGCATGGTCGGCAAACACCGCCGCGCCAAGCTCGTCGAGCAGCTCGGGCCCCGAGACCTCTCGCGGCAGCCACGGCGCCGTGAGCACGGGCACGGGGGCAAACGCCGAGCGCACCAGCTCCATCGTCTCCTGCTGGGCCTCGCGCCAGGCGGCGAAGTAGCCCTCCCCGGCCGCCTCGGGCAGCACCCGGTTGACCACCACGGCGTCCGTGAGATAGCCGTAGAGGTTGAGGTAGGTGAAGGTGCGCATCGACTCCCGCACCACCATGCGGTCGGGGCTCATCACCAGCCGGACCGACGTGTGCAGCCCGTCGCGGAGGATCGAGCTCATCTCGACGAGGTTGCGCACCAGCGCCTCGACCTCGTCGAGCACGCCCTGGCCGGGCAGGGACACCGCGCTTGCCCGCGCGAACGGCCGCGCCGCCGCCATCAGCCTTCCCTGCCACGGCAGCACCTTCTCGAGCCACCACGTGCAGATGTCGGGGAACGAGAGCAGTCGCAGCGTCTCGCCCGTCGGCGCGCAGTCGACGATCACGCAGTCGAACTCTCCCGACTCGTGGTGGCCCTTCAGCTGCAGCAGGCTGAACAGCTCGTCCATCCCCGGCGGCACGGTCAGCTCCTCGGCCGAGATCTGGTCGACCCCGCGGTCGCTGAGCACCCTGCCGAGCCACTCGGAGACCGCCTCCCAGTGGCGCTCCATCTCCTCCTGGGCCTTGAGCTCCTGGCCGAACAGGTTGTCCGCCACCTGGGTCGGCTTGCTCGCCAGCGGCGCCTCGAGCGAGTCCGAGAGACTGTGGGCCGGATCGGTGGACAGCACGACTGTGCGCAGACCCGCGGCGGCACAGCGCCGCGCGGTGGCGGCCGCCACGCTGGTCTTTCCCACGCCGCCCTTGCCGGTGTAGAGGATCGTCCGCGGAGGCGTCATCGCGGGATCCTACGGGTGTGGCGTCCCTACGGCGAGGAGCTGACGATCTGGCCGGACGTCTGTGTGCGCAGGCCCTTTCCCGTGCGCAGCTCCTTCGCCGCGAGGCTCACCGCGTAGGTGCCGGTGGCGCCTGGCTTGAACGCGAACGAGCCCGTGCCGCGGCGGAAGGTCTGGGTCTTGTCGAGCACGGTCTTGCCGTTCTCGTGGGTGACCACGATCTGCACCGCCGAGAGCTTTGACACCGAGAAGCGGACCCGTGCCTCGCGGCCCGGGGTTGCGCTCGTCGGGCCGAGCAGCGCGAGCTCGGCGGGCTTTATGAGGTAGCCCCTGAAGTTGCGCGCGGTGTCGCAGTAGGCCTTTGCGTGCAGGCGGTGGCAGAGGCTCACGGAGAACTCCAGGAGCAGGTCGTAGTACTCACGCGTCGACTCGCGCCCGGAGAACGAGTAGGTGGACCAGTCGCCGGTGTCGTTGCGAGGCAGCTCGGCGCGCGCCTCGGGCTCGGCGCGTCGCCACAGCGTGGCCGCCGTCTTGTCCCCGGTGATGCCGGCGTAGTCGTAGAGGCCGATGATCGACTGGAGGAACGCGTTGATGACGTACAGCCGCGGGGCGAAGGAGTACTGCAGGTAGTGGGTGCCGCCGAGTGGTCCGCGGGTCCTGACGCCGGTGGGTGCGTTGGTCGTAAACGCGGGCATCGCCGCCTTGGCGTACCTGCGCCACCTGGTGGTACGCAGCAGCTTGCCCGCCCGTCCGAACGCCTGGATGCCGGTGGCCGTGGCCATGCCGCTGATCCACGGCGGGCGGCCCCCGCCGAAGTCGAAGTAGTACTCCCAAGCGGTGAACTTCCGGCGCCGTACGCGCGTGTCGACCAGCTCGCCGAGCAGCTTCGAAAGGGCGGTGCGGTCGCACGCGACGCCGGTCCGCTTCACGCACGCACCGTGCAGCTGGTTGGCCTTCTTGAAGTTCGCGAGCGGCTGCAGCTGCAGGCCCTCGCCGACGTAGTACTCGAAGAGCAGCTGGCTGCCCTTGAACTGGACGTAGCCGCGGTTGCCGGGAAACGGGCTGCGCAGCCAGAACTGGGTGTTGCGCCGGAGGATCAGGAACATCGGCACGATCCGCGATGGCGTCAGCTGCCCGCGCAGCGCCACGGCCTCGAGGGTGGCGATCACGCTGCCGAGCTCGCGTCCGCGCCGGCCCTTCAGCTTGGCCCGACGCGATCGGGCCAGTCCGTACAGGCGCGTGTAGCGCTTCAGTGCCGCGACGGAGATGGCGCGCTTGGCACGGGCCGACTTCAGTGCCGACGCCACCGCCTTTTGGCCCCGCGTCGGCTTCTTGGCCTTGGCAGCTGACGCCGATATGCCCGGCGCTGCGCTGGCTTCCGCGCGGGGGAGCACGGCCTCGACACCGAGGTCGCCGTCCGCGCGGGAAGGAACAGACGGATCGTCCATCCGCGTGACCTTGTGGCCGTCCACGCGCATGACCTGGCCGGCCCGGGCCGGGGGTGCGACCCACAGCGCCACGGCACAGGCAAGCGTGAGCGCGACCGTGCTGGCAGCTCTGCCCATCTCCTCCATTGAACGTGACGAGGTCGCCAAAGTTGCGTGGTGCAAAACATTGCCCGCTCCCGCGAGCAGACCGCTCGCTAGTCTGCGCCGTCGTTGCGGTGATGCGAACCCTGCCCACAACAGCTCTTGGACCTCGCCGCGCGGTGGCCCTGGCGGCGGCCGTCGTCGCCGTTTCCGGTGCGGCAACGCTGGCCGCCTGTGGCGGGGGCAGCAGCGGTGGCAACGACGGGGACGCCACCCAGCTGCTCGATGCCGCCTTCGCAAGGTCAATCAAGAGCGCCGACGTGAAGCTGGACGCCGAGCTGAAGATCCGGGGGCTGAAGGGCTTCAGCGGTCCCCTCAAGCTGCAGGCAAGCGGCCCCTATGTCGGCTCGAAGACCACCGTCCCGAAGGCGAATCTCGACATCAATGTCGGCGGTGTCTCCCAGGGCCAGTCGCTGCAGGTCGGGTTACTGTCGACCGGCGATCGCGCCTTCCTGAAGTTCGGCGGCGAGCTCTATGAGCAGCCCCAGGCGAAGGTTGCCCAGGCAAACAAGGAGCTTCGCGCGGACAAGGCCTCGAAGAAGCCCACGCTCGGGATCGATCCCAAGTCCTGGCTGCGCGAAGCGACCATGAAGGGCGATCAGACCGTCGGTGGCGTGCCAAGCGAGCACGTGTCCGCGAAGGTCGACGTCAAGAGCCTGCTGAAGGACTTGAACGGCGTGGCCAGGAAGGGCACGAACGCGATCGGTGGGGCCACAGCGCCCCAGCCGCTCAGCCAGAAGCGCCTGAGCGAGGCCGCCGACACCATCAAGGACCCGACCTTCGACGTGTACGTCGGCAAGAAGGACGGCCTCGTGCATCGCGTGTCGGGCACGCTCACGCTCTCGGTGCCAAAGGCCGACCAGGCGAAGGCAAAGGGGATCACGGGCGGCTCGCTCCGTTTCACCCTGGACCTGACCGACCCAAACGGCAGCCAGACCGTCACGGCGCCGGCCAGCTCACGGCCCATCTCCGAGCTCTCGTCCCAGCTCGGTGGCGCAGCCGCGTTGCGTGGGCTTTCCGGGCGCTCCGGCACCGGAACGGGCACCACCCCCGCCGACCCGAGCACAACGTCACCCGGCACGAGCGCCACCCCGAGCACCGCTGCCTTCAAGCGCTACTCGGACTGCCTCGACAAGGCAAAGCCGGGCGACACGCAGGCCATCGCTCGCTGTCGGTCCGAGCTCCAGAAGTGAGCGTGGCGGCCGGCGCCGCCTCCGACTAGCGTCACCTCTGGATGGTCGTCAAGGATGCAGCGCCGTATGCGGGCCTGATCGCCGGGCTGCTGTTCTTCCTCTGGCTGGATCTGCACTTCTTCGCGCGCGGTCGCCAGCCCGCCTTCAGGGAGGCGATGATCTGGTCGGTCGGATGGCTCGTCGTGAGCCTGCTCGCGGCCCTCGTCGTGTGGGCCTTACAGGATGGCCAGCATGCCGTGCTCTACACGACCGTCTACTTGATCGAGCGCTCGCTTTCGCTCGACAACCTGTTCGTGTTCATCCTCCTGTTCAGCTACTTCGGGGTGGCCGAGGAGCGCAGGCCGCGGCTGTTGTTCTGGGGCATCGTGGCCGCACTCGCGCTGCGCGGCATCTTCATCCTGGCCGGCATCACCCTGCTCGAGCAGTTCCACTTCATCATCTACCTGCTCGGGATCGCTCTGCTGTTTCTGGCCTACCGGATCTACACCGGGGTCGGCGAGAACGTCGACCCGGACAGAAACGTGATGGTGCGGCTCGTCCGCAGCGTGTTCCCGGTGACCGACGGCTTCCGCGAGGGCCACTGGTTCGTGCGCGAAGGGGAGAGCAGGGGCGGGAAGGCCAGGCTGGCCGCCACGCCGCTGTTCCTCTGCCTCGTGGCGGTCGTGTTCGCGGACATCGCCTTTGCGATCGACTCGATACCCGCCGCCTTTGCCATCACTCGTGACGGCTTCTTGATCTGGATGGGCAACGTGTTCGCCCTGCTCGGCTTGCGCGCCCTGTTCGTCCTCGTCGAGGGATTGATCGCCCGCTTTCGCTATCTCGACCAGACGATCGCGATCGTGCTCGCCACCGTCGGCGTGAAGCTCCTGATCGAGGACCTCGTGAAGATCGGTCCGGTCGCGAGCCTGGCGATCATCTTCGTGCTGTTCGCCATCGGCATCGCGGTCTCGCTGCTCGCTGACGCGCGCGACCCCGGCGCCGCGGCCAAGCGCAGGGAACGCGAGGAGAGCACCCCGCACCTCGAGGACGAGGCCGCCGGGGCCCCACGCTCCTAGGCGAAGAAGAAGACGAGGCCCAGGACGGCGTAGAGCGACAGGAGCTGCACGCCCTCGAACCAGTTGGACTCCCCGTCCTGGGTGAGGAAGTTGGCCACGAGCACCGCGAACAGCAGGCCGCCAAGCTCGTAGCCGTTGAACACGAGGGCCATCGGGTTGGGCCCGACCACGAACGACAGCAACACCAACACGGGCGCCACGAACAGCGCCACCTGGGCGCTGGATCCGATCGCGATGCCAACGGCCAGGTCCATCTTGTCCTTTGCGGCCACCGCGACGGCCACCCAGTGCTCGGCGGCGTTGCCGACAATGGCCACGACGAACACGCCGACGAAGAACTCGGAGAGGCCGATGCTCTTCGATGCCTCGCTGATCGAGCCGACGAGCACCTCGCTCATCACTCCGACGAGCACCGCGGCGACCCCGAGCGTGATCAGCGCCCGCTTCATCGACCAGCCGCCCTCCTCCTCGCCCCCGGAGTCCTCGTAGGGGTTGAACACCTCGCGGTGGGTCTTCAGCGAGAACACCAGGCCGGCGGCGTAGCTTGCCATAAGGATCAGCGACGTCCCGAGCGAGAGCTTCTCCAGGTCGGAGCCGAAGTCCACGCGCTCCTCACCGACCGAGGGCAGGCCGCCACCGTGCACGAGCTGGAAGACGGCCGGCATCACGAGCGCAGCCACGGCCAGCAGCAGCATCCCGGACTGCGCCGTGGCGGCCGTGCGGTTGAACGTCTGCTTGTCGCGCTTGCGCCCACCGACCAGCATCGCCGCGCCAAGCACGAGCAGCACGTTGCCGACGATCGACCCGACGATCGAGGCTTTGACCACCTCCTGCAGGCCCTTCTGGAGGGCGAAGAAGGCGATGATCAGCTCCGGAGCGTTGCCGAACGTGACGTTCAGCAGGCCGCCGATGCCGGGCCCCGTCTTGGCCGCGAGATGCTCGGTGGCCTCGCCCATCACCGCGGCCGTCGGGACCACGCCGAGCGCGGCGGCCAGGAAGACGAGTGTGGGCGCGGCGTGTGCCAGCTCGAGCCCGACCGCGATCGGGATGAAGACGCCCAGGTAGTGGACCGGCCGCACGGTTGGCGAGCCTACGGTCCGTAGGACCTGGTCACGACGTCGGCACGGATGCCGACGTCGCCGGGGGCGTCAATCGGATTCTTCGTCGAGCGGGACGACCGCGGGTGGCGGGTCGTCGTCGGCGTCGTCGAGGTCGGCCTCACCGGCCGGATCCTCGACCGTGGTGGCCTTGACGGCGGCATCGCCGTGGAAGGTGGCCTGGAAGTCCTCGAGCAGCTCGTCGCGCTTGGCCTCGTCGATGGGGGAGTCGTCGGAGATGGCGACCCAGTCGGCGCCCTCGAACTCCTCCATGGCGAAGATCTCGCTCTCGATCGATGCCGAGTCGTCCACGACGACGACCACCTCGGTCTGCGGGTTGAAGTAGGTGCCGGGCCGCACGAGCAGCTCGTCGATGTCGAAGTGTCGTTCGTTGGCCACGGGCTAGATATACCAGTGGGTGGCTGCTGCAGACACCGACATCGGTTGCGGGCGGTCAGTCCGCGAGTCGGCGCAGCTCGCGCTGGACCTCGGGCTCCACGTCGAGCGGCTCCTCGCCCCGGCGCATCCGGCGTCCATTGCGCGCCACCACGAGCTGGCGGATCTCCTCCGTGAGCGCTGGGCTCGCCGCGGTCGGTGCGCCCGTCAGCGCGTCGATCTCGGCGTCGACGTCAAGCGCAGGTCCTCCACGTGCCTGCGACCGCGCCGACTTGGCCTCGACCATCTGGCGGATCTCCTCCTGGGCCTCCGCGTTTGCCGCGGGGCTGCCCTCGGGCGGCCCGGGACGCATGTCGGGCTCGTCGAGCGAGAGGCCTGTGCGACCGAGGCCGCGGTAGATGCCTCCGGAGCCGATGTAGCTCAGGCACGCCACCAGCGCGGCCACCAGGACGATGGCGATGAGGATCGTTCCGAACTCCACGTCGTAGAGTCTGACGTGATGTTCCGCCGTTTACGCCGCAAGACCATGGCCCCCAGCCGGCCCCTGCTCTATCCCGAGCAGGTCGGGCTGGCCCTGTTCTCCCTGCTGGCGGTCGGCGGAGGCATCTGGTTCGTCCTGAAGATCACGTTCTAGCTCGTCCCCGTGATAGGGGATTGGCGGCCCGGTGGACTCTCGGGTACCCTTGTCCGTATAGCGTTGACTGACGAATCAATCAGGCGCCGCGATCCTGCGCTGCGGCTGAGCATTTCGCGTCTGCACCCGACTTCCAAGGAGCACCACACAGTGGTCGATTTCACGCTTACCGACGAGCAGAAGGACATCCAGGC
>JBBPXW010000093.1:0-7105 GCA_038200525.1 Solirubrobacterales bacterium | reverse complement strand
GGCGCACCGCAGCAGGTTCCGCCGGGTGCCGGTGGCGCACCGCAGCAGGTTCCGCCGGGTGCCGGCGGCGCACCGCCGCAGCCGCAGACGCCGCCGGCATCTCCGTAGTGCCGTCGCCCAGGCGGGCCTGAGCGCGAGACCGTGGCCGATCCCACGGAAGCGCTGGTCCGCCTGGATGCGATCACGCGGCAGCTTCGTGTCGAGTGTCCCTGGGACCGTGAGCAGGACGAGCGCTCGATCGTGCCGCATACGGTCGAGGAGGCTTACGAGCTGGCCGACGC
Organism: Solirubrobacterales bacterium; assembly: GCA_038200525.1. Classification (GTDB taxonomy): domain Bacteria; phylum Actinomycetota; class Thermoleophilia; order Solirubrobacterales; family Thermoleophilaceae; genus JAAYBF01. The sequence goes on along the minus strand of JBBPXW010000093.1, from coordinate 6,824 downwards.
CGCCCGCTCGGGCGATGACGCGAAGATGGTCGATGAGCTGGGTGATGTGCTCTTTCAGGTCCAGTTCCTCGCGCTGCTCCTCGAGGAGCGCGGCGCCGGAAGCCTCGCTCAGGTGGCAGACCAGCTCGTCGAGAAGCTGATCCGGCGACACCCGCACGTGTTCGGCGATGTCGACGCCGAGACCGAGGAGAAGGTCAAGCGCAACTGGGACGCGATCAAGGCCGACACCGAGGGCGGCGGCCTGTTCGGCGACCTGCCGGATACGCTGCCCGCGACCCTGTACGCCAAGAAGGCCCAGCGCCGCGGCAAGCGAGCACCGACGGCCCCGCCGTCCGTGCCCGACGTGACCTCTGCGGCCAGGGCGCTCGCGGCCGGCGGGGTAGGAGAGGCTTCAGACGAGGCCGCCGGCGATCTGCTGTTCGCGGCGGTGCAGGCGGCCACCGCGGCCGGTGCCGACCCGGAGTTGGCACTGCGATCCGCGGCTGACAGATACATCGAACGAGTACAGGAGATCCAGACCGACCCGTGAGCAACATCGCTGACGTGCACGCCCGCCAGATCGTCGACAGTCGAGGCAACCCGACGGTGGAGGTCGAGGTGGTGCTCGACTCTGGTGCCTCCGGCCGTGCGGCGGTGCCCTCGGGTGCCTCGACGGGTGAGTTCGAGGCCGTCGAGCTGCGCGACGGGGGCGAGGCCTGGGGCGGCAAGGGCGTCACCCAGGCCGTGGGCAACGTCAACGGCGAGCTGGGCGAGGCCATCGCCGGGCGCGATGCCGCCAACCAGGCGGCGCTCGACCGGGCGATGATCGATATCGACGGCACCGACAACAAAGGCCGCCTGGGGGCAAACGCAATCCTCGGCGTGTCCCTCGCGGCCGCAAAGGCCGCCGCGGCGGATGCCGGCCTTCCGCTGTGGCGCCACCTCGGGGGGGCCGACGCATCGGTGCTGCCCGTGCCCATGATGAACGTGCTCAACGGCGGCGCTCATGCCGACAACAAGGTCGATTTCCAGGAGTTCATGGTCGTACCGGCGGGTGCGCCGACATTTGCAGAGGCGCTGCGCACCGGCGCCGAGGTGTTCCATGCGCTGAAGAAGACGCTCGGCGCGCGCGGCCTGGGCACCGCGGTGGGAGACGAGGGCGGGTTCGCGCCCGACTTCGGCTCCAACGAGGAAGCGCTCTCGGCCCTGATCGACGGCATCGAGGCTGCGGGCCACAAGCCGGGGGAAGACGTGTTCATCGCGCTGGATCCCGCCGCCAGCGAGATCTTCGAAGGTGGGGTCTACAGGCTCGAGCACGAGGGCCGCGACCTCTCCTCCGCCGAGATGGCCGCCTACTGGTCAGACATAGCCGGTCGCTACCCCATCGTCTCGATCGAGGACGGCATGGACGAGGAGGACTGGGACGGCTGGAAGGCGCTCACCGACTCGATCGGCGACCGGCTGCAGCTGGTCGGCGACGACCTGTTCGTGACCAACACCGAGCGGCTCAAGCGCGGGATCGACCTCGGGGTGGCCAACTCGATCCTGGTGAAGGTCAACCAGATCGGCACGCTTTCCGAGACGCTCGAGGCCGTGGCCATGGCCCGCGACGCCGGCTACACCGCCGTGATGTCACACCGCTCCGGCGAGACGGAGGACACGACGATCGCCGACCTCGCGGTGGCCACCGGATGTGGCCAGATCAAGACCGGGGCGCCGTCGCGGTCCGATCGTGTAGCCAAGTACAACCAGTTGTTGCGGATCGAGGAGGCGCTCGGCGATGCCGCCACCTACCCGGGGCGCAGCGTCTTTCGGGCGTAGAAGCCTGTTGAGATATTCGCCGGGGAGGAAGGAAGACGCGGCCTTGGGACGAAGGTGGCCTCGTGGCCACCGCTTCCGCTCCTGCCCGCCGTACGCCGCGCGCCCGACCCGGGCGGGGCGGCGTTCGCTGGGACAAGGTCAGCCGCGCCGCTCTGCTCGGCACGCTCGGCGTGATCCTGATGCTCTACATCTCCCCCGCCAAGCACTGGGTGGAGACCTCGAGCGCCGCTCGCCAGCAGAAGGGCGAGCTGCGGGACCTCAGCGCGGAGAACCGGAAGCTCAGGCAGCGGGTGCGCACGCTGCGCGACCCCGGCGCCCTCGAGGAGGAGGCACGCCGCCTCGGCATGGTCCGCGAGGGCGAGCGCAGCTACGTCATCGAACGGCGCTGACGGAGTCAGCGCCCCGGGGAGGAGCGGAGCCGGATCGGTGATCCGGGCGAGCACCGGACCCTGCCACCTAGCCGTCTCTGAAGTACATGCGGCCGCCGGCGAAGTCTGAGGCCTCACGGCTGTAGCGGGCGAAGGCGGCGTCGACAACCAGAACGGTGTCGAGCCCAGCCGAGCGACGGGTGGCCACGTCCTCGGCCCAGTCGGTGCCCGTGGCGTAGAGATCGGCGAGCTCACGGAGCTCGAAGCTCGATCCCAACCGCCGACGCAGCTCATCGAGCACGCCGTGCATCGCGCGGTCGAGATGGGCCCGATCGTCAGGCTCGGCCGCCATCAGGCGGCGTGCACCGTCCTGCCACTGGTACAGCGCGTTGAGAAGATGGGGTCCGGTGGTCATGGGATCACCGCTTCCGCTGCGCTCCTCTCCAGGGCGGAGCGCCGCCTATTCGTCTGAGGACTCTCCGCTGCGGGTGATCACGATGCGGTCAGCCTCGACGGAGATGGTCACGGACCGGTGACCGGCCCAGTGCTCCGCGTAGACCGGATCGTCCTGCACGGCCGGGTCGAGCCAGAGGCCGTAGCCCTCCTCGCCGTGGTCGAAGGTGCCCTCCAGCGGCTTGCGCTGCCGGCTCCCACGACCGCGGCCGCCGCGTCGCCCACGCCGTCGCGGGCGCGCCTTGCCCTCATCTTCGTCGTCGGCGTCACCGTCGGAGCCGGAGCTCGAGTCGGGGTCGTCGGCGGGGTCTTCGCCCTCGTCCTGCGCCGGCTCCTCGGCCTCCGCCTCGAGCGCGGCGGCAACAGCCGCCTCGTCCTCGGCGCGGAGGTCGGGCTCCTCTTCGTCGACCCGTGGGCCGAAGAGATCGGACTCGGCCGCAGCGGCTTCCTCCCCCGGCGCGAGGTCGTGCTCACCCTTGAAGGCGGAGATGTCCTTGACGGAGGTCTCGAGCTGGTGTGCGATCCAGGCGTCGGTGCGGCCCTGACGGACCCACGTTCGAATCTGGTTGAGCTGTGGTTTGAGCGATCGGCGTGCCAAGAGGGGGGGCAGATTACCAATGCCACGCGGTCGGGAGGCCCGCTCCAGACGCAAGGCTGCGGCCAGCGGGTGTAAAGACCACGTGCCTTGTGCATACTTCGACCTCGCGATCGCGTGCCCGGCTCAGGCGAGCCGTCACTCAAAGCCCAGGGAGGGAGGCCCCTGAGTGCTGGTTCTTACACGGAAGGCCAACCAGAGCATCATGATCGGCGACGGCATCGAGGTGTCGGTGCTCGCCGTCATGGGCGAGAAGGTGCGCATCGGCATCGAGGCACCCCGCTCGGTCCCGGTGTTCCGCCAGGAGGTGTGGATCGAGATCCAGCGCGACCGGGCCGAGAGCGGGGAGGACCGATCCGAATCCGACGCCCGGGCTGTCCAGGACGCCCTCGACGGGCTCAAGCGCGCGCCCGACTCCGACTGACGGGAGCTAGCCGGCGATCCAGGCGAGCGCCTGGAACATCACCAGGGTCACGACGACCGTGGTGGCGAGGATGGAGAGACAGAGTGCGGTGAAGCGGGCGGTGCCGGCCTTGTGGACCCGCTCGACGCGACGGGCGCGTGAGCGGTGCACGGCCTTGCGCCGCAGGTGCTCGCGCCGCACGATCGAGTCGGCGGCCTCCTCGCGGAACTCCGCCTCGTACTGCGCAAGTGATTGCTTCATCCGCATGATTCGTTGCAGACCCTAACAGCGGATCCTGTCCTGCAGAGGTCCTACGCGATCGTCACCTGACGGTCGAGGTAGACGTCCTGGATGGCGTTCAGCAGGCCCACGCCCTCGTTCGTGGGGCGCTGGAAGGCCTTCCGGCCAGAGATCAGCCCCGTGCCTCCGGCGCGCTTGTTGATCACGGCGGTCCGGACCGCCTCGGCAAGGTCGCTCTCACCGGACGAGGCGCCGCCGCTGTTGATCAGGCCGTTGCGGCCCATGTAGCAGTTGATCAGCTGGTAGCGGGTGAGATCGATGGGGTGATCGGTGCTGAGCCTGTCGTACATCGCCGCGTCGGTCTTGCCGTAGCTTTCCTCCCCGGACACCGCATCGAAGCCGCCGTTGTTCTCGGGCAGCTTCTGCTTGATGATGTCGGCCTCGATGGTCACGCCCATGTGGTTTGCCTGACCGCTGAGGTCGGCCGCCAGGGAGTAGTCGGTGCCGTCGACCTTGAAGTCGTCGTTGCGCAGGTAGCACCACAGCACCGTGAACATGCCGAGCCTGTGTGCCTCCTCGAAGGCCCGGGACACCTCGACGAGCTGGCGGCGGCTCTCCTCGCTGCCGAAGTAGATCGTCGCGCCGACGCCGGCCGCACCCATGTCATAGGCGCGCTGGACGCTGCCGAACATGACCTGGTCGAAGGTGTTGGGATAGCTGAGCAGCTCGTTGTGATTGAGCTTCACGATGAAGGGGATCCTGTGGGCGTACTTGCGGCTCACGGCGCCAAGCACGCCGAGTGTGGAGGCCACGGCGTTGCAGCCACCCTCGAGCGCCAGCTCGACCAGATTGGCCGGATCGAAGTAGGCGGGGTTTGGGCCGAAGCTCGCACCCGCGGAGTGCTCGATGCCCTGGTCGACCGGGAGGATGCTCACGTAGCCGGTGCCGGCCAGGCGGCCGGAGTCGGCGAGCCACTGGAGGTTGCGGATGGTGCGGGTGGACCGATCCGAGTCGACGAGCGTGCGGTCCAGGAAGTCTGGCCCCGGCAGGTAGAGCTCCGACTTGTCGATCGTCTGGCAGGTGTGGTTGAGGAGCGAGTCGGCATCCTCGCCGAGGAGCTCCTCGAGCTTCGATGTCGTCGTGTCTGTGGTGGCCACGGCTGATCTCCTCTCGGGCACGCGTTCTGACGGAGTTCGTTCACTCTAGGGCGCTTCCGGGGCACTGGGTAGGCTGCCGGCCATGGAGCACCGCTTCACGGGCCCCTCGTACACCCTTGGGATCGAGGAAGAGCTCATGATCGTCGATGCGGGCACCTTGGATCTGACCAACTCGATCGAGGCGATGCTCGAGGATCTCGAGCAGTTGGGCACCGCCGGAGACGTCAAGCCGGAGCTGATGGAGTCGGTGTGCGAGGTGGCCACCACGCCGTGTCGCGACACTGCCGAGGCAGGTCGCCAGCTCGCCGATCTGCGCCACACCGTGCAGGAGGTGGCCGAGCAGCGGGGGCAGGCCATCGGGGCGGCGGGCACACACCCCTTCGCACTGTGGGAGGACCAGCGGATCGTGTCGCGGCCGCGGTACCGCGACCTGATCCGGGGCCTGCAGTTCGTGGCCCGTCAGGAGCTGATCTTCGGCATCCACGTGCACGTCGGCGTCGACGACCCCGACAAGGCGATCCACGTGGCCAACGGCATGCGCGTGCACCTGCCCGTGCTGCTCGCCCTGTCGGCCAACTCCCCGTTCTGGCGGGGCCAGCCGACGGGGATGCTCTCGGCGCGCACCCCGATCTTCCGGGCGTTCCCGCGCGTCGGCGTACCGCCTCGCTACGAGGACTTCGACGACTGGTCGCGCCGGATCGCGTTCATGGTCGACTCCGGCGCGATCAACGACTACACCTACCTCTGGTACGACGTGCGCCCCCACCCGCAGTTCGGCACCGTCGAGGTCCGGGTGATGGACTCCCAGACCCGCCTGGAGCACACGCTGGCGCTGGCGGCACTTGTGCAGGCGATGGTCAAGGAGCTGTGCGAGCACTTCGACTCGGGCGACCCGCTGTCTGACTATCCGTACGAGATGCTCGACGAGAACAAGTGGCTTGCCGCACGCCACGGCCTCGACGGCGACGTGGTTGATCTGCCGAGCAAGGACCGAATCTCCACGCACGCGCTCGCGCGGCGTCTGCGTGACCGGCTCCGCGGCCACGCGCAGGACCTCGGGTCTGGCGACGAGTTCGAGGCGATCGAGGATCTGCTCGTCAAGGGCAACGGTGGCTCGCGTCAGATGGTGGTCTACGAGGCCAACCACGACCTGCATGAGGTGGTCTCGGAGATCGTCGAGAAGACCTCGCCGAGCAGCCCCCCGGAGTAAGCCCGCCAAGTACCCTCAGAGGGGTGAGCCAGCCCGACCTCTTCGTCGTCTGCAAGAACTGCGGTTCCGAGGTCAGCCCGTACGTCACAGAGTGCCCCTACTGCGGTCAGCGGGTGCGAAAGCGCGCGCCCAAGCTCGAGCGAGAGGACCGTGAAGCTGAGCTGCGTCCCAAGGTGCGCGGACCGCGCATGCCGTCGCTGTCGCGGCTGCGGCCCTCGGAGATCGAGGGCATCGCGCCGGACACGCGCCCGGTCGTCACGCTCGTGATCATCGCCATCTCGCTGCTTGTCAGCGTGGTGCTCGCAGCCGGCAGCCTCGGCTTCAACGAGGTCGGCGCGCTCGTCGTGCCGATCGATGAGCAGCCGTGGCGCTACGTGACCACGCTGTTCGTGCACGACAGCCTCGCCTACCAGTTCGTCGCGCTTGTGGCCGTCGGCGTCTTCGGCACCATGCTCGAGCGGCGCTTCGGCTGGTTTGCCCCGCTGCTCGTCTTCCTGGCCGCCGGCGCGGCCGGTGCCGCCGCCGCGGTGGCGCTCGGCATCGGGCCGGTGGCCGGGTCCTCGCCGGTGTACGTGGTGCTCGGTGCCAACGGCTCGGC
>JBBPXW010000092.1:0-10729 GCA_038200525.1 Solirubrobacterales bacterium | reverse complement strand
TCTGTAAGGAGTTGCGGCGGGTCCGGCGTCTGCCGCGGCTGGGTGGGTGGCGGGGCTGTGTTACGGCCCTGCCTCGCTGTAGCTATTTCGTTACCTTCGTCGCGCTCGGCGCCCGCGTTTTTCATGCTCGACGCCTTTGCGCCTCCATGCGGAGCAAACACGTCGAGCACCATGACGCCGTGTGACAGAACCGCCACGAACGCAACAGCACGCCACCTCCCACCCAGCTGGGCTCGACGCTCCTCCGCCAAACGGAACCAACCGGATACGCATCACCCGACTAGCTGCGCTGCTCGAGCTCGTCGATCACCTCGGCCACCACGGCGGCGGCGCCGGTTCCGATCAGGTCGAGCGGAGCCGCCCACCGTAGAGCGGGGATCGAGGTGCGCAGCCACGGCGCGATGTCGGCGCGGTCGATCAGTCGCTCGAGCCGCTGCACCGTGGACGCCAGCTCGGCGATCCGGTCCTCGCGCCCCGGGCCGGTCGCACGCGCGAGATCCACGTCGGAGAGGCCGTGCCCGCGGAGGTAGCTGTTCTCCTGGCGGCGGGCTGGCATCCCCCGATTGTGGACCAGGGACGTGGGACGTGCCGAGACCGATCGAAGTGAACCGATGCGCGACGGTTCACGCAGCTAACGCATGCTCGATTCACAGACGCCGCTCCAAGGCTCGCCTCTCACTGAAGCGATCTCCGACGCGATGGTCGGGCTCTACGCGGAGGTCTACGGAAACCAGCGCACCACGGCGACGACCTACATCAACGACAACGTCGTCGTGTGCGTGCTCGAGGGCATCCTCAGTCCGCGGGAGACGAGGCAGATCGAGGTGGGGCGGGGCAGCGACGTCATCGACGGTCGGGTTGCCTTCCAGGAAGGCGCAGAGGACGAGTTCACCGCGGCGATCGAGCGCCTCACCCATCGCAAGGTCACGGCCTTCATGAGCGCCAACCAGACCTCTCCCGGCGTCGCGTCCGAGCTGTTCTTCCTCGAGCCGCCGCGGGCTGCGCTGCTGTAGGAGTGCGTTATTTCAACAGGCTCCGAGCCCGCTTGCACTAGCGTGTGTCCCCAACGATGAGACCCGAGCTCCGGCGGCATCTGCCGAAGGGGCTCGAGGATCAGGAGGCATCATCACAACCGACGAGCAGCTCATGCGGCGCGTGCAGTCGGGAGAGGACTCAGCCGCATTCGGTCTCCTGTTCGACCGCCACCACGCCCGGGCGCTCGCCGTCGCGATCGTGGTCTGCCGTGACCGGGCTCGTGCCGAAGACGCTGTTCAGGAGGGGTTTCTCACGATCTGGCGCTCCCGCGCCGAGTTCCGGGCCGAGCGCGGCTCGTTTCGCACGTGGTCGATGACCGTGATCCGCCACCGGGCGATCGACTGGGTTCGCTCCGAAGCGGCCCTCCAGCGGCCGAAGCTGGCCGGGCCCGAGCCACTCGACAGGGTCCCCTCCAGCGAATCCGTCGAAGCCGACGCGATCGACAAGAGCCAGGGCAGGGCGCTCCTCGCGACGATCGCCCAGCTTCCGAAGGCGCAGGCCGAAGTGATCGCACTGGCCTTCTACGCCGGCCTGAGCCACTCCGAGATAGCCATCCGGCTCGAACTGGCACAGGGCACGGTGAAGGGACGGATGCGGCTCGGGCTGCGCAAGCTGCGCGCCACGACCGAGCCGCTGCACGACGCCTAGCGCCTCCTCACAGCTCCATCCCCGCGAGCACGTTCTCGAATCGCGGCGGGCCGTCGTCGTCGACCCACGTCACGCGCCCGGGCCAGTAGGGGTTGTCGGGGCCCGACCCTGCGTCGAACGCCGTCTCGAGGACCCAGTTGCCGGTGTTGTGAAGCCGCACGCCGCCCGGCTGCCACCATCCCTCGACCTCGCCCGGCAGCGGCCCGGCACGGTGGGTGTGGCCAAAGAGCACGTGGTCGGCCTCCACGCCGAGGTCGCGCACGACGGTGCCCATCGCCCGCAGTCCGCCGCGACGGAGCTCCACCGCGGAGATGTCGGGCCGGAAGGTGCCGAGGCCGAGGCCGTTCAGGACGCCGACGGCGGCGGGAATCGCCACGCGGCCGAGGGCGAAGCCGGAGACCCCGCCGCCGCTCGCCCTAACCCACACCTGGCGCGAGGTGTTGCCACCGCGTACGGCCCCGTTGGACCTGGCGCTCTGGGCTATGCCGTGTGAGAACGCGTAGACGGGGGAGAGCGCGGCCTCGTAGGAGTCGACCCCCAGGACCGGTCCGTTGGCCCCCACGATCCGGGCCACCGTGTGCGCGAACACCGATTCGATGCGGGGCACCGTGAGGTGGAGGTCGGCGTAGTGGCCGTGGGTGGCCCAGACATCCTCGCGCAGGCGGAGCCCGGGGTAGGCGAGGGTCAGCTCGGGCCCTCCCATGATCGCTGCCACCCGCCCCGCGAGGTCGTTCTCGTGAACTCGGTAGACGCCGTCGACCGGGAGCTCCTCGCGGCCGTCGAGGCGCGCTCGCTCGAGTGCCGGCGCGACCAGCTCGTAGTCGTGGTTTCCCGCGACCAGCACAAGCTCACGGCCCGCGACGGCCGCGCCGATGGCCTTTAGGACGGGCGCTGCCCGCTCGAGCACGACCTCCGCTCGCCGCTCGCGCAGCTCGAGCAGGTCGCCGAGCACAACGACGCGGTCTGCCCGCTCGAGCGCGGCGCACAGCCGTTCGAGCGCCTCCGGGCGCCGCGCCACGTCGGCGTCGGAGCTGACTCCCAGGTGGAGGTCGGACACGATGACTGTGGACACGCCCGCATCCTGACAGTCGCTTCGTCGCGCTTCTGCGCTGGGACTATGGTTGAAAGCCCCTTGTCGCTCTTTTGTCGCCACAACCGCTTTGTCGCCGACTGCCCCATCTGCTCGAAGGGCACCGTGCTTGACTCGAGCACACCCGCGCGCCGCACCTCACGCTCGGGCGACAAGCGCCAGGCAAAGCCGCGGGAGAAGCCGGCGTTCACGGGGCCGCACGCCGCGTCGCCGGGCTATGAGGATCCAGAGGGCCGGCGATACGTCGTGCGCCTCGAGCGCGTTCCCGGTGGCGTCCGGCTGGCCGAGTGGTCGGGCTCGGAGCTGCGCCGGCGCGCACCTGTGCTTCCCCCCGAGGCGCTCGTGGACCTTCTCGATCACGCCGGGGTTGCGCTCACGCCTCCCGACGCCGCCGCCCTGGCCGACGCCGTGCGCGCGAGCGCGGCCGAAGAGCCGGACGGCTCCGCCGGCGTAAGCCGGGGGCGCAGCGGAGACTTCAAGGAGGAGCTCCGCGTCGAGCCGCTTGACGGAGGGGACGTGCGCGTCGGTCGCTGGGTGCTGCGCCCCACCCGCGGGTGGGAGCTTCAGGAGGCGCCGCCGATGCTGCCGGCCAAGCGTTACGCCGAGGCCGTGGCGGCCGCCGTCCGCAGCGGCGCGCTCGAGGCTGCGCCCGTCTCGGCGTAGTCGTCTCCTGCCGAGGCGTCCTCCGTCCCCAGCTTGGCCTATACCTGACGGGTGACCCTCACCCTCGTCACCGGACCCGCGAACGCCGCTAAGGCCGGCGCCGTGCTCGATCCCCTGCGGGAGCGCCTCGTGGAGGATCCCGTGCTCGTCGTGCCGGCGTTTCCAGACGTCGAGCACAGCCGTCGTGAGCTCGCCGAGACCGGTGCCACCTTCGGCGCGACGGTGGTGCACTCCAGCGCACTGTTCTCGCTGGTCGCGCAGCGCGCCGGCTACCGCGCCCGGCGGGCCTCCGAGCTGCAGCGCCTGCTCGTGGCGCGCGACGCCGTGCGGCGTGCGCGACTTCAGCTGCTGGCCGAGTCGGCCGGGCAGCCGGGGTTCGCGCGGGCGTTGCTGCGCTTCGCCTCAGAGCTCGAGCGCGCTCTGATCGAGCCGCCGCGACTGATCCGCGCGCTGCGTGACTGGGCCGGCGACGGCCCGCGTCGCGCCTACGCCGACGAGGTCGGACGGGTGTACCTGCGCTATCGCGAGGTGATGGACGCCGCGGGCCTCGTGGACGAGGACCTGTTCGCCGGCCGTGCCCTCGCCGCCCTCCGCGCCGATGGCGCCACGTGGAGAGGCGCGCCGGTGTTCTTCTACGGATTTGACGACTTCTCCCCGGTCGAGGTCCAGCTGGTGCTCGAGCTCAAACGCGTGTGCGACGTCACCGTCTCGCTCCCGTGGGAGGCGGGGCGCGAGGCGTTCAAGGCCACGTCGGCGTTGCGAAACGCCCTGCACGCCGAAGCCGACGAGACGATCGAGCTGAGCGCACGCAACGACCACTACACGCCGAAGTCTCGTACGGCGCTGCACGCACTCGAGCGCGGGCTGTTCGAGCCTGCTGCGCGACGGGTCAAGAGCGCCGGCGCGGTCACGGTGCACTCCGCCGGCGGCGAGCGCGCCGAGCTCGAGCTGTGCGGTGCGCAGGTGCTCAAGCTCCTGCGCGCGGGCACGCCGCCGGGCCAGATCGCGGTAGTGCTGCGCGATCCGCAGGGCTACGCGTCGCTGCTCGAGCAGGTGTTCGGCGCCTACGGCATCCCCTACTCGGCGGACCGCTCGGTGCCGTTTCACCACACCGGGATCGGACGTGGGCTGCTCGCACTCCTGCGCTGCGCCCTCCTGGACGCAAGCGCCGACGATCTGCTCGCATACCTGCGCACGCCCGGGCTGTTGCGCGAGCCACGGCTGGCGGACTCGCTCGAGGCCGCCGCGCGCACCGAGGGCGAGTCCACGGCGTCCGGCGCCCGCGCGCTGTGGGAGCGCACGCCGAACCGCTGGCCGCTCGACGAGATCGACCGTGTGGCTGGCGCCCGGTCACCCGCGGCGCTGATCGAGACGCTGGAGCGCCGCCTGCACGCGCTGTTTGCGGGCCCCTACCGCCGGCGGGCACCGATCCTGTCGGGCTCGGAGCTTGACGACTCACGCAGCTTCGTGGCCGCCAAGCGGGCGCTCGCGCAGCTGCGCGGCGTGGTCGAGGCCGACTCCGGCGTGGCACTGCAGCCGCGCGAGCTGCACGACATGCTCGCCGAGCTCTCGGTCGCCATCGGCGAGCCAGAGCAGCCCGACCGCGTGCAGGTGGCCTCCCCGCTCGACGTGCGTGCCCGACGCTTTCACACGGTCTTTGTCTGTGGGCTGCAGGAGGGCGAGTTTCCCCAGGGCTCCTCGCCCGACGCCTTCCTGCCGGACGGCGACAGGCGTGAGATCAATGCGGCCGCCGGGCTCGGCCTGCCACTGCGCGAGGACCGCCTCGACCGTGAGCGCTACCTCTTCTACGTGGCGGCCTCGCGCGCCGAGCGGCAACTCGTGCTCAGCTCGCGCTACTGCGACGAGGACGGCGACGCCGAGTCGTCGTCGTTCTTCGTCGATGCGGCGAGCGCGCTGTTCTCCGACCTCGACCAACACGAGCGCAAACGCTCGCTCGCCGAAGTCACCTGGCCGTTAGAGGAGGCGCCGACCGCGGCGGAGTGGGAGCGTGCCGTCGCGCATGCGGGCGAGCGTCGCACGGCACCCGCGCGGGGAGACCTCGAGCTGCCCGCCGCCGTGGCCCAGCTGCAGGCCAAGGACGCAATGTCTGCGAGCGCGCTCGAGCGGTTCGCCGGCTGTCCGGTGCGCTGGCTTGTCGAGGACGTGCTCGACCCGGAGCGGCTTGAGCCCGACCCCGAGCAGATGGTGCGCGGCAGCTACGCCCACCGGGTGCTCGAGCTCACGTTTCGCCGCCTTCACGAGCAGACCGGCGACCGTCGCGTGACGGGCGCGAACCTCTCCACGGCTGAGCGGATCCTGGTCGCGGCGCTTCAAGAGGAGCGCGGCGCCTTCAAGCTGTCGCCCAATCAGACGCGTGTACGGGCGGCGGTGCGGCGCCTCGAGTTCGACTTGCTGCGCCACCTGCGCTACGAGTCGACCGCCGACGGCGTGTTCGAGCCCGAGCACCTCGAGCTGCGCTTCGGCTTTGCAGACTCGTCTTACCCCGCGGTCGACGTGGCGGGGGGTGTGCGCGTGCGCGGCGTGATCGACCGTGTGGACACGTGGAACGGCAATGCCCTCGTGCGTGACTACAAGAGCGGCAAGGTCGAGAAGTACAAGGCCGCAGACTGGCAGCGTGAGCGACGGTTCCAGGCGGCGCTCTACATGCTCGTGATCGAACGCGTGCTCGGCCTGCACGCCGCCGGCGGGGTCTACGTGCCGCTCGGGGGCACCGAGCGGCGCCCGCGCGGGATGGTGTCGCAGGAGCTGGCCGCCCAGATCGGCTCCGGGTTCTACGAGAATGACGTGCGCCCTGAGGCCGAGTTCGGTCAGACGATCGAGTGGGCGCGCGAGACCATCGTCGAGGTGGCCGGCCGGATGCGCTCCGGTGCGCTTCGGTCCTGCCCGGACACGTGCGCGTGGCGGGGAGGCTGCTCCTATCCCTCGGTGTGCCGGGTCGAGCAGTGACCGACACCGTTGCGTTCACGCAGGAGCAGCTGCGGGCCATCGGCCGCCGCGCGGGGTCGCTGCTGCTCTCTGCCGGCGCAGGCACCGGCAAGACGTCCGTGCTCGTCGAGCGGTTCGTCCGCGCCGTGCTCGAGGACGACGTGGCAGTCGAGTCGATCCTCGCCATCACCTTCACCGAGAAGGCCGCGGGACAGCTGACTGGGCGGGTGCGCAGGCGCTTCCTCGCGTTGAACGCACCGGACCGCGCACGCGAGGCAGAGGGCGCATGGATCTCGACCATTCACGGCTTCTGCGCCCGCGTTCTGCGCACCCACGCGCTCACGGCCGGCCTCGACCCGGAGTTCGTGGTGCTCGATGGGCTCGAGGCCGAGCGGATTGCCATCGACGCGTTCGATCGCGCCCTGCGCGACTTCGTGGCAGAGGGGGAGGACCCCGAGCGTCTGCGACTGCTGGCCTCCTACACGCCGGACAAGCTCGCCGACATGGTGCGCACGGTCTATGGCCACCTGCGCAGCCGCGGCCAGCTGCGCCCCGAGCTGCCCGAGGTGGGGCCGCCCGTGCGCGCGGCCGAGCACGCGATCCTCGAGGCCGCCATCACGTCGGCGCTCGTCGAGATCGAGGCAGCCGACGGGGCCCAGGTGATCACCGCCAGGGGCAGGCTCGAGCGCTGTGCCCAGGTGCTCGCAGGGGCCGGACCGGACACGTTGGCAGAGCCCGCCGATCTCGCAAAGCTCGAACTCAAGGGCACTGCCAAGGCGCTCAAGGGGCCGGCATGTGAGGCTTACGGCGAGGCCATCGCCGCCTACGCCACGCTGTGCGCGGCCGATCGCGCCTATCGCGACCACGTGCTGCTGCGGGCGCTTGTGGCCGACTACGGCGTTCACTACGCGCGGCTGAAGCGGGAGCGCTCCGGCCTCGACTTCGACGATCTCGAGCTGCTCGCACGCGATCTCCTCGCCGCCGACACCGGCGTGCGAGCCGGCTACGTGGAGCGCTTCGCCCACGTGCTGGTTGACGAGTTCCAGGACACCAACCCGCTCCAGAACGAGATCCTCGATCTGCTGACCCACGACAACCTGTTCCGGGTGGGCGACGAGCGGCAGTCGATCTACCGCTTCCGCCACGCCGACGTCGGGGTGTTCCGGCGCCACCGCGACACGGCGCGCGCGACCGACGCGGAGGAGCGGATCACCGTCAACTTCCGCAGCGATCAGGCGGTGCTCGACGCCGTCGACCTCGCCTTCTCCGAGCTGTGGGGACCGGAGTTCGAGACGCTCAAGCCGCCAAGTGACGCTCCGGTGCCGACGCTCGAGCCCCAGGTCGAGCTGCTCGTGACCGACGGTCACAAGGGCCGTTGGGACGAGCGCTTCGCGGAGGCGATCGAGGCCGGAGCCGAGCCGTTCGGCGACACCATGCGCGACGTCACGCCCTGGCGGGCCGCCGAGGCGCGGCTGCTCGCCAAGCGGATCGACGAGCTGGTGGGCGAGGGTCGCTTTCGGCCCGGAGAGGTGGTGGTGCTCCTGCGCGCCACCACCAGCATCGGCGTCTACGAGCGCGCCTTCGAGGAGCGCGGCCTGCCCACCTACGTTCTCGGTGGCCGCGGCTACTGGAGCCAGCAGCAGGTGGCCGACCTGCGCGCCTACCTCGCCGCGCTTGCCAACCCCCTCGACGAGCTTGCGCTGCACTCGGTGCTTGCCTCCCCGCTCGTCGGCGTGTCGCTCGACGCGCTCGTGCTGCTGGCCGCCACGGCCCGGCGCCAGCATTGGGACGTGTGGCGAACGGTCGAGGCGCTGGCCGCGGGCGAGGCGGGGCCCGCCGCGGGCGAGCTCGCAGCGGTCCTGCCGGACTCTGACCGGCGCGCGCTCGTCGCGTTTGCCGGCCGCTTTGACGCAGACCGCAGGGCAGCCCCCAGGGTGGCGCTCGAGGCCCTGATCGATCGCGCCGTCACCCTGTCGGGCTACGACCGCGCGGTGCTCGCCATGCCCGCCGGCGACAGGCGCATGGCCAACATTCGCAAGCTCATGCGGATGGCCCGGGAGTACGAGGCCGACGCCGGGCGTGACCTGCGCGGCTTCATCGACTTCGTCGCCGAGCGAGACCTCGTTCAGGAACGCGAGGGGCAGGCGGCGCTCGATGCCGAGGATCTCGACGCGGTGCGGCTGATGACGATCCACCGCGCGAAGGGCCTCGAGTTTCCGCTCGTCTGCGTGGCCGACCTCGGCAAGACGGGGCGCGAGGACGACTCCGCCCTGCGGGTGTCCGAGAACGGCCAGGTCGGCCTGCGGCTGGCGTCGATGGGCGGCGGCACCGTCGACACCGACGCGCTGACACGCATGCGCGAGCGCCAGAAGGAGGAGGACGAGGAGGAGGAGCGGCGGATCATGTACGTGGCCGCCACCCGCACCGAGCGTCACCTGATCCTCAGCGGGGCCACCGACCTCGACAAGCTCGGCGAGCCGCGCGCGCTCGACGAGCCGATGCGCTGGATCTGGCGCAACCTCCGGGCCGACCTCTCGGAGCCCGGACCGGCGGTGCAGTCCGCTGGCAGCTGGGAGGGGCGCGCCGTGGCGGTGCGCACACAGGTCCTGCGGCCCGAGCACGTAGACGAGCTGCTCCCTGCCGCCGACCGCATCCCGGAGCCGCCCGAGCACGCGCCCGCCGGCCTGGAGGCCCTGGCTGCGCCGGCCCTGGCTGCGGTGGATGTGCCCGACGCGCTGCCGGTCAGCCGGCTCAGCTACTCGGGACTCGAGGCATACCGACGCTGCGGCTATCGCTTCTACCTCGAGCGCGCGCTGCGACTGCCACGGCCCGACGACGAGCACGCCGCGCACGCGGGAATCAGGTCCCAGCCGGCGCCGGACACGCTGCCGGGAACCGTGAGGGGGTCGGCCGTGCATGTGCTGCTCGAGGATCTCGACTTCCACGATCCGGTCGTGCCCCCGCCCGCCGTCGTCTCCGAGCTGCTCGAGACCATGGGCCAACCCGTGCGCGCACATGAGGTGGAGGAGATCCGATCGCTCATCGCAGGCTTTACACGCTCCGACGTGCGCACGCGGCTGAAAGCCGCTGCCGCCGCGCGCACGGAGCTGCCGTTCGCCTTCACACTCGACACCGGGGGTGGCCGCAGCCTGCTGGTCGACGGCATCGTCGACGTGCACGCCACCGAGGGCGAAACCGCCCTGGTGGTCGACTACAAGACGGACCGCCTCGACGGCGATGACCCCAGCGAGCGGGTGGCAGCCTCCTACACGACCCAGCAGCTCGTCTACGCGCTCGCGGCGCTGCGCTTCGGAGCCGCGGCCGTCGAGGTCGTCCACCTGTTCCTCGAACGCGTCGACCAGCCGGTGTCTGCCACCTTCGAGTCGACGGACACCGAGCGGCTCGAGGAGCGGCTTCGTGAGCTCGCCTCCGGGGTCTCGGCTGGCCGGTTTCGACCCACAGAGGCGCCCCACAGGGCGCTCTGCGCCGACTGTCCGGGCCGGCCGGCGTTGTGCAGCTGGAGCGAGGAGCACACCCTGGCCGAGGCCCCGCCCGAGACGGCGGGCGGCTAGCCTCGGGCGTCGGCTACCGACTTCCGTCTGATGGGGGTCCTACCTTGGCGCCATGCCACTGTGCTTCATAGAGCCCCAGGAGGCAATCCGCGTGATGGCCCAGGCGGTCGGTCGCGAAGCGCGCCGGCAGCTGCTCGGTGAGGTCGTGCGCGCATGGGTCGACGAGATCCCCGACGACGAGCTTCAAGTTCACTACGCGAAGGCCGTCGAGGTGCTCGACGACGACGACCTCTCGATGCTCGCCGCGTGGCACGCATCGCTCGAGGTCGGTCAGCCCATCGCCAACAAGGAGTTCCTGCTGAAGGCGTTTCACCACCTCGGCGAGCACCGGCGCGAAGCCCTGCGGATAGCCGCCGGCTTCCGCGGCGACGACGCCTTCGACGCCGGCGTCAGCGAAGAGCAGGCCCTCGACACGGTGCTGCCGTGGCTCTCGCAGGAA
Organism: Solirubrobacterales bacterium; assembly: GCA_038200525.1. Classification (GTDB taxonomy): domain Bacteria; phylum Actinomycetota; class Thermoleophilia; order Solirubrobacterales; family Thermoleophilaceae; genus JAAYBF01. Next base: position 336 of record JBBPXW010000092.1, on the reverse strand, counting down.
CGGACGATCGAGCTGGCGGCAGAGGCCGTCGAGCTCTACTGCTGGGACCGCCTCGGCTGCGATAACTGAGGGACGCGCGGCGCGCCTGGCGGCGTCATCGTCGCCTCGCCTGCGTTCGCAGGCGTCGGCTCCTCTTCCTTGCCAGCCATCCCGCGCGTCAACTCAGTTCCGCACCCCGATTCTTGGCAGCCCGCCCGCCTGGGAGCCTGTTGAAATATTCGTCGGGGTCGGCTGCGGCCCCTCCGCGGCTGTGGATCGCCACCCAAATTCTCGACGATGCCACCGGCATCGCCTTCAAAATTTGTGTGACGCCCACAACCACGGATGAACCACCCC
>JBBPXW010000091.1:0-12573 GCA_038200525.1 Solirubrobacterales bacterium | reverse complement strand
GCTCCAGGCTCACACGCTCTCCGCATCCACGGCTTCGGCGTAGAGGCGCCTCTCGGTCACCTCTGCGGCGACCTCCTTCGCCACCAGGAAGTCGATCGGATGGCCCTCGCCCATGCGCTCGCGCACGAGCGTCGAGGAGATGTCCACGCGCGGCATCTCGAAGAAGACGATCGAGGCCTCTCGTCCTCCCATGTCGTCGAGACGGCGCAGCACGGCCTCGCGCTCCATGCCCTCCCGCGCCGCGACGGCCACGGTGGCGAGCTCGAGCACGACTTCGGGCTCGCGCCACGAGCCGAGCCCTGCGGCCTGGTCGGCGCCGAGGATCAGGGTGAGCTCGTCATCGGGCCAGCGCTCGGCGGCCAGGCGAAGTGTGTCGGCCGTGTAGGAAGCACCCTCGCGTGCGGCCTCCATGTCGGAAGCCTTCAGCCACGAGACGCGATCGGCCGCGATCCGGCACAGCGCAAGGCGAGTCTCCGGCCCCGGATCGGGCACGATCGCGCGGTGCGGCGCATGGCCCGTCGGGACCATCATCACCTCATCGAGATCGAGCTGCCACTGCGCCTCCTGTGCGCAGATCAGGTGTCCCAGATGCGGCGGGTTGAACGCGCCGCCGAAGATCGCGCGTCGCAGACCGCTACCCCCGCACCTGGCCGGAGCCCTCGACAACGTACTTGTAGCTGCACAGCTCGCGCACGCCGATCGGGCCGCGCGCGTGCAGCTTCTGGGTGGAGTTGCCGATCTCAGCGCCCATTCCGAACACGCCGCCGTCGGTGAAGCGCGTCGAGGCGTTCACGTAGACGCACGCAGCGTCGACCTCGGTGGTGAACGCGGTCGCCGACTCGGTCGATCCGGTCACGATCGCCTCCGAATGCCCGGATCCGTAGCGGTTCACGTGGGCGATCGCCTCATCGGTGGAGTCGACCACCTTCACGGCGAGGATCAGCGCGTGGTACTCGGTCTCCCAGTCGTCGTCGGTGGCGCGGATGAGCGAGTCGGCGAGGGAGCCGGCGAGCGACTGGGCGCGGCCGTCGACCCGCAGCTCCACACCTGACTCCCGCAAGGCCGGCAGGACGCGCGGCAGGAACTCGCCGGCCACCGCCGCGTGCACGAGCAGCGTCTCGGCGGCGTTGCAGACGCTCGGGCGCTGAACCTTGGCGTTGATTGCGATCGCCTCGGCGTCGTCGAGGTCGGCGGTGCGGTCGACGTAGACATGGCAGTTGCCGGCCGCGGCGTACATCACCGGCACCGTGGCATGCTCCTTCAGCGCGGCCTTCAGTCCTTCGCCCCCACGGGGAATGATCAGGTCGACCACCCCATCCTGGGTCGCGAGCTGGCGCAGCTCGTCGCGGTCGCCGCCCGACACAAGCGAGATCGCCGCTGCGGGCAGCCCTACCTCCGCGATCGCCATGGCCGCAACCTGGGCGAGGATCGCGTTCGAGTGCGACGCCAGCGACGATCCGCGCAGTACCGTCGCGTTGCCCGACTTCAAGCACAGCGCCGAGCAGTCGATCGTCACGTTTGGCCGCGCCTCGTAGACCACGGCCACGACGCCGAGCGGCACCCTCACGCGGCGCACGTCGAGGCCGTTCTCCAGCTTGTGGCCCTCGATCGTCTCGCCCACCGGGTCCGGGAGCGCGGCGATGGTCCGGACGTCGCCCGCGATGCCCGCGAGCCGGGCGCGGTCGAGCATCAGGCGGTCCATCAGCGAGGCGGTGTAGCCCGCTTCGCGTCCGTTGGCCATGTCGCGCTCGTTGGCCTCGAGTATCGCGTCTGAACGCCCCTCCAGGGCATCGGCCATCGCGTGCAGCGCGGCGGTGCGGGTGGCTCCGTCGAGCCGGCCCAGATCGCGTGCGGCGGCGCGGGCCGCCAGGCAGACATCGTCGACTGTCGGTGCGGTCGTGGCCACTGCCCCAGAGGGTAAAGGGCCTGCCACGGTTAATTGGTGACGCCAGGAGGGAGCTCGAGGACGGCGCGGCGCTCGCGCAGTCCGAAACCCGCTATTCGAGCACGAAGTAGTCGCGGTGAATGGCCTCGTCGGCTGCGCGCGGCAGGATCTCGAGCACGGCGTCGGACTTCAGTCCCTTGATCCGCTGCAGCTCAGCGGAGGAGTAGTTGACGATCCCCTTGCCGATCGGGCGGGCACCGGCCTCCGCGGCGTTGATCTCCACGGCATCGCCGGCCGTGAACTCGCCCCCCACGGCGACGATGCCCACGGGCAGGAGGCTCGTGCCCCGGTCGCGCAGCGCGCGCTCGGCGCCAGCATCGACCGTGAGCGTCCCGTGCGTCGGCTTGGCGTACTTCAGCCAGAGCTTGAAGGACGACACCCGGCCGCTCTGGGGGTGAAAGCGCGTTCCGGCGGGCTCACCCGCCAGTGCCGCGCGAACGCTGTCGGGGGCGGTGCCGCGCGCGATCGTGGCCGGGATCCCGGCAGCCGTCGCCATCTCGGCCGCGACGACCTTCGAGCGCATGCCACCCGACCCCAGTGGAGAAGCCGAGAAGCCGATCTTGAACCCCTCGAGCTGCTCGAAGGAGTGCACGTCGGGCACCGGGGCCGCGTCCCGGTCCGTGGCCGGATCCGCCGTGTAGAGGCCATCGGTGTCGGTCAGCAGCACCAGCCGGTCCGCGCCGAGCAGGATCGCGACCTGCGCTGCGAGGAAGTCGTTGTCGCCGAAGGAGATCTCGTCGGTGGTGGTGGTGTCGTTCTCGTTGATCACCGGCACCACGCGCCAGTCGAGCAGCTTGCGCAGCGTGTGGCGGGCGTTGATGTAGTGGCCGCGGGCCGACATGTCGAAGAACGTGAGCAGCACCTGGGCGCTGGGCACGCCGTGCTCGGCCAGCAGCTCGTCGTAGACGCGGTAAAGCGGCCCCTGACCCACCGCGGAGGCCGCCTGGAGCTCGTCCATCGCCGCCGGGCGGGCGGGGAGGTCCATCAGCCGCATCCCACGTGCGATCGCCCCCGAAGTGACCATCACCACGGAGTCACCAGTCGCGTGGCGTGCCCCCACCTCGGCGCACAACGGCCTGATCACGTCCATGCGCACCTCGCCGCAGTCGTCGGCGACGATGCTCGAGCCCAGCTTGACCACGACGTTTGCCATCGCGGAGAGGGTACGCGGCAGCAGGGACCGGACCGCGTCAGCGCAGCGGTGCCCCCGGGTCCAGCTCGAAGATCACGCCACCGATCTCGACATCGTCGCCGGGCTCAAACCCCGCGTTCTCGAGTGCCTTGATCACGCCCATGGTGCGCAGCCTCTCCTCGAGAAAACGCAGCGCCTCCTCGTTCTCGAGGTCGTGTCGCGCCACGAGCCGCTCGAGCCGCTCGCCCTCGACGCGGTAGGCGCCCGTGGGCGTGCGGCTCACGCTGAGCGCGTCCTGGGCACCTGGGCGATAGATCCGGTGGGTGGCCTCGACCTCGAGCTGCGGCTCGGGCCCGCCCACCTCCGGGTCCGGTGGCACCGAGCGCACCAGGGCGTCGCGCAGCATGGTGACTCCCTCGCCCGTGGCTGCGGAGGTCACCAGCACCTCGAGCACCGTGTCCCCGGTACGCGCGGTCCATTCGCCGACCGCGCGCTCGATCTGCGCGGGGGTGACCAGGTCGGACTTCGAGAGGCACAGGATCCGTGGCAGCTCGGCCAGTCCGTGGCCGTGCTCTGCCAGCTCCTCCTCGACGGTGGCGTGGTTTGCCGCCGGATCGCTGCCGTCCAGCGGCGCGAGATCGAGCACGTGCACGAGCAGCCGGCAGCGCTCGACGTGAGCGAGGAACTCGTGCCCGAGCCCGGCCCCGGCGCTCGCGCCCTCGATCAGGCCGGGGATGTCGGCCACCACCAGCTGGCGGTCGTCGGCCTCGATCGCGCCGAGCACGGGCTGGAGCGTCGTAAAGGGGTAGGAAGCCACCTTCGGGCGTGCCGCGGTCATCCGCCCGAGCAGCGAGCTCTTGCCGGCGTTCGGCAGCCCGACGAGGCCGGCATCTGCCAGCAGCCGCAGGCTCAGGGTGAGCTGGCCCTCCTCACCGGGGAGCCCGCGCTCGGACAACCGCGGTGTCTGGCGCGTCGAGGAGGCAAAGCCCTTGTTGCCCCTCCCCCCATCGCCGCCACGCGCGACCACGGCCCGCTGTCCGGCGAGCACCAGATCCCAGCGCACGCCGCGCTGCGAGTCCTCGGCAACCGTCCCCGGGGGCACCCGCACCTCCAGGGTCTCGGCGGTGGCGCCGTGGCGTTGCGAAGCCTCGCCGTGCCCCCCGCGGCGCGCGCGGAAATGGCCCCCCGAGTGAAACTCGGCGAGGTCGCGCCGCGACGGGTCGCACACGAGCACCACGTCGCCGCCGCTGCCGCCGTCACCGCCGTCGGGGCCGCCCTTGGGCACGTGCGCCTCACGCCGAAACGAGACGACGCCATCGCCGCCGGCGCCGCCGCGAACATGGATGGTCGCGCGATCGTGGAACATCCGGAAGAGGTTAGGTCAGGAAGAGGGCGATGCCCTCGAGAGCTACCCCCGGACCGAGATGGTGCGGCCGCGGTGGCCGGTCTTGAACTCGACCGTGCCTGCGCGCTTGGCGAAGATCGTGTGGTCCTTGCCGAGACCGACGCCCTCGCCGGGACGAAAGACGGTTCCGCGCTGGCGCACGATGATCTCGCCGCCGGTCACCGCCTCGCCGGCGAACACCTTCACACCGAGTCGCTGGGCGTTTGAGTCGCGACCGTTGCGGCTGGAGCCGAGGCCCTTCTTATGCGCCACTGATCTCTCCGATCTCGAGCCTGGTCAGGTCGGCACGGGCCCCGTAGCGCACCTTGTAGCCGCGCTTTGGCTTGAACTTGAGCCCGTGAATCTTCTTGCCGCGCTCGTGCCGGGTGATCGTGGCCTGCACCTTGACCTTGGCCAGGTCATCGGCGCCGAACACGAGGTCGTCTGAGCCGTCGGGCCGGAACAGCAGCGGCTGAAGCGTCACGCTGGCTCCCTCGGCGTCGGGCATGCGGTCGACGACCAGGCTGTCACCAGACTGGACCCGGTACTGCTTGCCGCCGACTTTCACGATTGCGTACATGACAATGAAATGGCGCCCCACCCCGGAGCGCCGGTCGACGATGTTAGCGCCCCCGCCCCTTCACCGTCCGGCGGCTACTTGGCGCCGTCGACCTTCCAATCGCTGCTGTCCTTGATGAGCTGGAGGGTGACCTTGCTGGTGCCCTGGGAGAGCACCGCGGTGGCTTTCTTGCCGTCCACCTTGACCTTGCCGACCTTGGCGTCCTTTGCCTTGCTCGCCTTGGCGGACTTCTTGCACTGGGCCTTGGTGCCGCCGACGTTCTTGAGGAACTTGGCGGTCACGTTGTCGCAGACCTTGGGGTTGGCGGTGGCGATCTGAGTGGCCACCTCCTTGACCTGGTCGCTGTCGGACTTTCCCCCGCAGGCTGCGAGACCGAGGGCGAGAGCTGTGATGGCGATCGGCGCGGCCGTACGGAGAAGACTCATACGGACAGTTCTATCGGTTCGAGCCACGCTCACTCACCCCCCGTGCTCTCGGCGCGCTTGCGGCCGCGACCCCCACGCCGCCCGCGGCGACGGGGCTTTGAGTCACCGCTGCCGCCGTTGACGCTTGCACTGATGGTGTTCTCGGCCCTCGCCGGGGCGTCGATGACCTCAGCGCCCTCCACGAGCGTCGCCGACGCCGCCGAGCGCCCGACGTCCCCGATCCGCACCAGCGTCTTCTTGCCGACCAGGTGGCCGGCGCCCGAGACCGAGATCACGTAGCCGTCGAACTTGGCCACGGCATCGTCCTCGCTGTACATGTGGGGCTCCTGGATGGTCACCAGCACTTCCTCGCCCTGCTGGAAGGGCAGCGCGCGCTCCTCGACCTCGTCGCTCGTGCCCTCGAGGGTGACGGCGAAGTGATCGATCGCGAGCCCTTCGGAGCCCTCGAAGTGAAAGTGCTTGCCGGTCTCCTCCTCGATGTCGAGCAGCGGCCGTCCCGGCCCGCCGGCGAGCAGCTCGGCCACCGCCGGGTGGATGCGGATGAGAAACGCCTTCGTCGCAGGTCGCTCGGCAGCGAGCTCGCGCAGCCGCCGCTCGACATCGATGGCGACGGTCTCCTCGGAGAGCACCACGCCCTCGCCCTCACACGTCGGGCACGTCTTGGTGAGGATCTCGCGAACGCCCTCGGTCACGTTCTGGCGCGTCATCTCGACCAGGCCGAGCGGCGATATCTCGACCACATAGGTCTTGGTCCGATCCTCGTCGAGCGCCTTGCGCAGCACCTTCAGGACGGCGTCGCGGTTCCGGGCCCGGGACATGTCGATGAAGTCGATGACGATGATGCCGCCGATATCGCGCAGCCGCAGCTGGCGCACGACCTCGTCCGCCGCCTCGAGGTTGGTCTTGGTGATGGTGTCCTCGAGCCGGGCCCCCTTGCCGCGGCCCGTGAACGATCCGGAGTTGATGTCGATCACCGTGCCCGCCTCGGCGTAATCGATGATCAGGTAGCCCCCGGAGGGCAGGTCCACGCGCTTGTGCAGCGTGGATCTGATCGCACGGTCGATGCCGAAGCGCTCGAACAGGGGCCGCTTCCTGTCGTTGTAGAGCCCGAGGCGCTCGAGCAGCTCCGGCGCGGTGCGCTCGAAGAACGACTGGAGGCGGTGGTGCTGGCCGGGGTCGTCGACGATGGCCGACTCGAACTGCTTGCTGAAGATGTCGCGCACCACCCGGACGGGCAGATCGGCCTCCTGGAAGACCATTGCCGGAGCGGCGGTGTCCTCGGAGCGCTTGAGCAGGACGTCGTGCAGCTTGTGCAGATACTTGATCTCGCGCTCGAAGTCCGCGCGCTCGGCGCCCTGGGCGGCGGTCCGGATGATGGCCCCGCCCTCGCCTAGCTCCAGGCCCTTGGCGTGCTTGCGCAGCCGCTCGCGCTCCTTGTCCTCGAGCCGGCGCGACACGCCGACGCCCTCGCCCTGGGGGACGTAGACCAGATAGCGACCGGCGATCGACAGCTGCATCGACAGCCGCGAGCCCTTGGTCTTCAGCGGGTCCTTGATGGCCTGCACCAGGATCTCCTGACCGGGCTTCAGCAGCTCGGAGATGCGCTTGCCCTTGCCGCCGGTGCGCCCACGACGGGCCACCTCGACGCCGGGCATGACCACGTCGTCGGCGTGCAGGAAGCCGTTCTTCTCCAGGCCGATGTCCACGAAGGCGGCCTCGAGGCCGGGCAGGACGTTGTCGACCTTGCCCTTGTAGACGTTGCCGACGATCGAGCGCGATCCGCGCCGCTCGATGTAGAGCTCGCCTACGCGCCAGCTGGCGTTGTCGCCCTTCCCGGACTCAGCCGGGGGTGTGCCCTCCGCCTCGAGGATGGCGACACGGGTTTCGCCACGGTCCGCCGTGACGAGTACTTGCTTTCTCAAAGGTTCCTCTCATAAAGCCATGTCCCGGCCCTTGGCGAAAGCCGTCTCGCGCGCCTGCGCGTGGATCGCCTGAATAAGGCCGAGAGCGATAAAGGTGACTAGTACCGAGGATCCGCCATAGCTCATGAGCGGCAGGGTCACCCCGGTGATGGGCATGATTCCTATCGTCATGCCGACGTTGATGAAGATCTGGTGCATGAACATCGCGGTTATCCCCGCAGCGACCAAAGACCCATACAGGTTCTTGGAGAGTGTGAGGATGCGCAGACATCGCCAGATGAGTAGAGCGTAGAGGGACAGCACAAGTGCCGCCCCCATGAAGCCGAATTCCTCACCCACGACGCTGAACACGAAGTCGGTGTGGTGCTCGGGAAGGAAGTTCAAGCGGCTCTGGGTGGCCTGTTCGCCACGTCCGGTCCTTCCCCCTGCACCGACGGCCACAAGCGACTGCGACTGCTGGTAGCCCTGTTTGGCCGGGTTCTCCGACGGGTTCACGAACGCCGTGAGGCGATCGGTCTGATAGGGCTTGAGTACCTGGACGCCGAGCGCCGGCGCCGCGATGAGCACGACCAAGATGGCAGTGACCGCCAGTCCGCCAAGCGCTGCGAAGTGCGTCCACTTGGTGCCCGCCACGAACAAGATGGCAAGCGTGATGCTCATATAGACCAGGCCGGACCCGAGGTCCGGCTGGGCCACCACGAGCATCGCCGGGAGCAGGGCCAGCAGGACGATCCTGGAGGTCGTCTCCTTGTCCCCGAGCTGCCGCATGCGGTCGACCATGAACGCCGACAGCGTGAGTATCAGCAGCACCTTGCCGAGCTCGGAGGTCTGCAGCTGAAAGAAGGGGAGCTCGATCGCGCGCTTGGAGCCGCGTGCGACCGTGCCGGTGGCATACACCACCACGATCAGCCCGATGAGCACGGCGTACAGCCCGTTCTTCCACTCGCGCAGCCGCGAATAGTCAAAGCGGGAGATCAACAGCATCAGCAGGAGCCCGACGACGGCGTAAGCGGCCTGGCGCTCGACGAAGTAGTTCGGATTGCCCGGGATGTCGGTACGGGTCGCTCGGGAGAGCGTATAGATGCTGGCGCCCACCAGCCCGAGGGCCGCCAGGATCAGCGGGAAGTCCAGCCCTCCCGCCAGCCGAGCGGAGCCGGCCTCGCGAAATCCCTTCACCGACGTGCCGTAGGGGGCGGCGTGCATCACGGTGCCAGCCTACCTGCAGGGGCAGCCCGATCGCCGGCCGTGCCGTGCATCAGTTCGGCGCGCTCCCGCCCTGGATCGGGCCGCCATCGTTCACGCCGAAGAGCTTCGCGAGGATCTTGCGGGCTGCCGGGGCAGCGGTGTCGGCGCCGAAGCCGCCCTGCTCGAACGTCACGGCCACCACGTACTTGGGGTCGGGGTAGGGCGCGAGCGCTATGTACCACGACTGGTCGGCGCGGCCCGCGCCCTTCTGCGCGGTGCCGGTCTTTCCCGCCACTGGGATCTTGAACCCCTTGAACACCGGCTCGGAGGTGCCGCCCGGCTGGCTGGCGGCGGCGCGCAGGCCGTCCATGATCGCCTGACGGAACTCCGGCTTGACCCCGAGCTTGCGCGAGGGCGGCGCCTCGAGCTCCTGCAGCGGCCTTCCGGTCGAGTCCTCGATCCGCTGACCGAGCCGCGGCTTGAGCACACGGCCACCGTTGGCGATCGCGGCGTAGGCCACCGCCATCTGCAGCGGGTCTGCCTGGAGATCGCCCTGACCGACCGCCAGGTTCACGTTGTCGCCGACGCTCCACGGCCGGTCGAGGAAGCCGCAGTAGCCCAGCGCGATCTTGGCCGGAGAGGGCTTCTTCCTGCGCACGCAGCGCTGGTAGGAGGCAAAGCCCTCGTTGCGGTAGCTCGGGCTGGGAACCAGTCCCGCTGCCTCCTGCGGCAGGTCGATCCCCGTCTTGTGGCCCAGCCCGAGCTTCCCAGCCCACTTCTGGATGAGCAGGCCGTCGCCCTTGCCGTTTGCCTCCTGGCCGAGACGGTAGAAGAACACGTCACTGGACACCTGGAGCGCCTTGCGCAGCGCGACGGGACCGTTGACCGCGTTGCCGGCGTTCTTGAAGGTCACGTTGCCGACCTTCAGCGATCCGCCGTCGTACTGCACCGTGTCCGGGGTGATCAGGCCACCCTGCAGCGCCGCGGTGGCGGTGATCAGCTTGAACGTCGAGCCGGTGGGATAGCCGGCCTGGATGGCGCGGTTGATGATCGGCTCGCCGTTGTCCTTCGACGTGAGCCGCTTGTAGTCGGACTCCTTGATCACCTTGGAGAACTGGTTGGGATCGAACGAGGGCGAGCTGCCCAGCGCCACCACCTCCCCGTCGCGGACGTTCATCACCGCGAACGCGCCGCGGGCGCCGCCGAGCGCCTGCTGCCCGGCCTTCTGGACACCGAGATCCACGGACAGCCGCAGCTGACGGCCCTGCTGGGGCCGCACGTTGCGCAGCTGGCCGCGCAGGTTGCCGAGCGCATCGACCTGCACGCGGCTTGCGCCGTCGTTGCCACGGAGGAAGCGGTCGTACTGGTACTCGATCCCCGACTGACCGATGCGCGCGCCCTGGGACACCCCCCGATTGCGCTCCTGCTTGAGCTGGCTCTCGGTCACCTCGCCGACGGTGCCGAACAGCTGGGCGCCCAGCTTGCGGTGCGGATACTCGCGCAGGAACACCTGCTCGACGGTCACGCCGGGAAACTTGTCCTGGTTCTCGAACAGGTAGAAGACGATGCTCTGGGGCACGTCCTGCTTGACCGTCGCCGGCGAGTACGGCAGCGCCTTGAGCTGGCTGTTCACCGACTTCTCGATGCGCGCAGGTGACAGGCTGAGCACGCGAGCGAGCCGGCCGTAGAGGGCCATGCGACCTGCCTTGTCCTGCGGCAGCTTCGTCGGCGTCACACGCACCGCGAGGCCGGTGCGGTTGTTCACGAGCACCTTGCCGTTGCGATCGACGATCTCACCCCGCGGCGCCTGCACCTTGATCTCACGCAGGCGGTTGTCGTTTGCCTCCGCGCGGTACCTGTCGCCGGAGAGCACCTGCAGGTACCAGAGGCGGAAGAAGATCAGGCCGAACGCCACCAGCGCGACGCCGCCGATCATGGCCACGCGCACGGCCAGCTGAGGCGTCAACGAGGAACGGCGGCTGTCGTCGTCCATGTAGATGGCTCAGACCTCCATGCCGCGCAGGCCGATCGGGCCGCTCTCGCGTGGGGCGCGACGGCGGCGGCGGGTGTCGAGGGGATCGACCGCCAGCGACGGGCGCAGGATCTTGCGGCAGACCCAGAAGACCGGAAGGGCGAGGATCGTGTTCAGCGCGACGGTCAAGAGCATGTCGCGGAACACCAGCGGGCTGACGGTCGTACCGACGTCCAGCATGAAGGAGACGGCTGCGAACGCCACGACCCAGCCGAGCGTGGCGACGGCGCCGACGGGGATCGGCATCAACCCGTGTGCCGGGTCGCGCACCTCGCGATAGCGCCCGACCCCGTACCCAACGGCGGTGAGCACCAGCGAGGACAGGCCCATGGTGCTCCCGACGGCAAGGTCCAGCAGCAGCCCGGTGCCAAACCCCATCGCGGCACCGGTAGTCGATCCGGCGTAGATGGCCACCGCGCCCACGACGAGCGGGATCAGATCCGGCACCGAGCCGAAGAACCGCACCGGCCCGAGGCCGGCGAGCTGGAGGATGACCGCGGCAAGCGCGATTCCGGCGCAGCGGAAGAAGGAGCCAGCCGTGGCGGTCACGGAGCGACCCCCGCCTGCTCCCGGGGCCGGCTTCCGCGCGAGGTGAGCACCTGCACGAAGTCGATCCGGCGGATGTCGGCGAACGGCTTCAGGTGCACGCGCTGGTACAGCTCGACCTCGTCGCGGTCCACCTTGCTCACCCGTCCGATCGGGATGCCGCGCGGGAACAGCGACTCGACCTTCTGGGACTTGAAGCCGGAGGTGACCACCGTCGCGCCCTCGGTCACCTTCCGCTTCTTCTGCACGAAGTCCAGCAGGAGGTCGTCGGGCTTGCCCACCTCGGGCTTGACGATGCCGCTCGCGCCGTTGGGCATCACCTGGCCCGACACGGCGCTCGTGCCGTCGGTGATCAGCGTCACGTCGGCGGTGCCGCCGGTCACGCTCGTGACCTTGCCCGCCAGTCCCCCCGAGGCGATCACCGGCTGGTTGACCCGCACGTCGTCGCCGGAGCCGCGGTTGATCTTCACTGTCGAGAACCAGACGGTGGGCGAGCGCGCGATCACCCGGGCGGCCACAGGCCGCGTGGAGGACGGGAATCCGGCATCGTCCTGCAGCTTCACGAGCCCGCGCAGCTGACGCGCGTCGCGCTGGGCGGTGGCTGAGGCGCCGAGCTGCTGGCGCAGCTGCGCGACCTCGCTGCGCAGCTGCCTGTTCTCGCCCTTGGCGCCGAAGGTGTCCCCGACCCATCCGATCAGGTCGCGCGGCGGCTTCAGCGCGCGGCCAGCACCCTTCTCGAGCGGTGCGAACGCCGTCTGCGTGCCGCGCTGCAGGGTATGCAGCACACCGCCACCGGACTCGCCGAAGTACGCGGTGAGCATGACCAGCGACAGCACGACGAAGATTGCGAGCGCGGCCCTTCTCCTACGGACCACTTTGGAGTCAAACATTCAGGAGCCGCCCCTGCGGCGCCGGCTAGCGACGCCGACTGTTTCGGGAATTCTTGTTGGCGCGGTGAATCGCCTCGAACTCCTCGAGGCTGCGACCGGATCCCACCGCCACGCACGTGAGCGGAGACTCGGCCAGGTGCGCGGGCATCTGGGTCTCCTCGCGCAGCCGCTCGTCGAGGCCCTGGAGCAGGGCACCGCCCCCGGCGAGCATGATGCCGCGGTCCATGATGTCTGACGCCAGCTCCGGCGGCGTGCGGTCGAGGGTCTCCTTGACCGCGTCGATGATCGCCTGCAGCGGCTCCTCGAGCGCGAGGCGCACCTCCTCGCTCGTCAGCACCACGGTCTTCGGCAGGCCCGAGACGAGGTCGCGCCCGCGGATCTCGGCCTGCATCTCCTCGTGGAGGGGGTGGGCCGAGCCGATCTCGAGCTTGACCTCCTCCGAGGTCTGCTGGCCGATCATCAGCTTGTACTCGCGCTTGACGTAGTTGATGATCGCCTCGTCGAGCTCGTCGCCGCCGATGCGGATCGACTG
>JBBPXW010000090.1:0-4921 GCA_038200525.1 Solirubrobacterales bacterium | reverse complement strand
GCTCGCGGCCCTGGCAGCTGGCCGGATGCTCGCCGGCGCCGGAACGATCGACGCCTGGTTCGAGCGCGCCGCTACGACGATCGAGCGGGAGCCGGAAGCTGCCACGACCGATCTCTCGGTCGCGCTGCGCGTCGCGGTCGCAGGCGCCGCCCGAGCAACCGTCGACGAGGCCGTACGCGCCACCGGCTCCCGGCCGCTCGTGGCCGGAGGCAGGATGGATCGAGCGCGCCGGGATCTCGAGCTGTTCCTCAACCAGCATCGACTCGACCCGCTGGTCACAAAGCTCGGGCGCAGGACGCTCAGCCCGTGAGCACGGCCGCCGGCGGGCGTCGCCTGGAACGCAGCTACTTCGACTCGCTCTACGCAGACGACTCCGACCCGTGGGACTTCGAGAGCAGCGACTACGAGCGCGACAAGTACGCACACACCCTCTCGGTACTCGGCGACCGCCGCTTTGAACGCGCGCTCGAGGTGGGCTGCTCGATCGGCGTGCTCACCCACAAGCTCGCGTCGCGGTGCGACGACCTGGTGGCTGTCGACATCTCGCGGGCGGCCGTGCACGCTGCGCGCGAGCGCACGACCGATCTCTCGCACGTGGTCGTCGAGCAGCGCTCGCTGCCCGAGCAGACGCCCCCCGGCCCGTTCGACCTGATCATCTGCTCCGAGGTCCTTTACTACTGGGACGAGCACCTGCTGGGCGAGGGGCTCGACGCGTTGACGGCCGAGCTCGCTTCCGATGGCCTGCTGCTGGCGGTCCACTGGACGGAGCCCACCAGCGAGTATCCGCTGCAGGGCGTCCGCGTCCATGAGCTGCTGCGCGCGCACCCGTCGCTGCGAGCCCTGCAGGGCGAGGACAGGCCGCACTACCGACTCGACCTGCTCGTCCGCGCGTGAGCGGCGACGGTCCAGTCGTGATCGTCGGCGCGGGGCCGGCAGGTCTTGCCACCGCTCGCGCCTACCGGGAAGCCGGCGGCACCGGTGCGGTGACCCTGCTCGGTGCCGAGGACCGCGTGCCGTATGAGCGGCCTCCGCTCACCAAGGAGTTCCTGCGGGAGGAGGTCGGAGAGCTGGAGCTGCCGATCGAGGAGGAGGAGTGGTTCGCGGCACACGACGTCGTGCTGCGCACCGCGACCGTGGCGACCGCGCTCGACCCGGCGGGACAGACCGTGACGCTGGAGGACGGCGAGCAGATCGCCTTTGAGCGGTGCGTGCTTGCCACGGGATCTGAGCCGGTCCGCCTGCCGGTGCCGGGAGGCGACGACCCGGCCGTGTTGACGGTGAGGACGGTGCAGGACTCCCTCGCGCTGCGCGCCCATGGGTCGCGCGTCGCCGTGATCGGCTCGGGCTTCATCGGCTGCGAGGCGGCGGTGTCGCTCGCCGCGCGCGGCGCCCAGGTCACGCTGCTCAGCGACGAGCCGCTGCCCCAGAGCGCCAGGCTTGGCGACGAGGTCGGCGGCCGGTTGGCCGGGTGGCTCGAGGAGGCAGGTGTCGCGCTCGTGCTCGGTGCCGAGGTTGAGGGGATAGAGACGGGCGCCGGGGCGCGCACGGTGCACGCCGGCACCGACGTGCGCGTGGAGGTCGACACCGTTATGCAGGCCGTCGGGGTAAAGCCTCGCACCGAGCTTGCCCTGGCCGCCGGCCTCACCGAGCGGCTGGGCGCGATCGCGACGGACGCCTCCATGCGCACGAGCGCGCCGAACGTGTACGCCGTGGGCGACGTGGCGTGCGCCCACAACGTGGCTGCGGGCCGGGCGCTGCGGGTCGAGCACTGGGGTGAGGCACTCGCCCACGGAGCGGTGGCGGGTGCCGTGCTCGCCGGCCAAGTGGCGGAGTGGGAAAACGCGCCCGGCTTCTGGAGCGTCATCGGTGAGCGCACGCTCAAGTACGTGGCGTGGGGCGACGGGTTCGCAAGCGTCCGCATCGAGGGCGGTCCCGACGGCGGATTCACCGCCTGGTACGCCGATGACAACGGCAGGTGTGTCGGGGCCCTGTGCCACGAGCGCGACGACGACTACGAGCACGGCGGCGAGCTCGTCGAGTCGGGGGCTCCGCTTCCGTGAGCGCGCCGCGCTGCTGCGTGGTCGTGCCCGCGCAGAACGAGGAGGACCTGATCGGGGCATGCCTCGACGCGCTCGCGGGCCAGCGTCAGCTGCGTCCGGACGACCTGGACGTGATCGTGGTGCTGGACGCCTGTACCGACCACACCGCCGCAGAGGTCGAGCGAGCCCGCGACCGCCATCCGCATCTGCGCATCACCGTGCTGCCTGGGCCAGGACGCGGCGCCGGCCCCGCGCGTCGGGTTGGAATGGATGTAGCCTGTGGGCGCCTCGCGCCGTCCGGGCTGATCGCCTGTACCGACGCCGACTCCACGGTCGCGCCCGACTGGGTGGCCGCTCAGCTGAGCGCAGTTGCGCGGGGCGCGCGTGCGATCGGTGGCCGGATCGAGGTGAACGCCGACGACCGCGCCCGTCTCGGTCCCGGCGTAATGGCGGACCGCGCACGCAGTCAGGTGCGCCGCCACCGCCGCGTTGTCGACGATCCGGGGCCTCCGGGCTCGACCGCCGAGCACTGGCAGTTCAGCGGCGCGTCGATGGCCGTGACCGCCGAGGTCTACCGGCGCGTTGGGGGCATGGTGCCGCGGGCCGCGCTTGAGGACGAGGCCTTCGAGCGAGCGCTGATGCAGCACGGCGTGCCCATCCACCGCACCCTGGCGGTGCAGGTCACCACATCGGGCCGCCTGCACGGGCGGGCCGAGGCAGGGCTGGCCAAGGACCTCGCCCTGGCGGCCAGCCGACTGCCAGGGCGGTCCGCCCGGACCTAGGCCGGCTTGGCCTCGTCTGCTGCGACCTCCGTGCGGCTGTCGCCACCTCGGGGCTGCGCCTGCTTCTCGACAAGCTCCTTGAACGCCTCGAGCGCCCGCTGAACCTGGTCCTCGGGGTCCTTGAAGAGCTTGGCCACAACCTCGCCGGCGGTGCCGCCGGGCGGGGCGAACTCCATCGCGTACTCCATGTCGGTCTCACCGTCGCGGTCGTCGAAGCGAACGGCGCCCGAGGTCTTGACCTGGCCGTCGCCGACCGACTTCCACGCCAGGCGTTCATCGGGAACGTCCTCGACGATCTCGGTGTCCCACTCGACCGAGGTGCCGACCGGGCCGTCGACCTCCCAGTGCCAGGTCTCGCCGCGATCCTCGACGGCCTTCACGTCGGGCATGAAGTCAGGGAATGCGGTCGGGTCGCGCCACAGCTCGTAGACACGTGCGGGCGGGGCGGCGATGCGGATGTACTTGCTCACGGATCCCATGTGAAAGCTCCTTGTTCGTGGTCACCCGGAATACGCGTGGCGGCGCCGGCGGGATGGGTCGTGCGTTGCGAGAGCGAGGGTGTCGGGCGGGTCAGTCGGCCCGCTCGACCTCTGTCGCCAGCTTGAGCACCTGAGCCCCGTCGTCCTGCTCGATCAGGTACGCGGGCTCGTCCTCACTGCCGTTCTTGGTGATCTCCGACCCGTTGAGCGTGCGAGTGACCTTGTCCTTGAACACCTCGGCCACCTTGCCCTCGCCGGTGCCGTTGCCCCAATTCCACGTCACTTTCGTTCCGTCGCGAATCTGTTTCATGCACTCTCTACGCAACGAACGGCCCGCAAGGCGAAGATCGGCTCCGCCGGAGCAACGATCCGGGAGTGCACTGGAGGAGTGTCCAGGCTTCCCGGAAGGGCACTCCCGGATCGTTGCCCACTACAAAGCTCAGTCTGAAGCAGGCCCCGCGGCCCGATACCGCTCCTGGGCCACCCGCCGCTCCTCAGCGTGATCCACGATCGGCTCGGGGTAGTCGGTGCCGATCACACAGCCGGCCCGTGCCTGCTCCTCGCCGGACATCGCCCACGGCTCGGTCAGCTTGTCGTCGGGCACGTGAGCAAGCTCAGGGACCCAGCGGCGGACGTACTCGCCGGCCGGATCGAACTTCTCCTGCTGGCGGATCGGGTTGAACAGCCGCTGGAAGTACGGCTTGGGGTCGGTTCCCACCGAGGCGATCCACTGCCAGCCGCCGTTGTTGGCAGCCATGTCGCCGTCCACGAGGTGCTCCATGAAGTGGGACTCTCCCAGTCGCCAGTCCAGATGAAGGTCCTTGGTCAGGAACGAGCCCACCACCATCCGCAGCCGGTTGTGCATCCACCCCTCGGCGAGCAGCTGACGCATCCCGGCGTCCACGAACGGGAAGCCGGTGCGGCCCTCCTTCCAGGCGTCGAGTCGATTCGACGTGCGCGCCCACTCCAGGTCGCGGTAGCGCTCCTGGAACTCCTGCTCGACCACGTAGGGAAAGTGCATGAGCACGGCCGCGTAGAAGTCGCGCCAGGCGAGCTCTGAGCGGTAGGTGTCGGCGCCGGCGCCACCGTGCTTGGCCGCGCGTTGCTCCAGCTGCAGCGGCGAGACACATCCCCAGCGCAGGTAGGGCGACATCCGCGAGGTGCCCCCGGCCGCGTGATTGTGCACGTCGTGGTAGTCGGCCAGGCGGGAGCGCAGGAACGAGGCCGCCGCCCGGCGGCCCGCCTCCTCACCCGGCTCGAAGACGAGCTCGGGCGCGTCTGTCACTCCCAGGTCGGCAAGCGAGGGCATCTGGCCGAATCGCAGGCTCGGCGGAAGCGTCAGCGTGCGTGGCGACGGCGCAGCCTCTCGACGCTCGAGGCCCATCCATGTGCGCGCAAACGGTGAGAACACGGTGTAGGGCTTGCCCTGGCCGGTGAGGATGGTCGACGGGTCGTCGGCCACGAACGCCCCTGCGCAGGGATGGGCCCGGACCTGGTCGGCGGCCAGCGCATCGATCACCTTCTGATCCCGCATGCGCGACCACGGCGACGAGTCTGCGGTCCAGAACACGTCCTGGGCACCGGTCTCGCGTGCGAGCTCCGGGACCTGCTGCTCCGGCCT
>JBBPXW010000089.1:0-8053 GCA_038200525.1 Solirubrobacterales bacterium | reverse complement strand
CGTGGCCTCGATCACCACTCTGGCCAAGGCTCGCTTCGACTACGAGCGCCTGATGCGTGAGCTGGCCCTCGTGCTGCCCGGGGACACGTGGGTCACCGAGGTCGACGCTTCCTCCACAGCTTCACCCGATGGCACGGCTGCCGCCACTCCTGCACCCGCACCTGCGGCCGGTGCCTCGGCTGCGCCTCCTTCGACTTCGACTTCGACTTCGACCTCGGCCCCCGCCACAGCTGCTGCTCCCGCCCCCGCCGCGCCCCCCGCGGCCCCGACGGTCAAGATCGTGGGCTGCGCCAAGACGCAGTCCATGGTGGCCGAGACGATGGTGCGTCTGAGAAATATCCACCGCGTGGATGACGTCGAGCTCACCGACTCGACTCGTCCGTCGGCGGCAGCGAGTGCCGGAGCTGCCCCGAGTGGAGCCGCCGGGACCCCGACCACCGGCTGTGGCAACCGCTACTCCTTCGACGCGACCGTGACCTTCGCGGCCGATACCGCTGCTGCCCGTCCTGACGAGGGGCACGACACGCGGGTTCCGAACGTGTTGGGGGGAGGATCATGAGCCTCAACGCCCGCGACAAGAAGATCGTGGTGATGTTGGTCCCCGTCTTGGTACTGGCCGCATTCTGGTTCCTGCTTCTCGCTCCGAAACGGGCCGAGTCCGCGAAGCTGGGAGAGCAGCTGACCGCCGTGGAGCAGAAGCGGGACGCAGCCGTGGCGAAGGCCGGGCAGCTGGAAGGAGCCCGCAACACCTACGCCGAGGACTACGCGACCGTCGTCCGGCTGGGCAAGGCAGTACCCAGCAGCCTCGACATGCCCAGCTTGCTGATACAGCTGGAGTCTGCGGCCAAGGGCACGGGAATTGACTTCGACAGTGTGAAGGCCGGCGTTCGCAGCACCGCCCCCGCTGCCGCGGCTGCCCCTGCCGCCAGCGCCGAGACCGGCCCGGGCAAGACGGCCGCGAAGGCCAACGACACGAAGGCGAGCGGCGACAAGAGCGCGGCCGCCTCAAGTGCGACCAGTGCAAGTCCGCCGCCGGCCTCGACGACGCCCGCCATCGGCCCCGCAGCTCCGACCACGCCGGGCCTGGACAGCGTTCCCCTCGACTTCACCTTCACCGGAAGCTTTACCGGGCTGGCCGACTTCCTTCACCAGATGAAGCGGTTCGTGCGCGTGGCAAACGACAAGATCAGCGTCAAGGGAAGGCTCATGACCATCGACAGCTTGGCTTTCAAGTCCACCACCTTCCCGATCCTCGAGGCGACAGTCACGGCCACCGTCTACCTCTCGCCCAAGAACGAGGGCACCACCGCCGGCGCCACTCCGGCGGGACCCCAGGCCGTTACGACTTCATCGGCGCCCGCCTCGGGATCCACGCCGTCGGCGCCCCCGGCCTCCGCGCCGGCTGGGGGAACCGCGCAATGAGGCCCCTGGCGCTCGGAGTGCTCGAAGACCTTAGGCGTCGGAGGTTGATTCCGGTGGTTTTGCTGCTGGTGGCCGCGCTCGTGGCCCTTCCTGTCCTCATGCTCCAAAAGCCGGACCCCGGGGCGGTCAACGTGCCGGTTCCCGCTGCCGCCTCGAATACCGCTGAGGGTCTGCCCGGTCCCCGGGAGGCGTTGGCCACGAACAAGCCGCTGGTCAGCCTCGCGGTGCTCAACCAATCCTCCGATCTCGAGTCTTTTGAGGCGAAGAATCCCTTCAAGCCGATCGACCAGGTCAGCACCGGCGGTGCCGGGACCGGCTCGGTGCCAGTCGCTGCCGCGGCCATCCCTGTCGCCGGCTCCCCAAGTGCCTCTACGGCCCAGACCCCCATCGGCTCCGGTAGCTCGGGCGGGGGGTCAGCCGGAGGCGCCCCGGTGGGCGGTGCCCCGACTGGCAGCCCGGTCGGCGACCGTCCCACCACGCCGATCGCGCCTACCACGCCTAATCCACCAAAGACTCCCTCCCAACCCACGCCCCATAAGCCGCAGAAGCTCACCTACGCGGTGGACGCGACACTGACCGGCCCGTCTCGGACTGTGCGCTACCGCTCGATCGCCAAGCTCGCGATGCTGCCGATTCAGGCCGCACCCGTGCTGATCTTCCTGGGTGTCGACGACACCGGGAACAACGCGGTGTTCCTCGTCGACTCGACGCTGACGGTGGTCGCGGGGGAGGGCACCTGCAGGGCGAGCAACATGGACTGCGCGACCCTCTCGCTCGAGCCCGGACAGGTGGAGGTATTCAAGGATGGTCAGGGCAATCGGTATGAGCTGCGGATCGACCAGATCCGCGCGGTGTCCGTTGCGAGCGCAGCGCGCGCGCAGGCCAAGAGGCTCGCGACTGCCAAGGAGGGTGCAGCGCACGTCTCTCAAGCACCGCGTCGCCGGTTCGTGCCGCCGATGATCACCGACCTGTTCCTGGGAGAGAGCTCGTGATCCGCTCTGCCCTCACCGGAGGTGCCGTCATCGCTGCGGCGAGCCTGGCAGCGGCGGGCGGCGTCGCCGCTGAGGCCGAGTCCGCGGGACCAGCTCAGCCGACCGTCGAGCGCGTCTCGCCGATGCGCGTCAGCGTCAATCGCACGATCACGATCCGTGGCACCGGCTTCAGCGCCGTCCGCCGGCGCAATACGGTCATCTTGAAGGGCGCGGCCGGACGCTTGAGCTTCGCCAAGCCCCTCACCGCATCGAGCACCACGCTCGTCGTGAGGATCCCAACAGCAGCCGAGCGGATCCTCACCCAGAAGTCGGCCGGCGGGGTGCCTACTCGCGTCTCTCTGCGCGTGGTCACGTCTCGATACGGCAAGGTGAGCATCCGTCGGCATTCGCCGATCCTCGTCTCCGCGGGTCAATAGCGCCAAGGCACCTACGTACAGGCACAGTCGCTGTATCACCCGTGATACGCTGAGCGCATGGCCGACGTGAGCATCCGTGACCTCCGTAACCACGGCGGCGACGTGGTGGACCGTGCTGCGGCCGGTGAGCCCATCACCATCACCCGCGCGGGCAGGCCGGTCGCCCAGCTGACGTCCGTGGGCAGGAAACCGTTGTCGGCGGAGGCCCTTCTCGATCGCTGGCAGCATGTGCCGGCCGGCGATCTCGACCGCCTTCGCGCCGACATCGATGCTGTGATCGATCCCCGCCTTTGAGCGCTCACCCGTTGGCAGGGCGCGGCCTACTTGACACCTCGGTCGTGATCCGTCTATCGGCCCTTGAGGGCACCGGGTGGCTCCCGGCCATTCCGCTGATCAGCACTGTGACGCTGGCCG
Organism: Solirubrobacterales bacterium; assembly: GCA_038200525.1. Lineage (GTDB taxonomy): Bacteria > Actinomycetota > Thermoleophilia > Solirubrobacterales > Thermoleophilaceae > JAAYBF01. The sequence goes on along the minus strand of JBBPXW010000089.1, from coordinate 4,809 downwards.
AGCTGTCAGTTGGACCGCTCGTGGCCGTAGAGGAGGAGGAGCGCGCGGATCGTCAGGCGCGGCTGCAACGAGTCGAAGCGGACTTCGACGCGATTCCTTTCGACGCTGAGGCGGCGCGAGCCTTCGGGCAGGTGGCTGCCGCGTTGCGACGCGCGGGCCAAAAACCGACCGCCCGAACCTACGACGCCATGATCGCTGCCACGGCTGTGGCCAGAGATCTAGCGCTCTACACCAGCAATCCCGACGACGTGAACGCGATCGACGCCCTCCGGGTGGTCTCGGTGCCCGCTCGGTAGAGCGACCCTCCTCCCTCAGTAAGCTGGCGGGCCGTATGCCCTTCCGCTTCACCACCGCCGGCGAGTCCCACGGTCCCGGCCTGACGGCCGTGATCGAGGGCCTTCCCGCCGGCATCGAGCTGACGCCCGAGGACATCGACTCGGACCTTGCCAGGCGCCAGCTCGGCCACGGTCGCGGCGGCCGGATGAAGATCGAGAAGGACCGGGCGGACGTGACGTCGGGCGTCCGTCACGGCAAGACGCTCGGTGGGCCGATTGCGCTGCGGATGGCCAACCGTGACTACGCCAACTGGGAAGAGCGGATGAACCCGTGGCCCGTGGACGCCGACGTGGCCGAGGTGCACCTGCCACGGCCCGGCCACGCCGACCTGGCGGGGGTGCAGAAGTACGGCTTCACCGATGTGCGCAACGTGCTCGAGCGCGCGAGCGCGCGCGAGACCACGGCGCGAGTCGGGGTTGGTGGGCTCGCGAAGGTGTACCTCCGCGCACTGGGGGTGCAGATCCGCAGCCACGTGACCCGCATCGGCTCGGTTGCGGTCCCCGCTCGCCACGACCTTGGGGTCGCCGACTTCGATGGCGTGGACGAGTCGCCGGTGCGCTGCCTCGACGAGCACGGCTCCTACGCGATGGTCCAGGAGATCAACACGGCGCGCAAGGCCAACGAGTCACTCGGCGGCGTGTACGAGGTGATCGCCTTCGGCGTGACCCCGGGGATCGGCTCGCACGTGTCGTGGGACGAGCGCCTCGATGGCCGGCTGGCCCAGGCGATCATGTCGATCCAGGCCATGAAGGGCGTCGGCATCGGCGAGGGCTTCGAGCTGGCGGCCAAGCTGGGCTCGCACGCCCACGACGAGATCTTTCACTCGCAGGAGCGGGGCTTTTATCGCGAGACCAACCGCGCGGGCGGCCTCGAGGGCGGGATGACCACCGGAGATCCCCTGCTCGTGAGCGGGGCGATGAAGCCGCTGCCGACGCTGACCAAGCCGCTGCGCAGCGTCGATCTCGAGACCCTCGAGCCCGCGCAGGCGCTGCGCGAGCGCACCGACTCCTGCACCGTGCCGGCAGCCGCGGTGGTGGCCGAGGCGATGGTGGCGCTGGTGCTCGCTCCGGCCTACCGCGAGAAGCTCGGCGGCGATCACATCGACGACACGCGCGCCGCCCTGCGCGCCTACGAGGAACGCATTGGCTGGAGGCGCTGAGGCCGGGCCGGGGGCCCTCGTCCTCGTCGGCTTCATGGGGGCCGGCAAGTCGAGCGCGGCACGCACCGTGGCTGCGGAGCTCGGTGGCCGGCCACTCGACTCCGACCGTGAGCTCGAGGCCGAGCTCGGGGAGTCGATCGAGTCGTTCTTCGACCGTGAGGGCGAGGTCGCGTTTCGCGCCCGCGAAGAGGACGTGGTGCTGCGGCTGTTGCGCCGTGCCGACGCCAGGGCGGTGGCCCTCGGCGGCGGCTCGCTGGAGTCCGAGCGGGTCCGCGACGCGCTGGGCGCCCATACCGTCGTCCACCTGGAGGTGGACCCCGACGAGGCCTGGCGCCGTGCCGCCGGGCGGGGGCGCCCGCTGGCCCGCGACCGCGGCCGCTTCGATCAGCTGCACGGCGACCGCAAGGCGGTCTATGACACGCTCGCCCAAGCCGTCCTGCCGCCAGCGGGCCGTGACGCCGTGCGGCATGCGCTTCCGTCGCTGCGAGCGCTGCATGCCGCGCGAACGGCCGGTCACACCGGGGTTCAGATGGTCTGGGCGTCGGCGCGCTCGGGCGACTACCCGGTGTTCTTCGGGGAGGGCGGAATCGGTGCGATGCCCATCCACCCGACGGACGGCCGCACATTCGTGGTGACCGATTCCGACGTGGTGGCCCACCACCGGGTCGCCGCCGATCACTCAATCGCGGTGGCCGCCGGCGAACAGAGCAAGACCCTTGGCACGGCCGAGCACGTGCTGCGCGACCTGGCGGTCGCAGGAGCTGAGCGCGGCGACCTGCTGACGGCGGTCGGCGGCGGCGTGGTCGGCGACCTCACGGGCTTGTGCGCGGCGCTCTATCAGCGCGGCATGCGCCACGTGCAGGTGCCGACGACCCTTGTCGCACAGGTGGACTCCGCCTACGGCGGAAAGACCGGCGTCGACCTCCCCGAGGGCAAGAACTACGCGGGCGTGTACCACCAGCCCGCCGCGGTGGTCTGCGATCCGGCCGCCCTGAAGACCCTGCCCGCCGCAGAGCTGGCTGCCGGCTACGCGGAGGTGGTCAAGACGGCGCTGATCGCCGGTGGGTCGCTGTGGTCGCGCGTGCGCGCGGGCGGCCCTGTGGACGCGGGCACGGTGTTCGGCTGCCTGCGTGTGAAGCTCGCGGTCGTGGCGGCCGATGAGCGCGACGAGGGCCGGCGCCAGCTGCTCAACCTCGGCCACACAGTGGCCCACGCGATCGAGTCGGCCACCGGCTACGCGCGCTACCGCCACGGCGAGGCGGTGGCGGTGGGGATCCTTGCCGCGCTGCGGCTGTCGGGGCGGGAGTCGCTGCGCGCCGAGGTGGCGGAGCTGTTTGCCGAGCACGGCCTGCCGGTGACCTTCGACGGCGCCTCGGTGGCCGACGTCGTGGCGCTGACCGACCGGGACAAGAAGCGCTCCGGTGGTCAGACCCGGTTCGTGCTCGTCGAGTCGCCCGGCAAGGTCACCACCGGTCATCGCATCCCCGAGGCGGCCCTGACAGAGGCCGTGGAAGAGGTCCACAAGCCATGAAGAGTCATCGCATCGGCGTGCTGCACGGCGTGAACCTCGATCAGCTCGGTCGCCGCGACCCGGACGTCTACGGCACCTTCACGCTGCCCGAGCTGCAGACGTGGATGACCAAGCAGGGCGCCGAGCTCGGCTTCGACCTGACGTTCTGGCAGACAAACCACGAGGGCGAGTACTGCGAGACGCTGCACCTCGCGCGCGAGCGCGTGGACGCTCTCGTGCTCAACCCGGGTGCGTGGACGCACTACTCCTATGCGATCCGCGACGCGCTCGAGGTATGCGGGCTGCCCGCGGTGGAGCTGCACATCTCGGAGGTCGACAGTCGTGAGGAGTGGCGCCGGCACTCCGTGATCGCCGACATATGCGTCGGCCGTGTGCAGGGACGAGGGATGCAGGGCTACCGTGACGCGATGGAGCTGCTGCAGACCGAGCTCGTGAAGTGACCCCAGGGGCGAGCGCGCGCGCCGATCGCCTCGATGCCGTGCTCGCCGAGCGCGAGCTCGACTCGCTGCTTGTCACCGATCTCGTGAACGTCCGCTGGCTGACGGGCTTCACCGGCTCAAATGGCGCCTGTGTGATCTCGCGGGACCGGCGCCTCTTTCTCACCGACTTCCGCTACACCGAGCAGGCCGATGCCCAGGTGCGCTCGTTCGAGCGCGTGCGGGCCGGCAGGGACCTTCTGGCCGACGTCGCCGGACGGCTCACCGGCCGCGCGGGCTTCGACGACGCGAACCTGAGCGTCCGCAGCCATGCCAAGGTGGCCGACAAGGCTGCCGGCGATGTCGAGCTCGTAGCGGCCGGAGGCGCCATCGAGGCGCTGCGGGAGGTCAAGGATGCCGCCGAGCTGGAGCGCATCGCGGCTGCCCAGGAGCTCGCCACCGCGGCGCTTAAGCGGACACTCGAGCGTGGTCTGGTCGGCCGGACCGAGCGTGAGATCGCCCTCGATCTCGAGCAGGAGATGCGGCTGGCCGGAGCCGCCGGGCCGTCGTTTGCGTCGATCGTCGCGGCCGGCGCCCATGGCGCGCTGCCCCACGCCGAGCCGCGCGACGAGCAAGTGCCGGCCGGCGTGCTCGTGGTGATCGACTGGGGCGCGATCCTCGACGGCTACTGCTCGGACTGCACCCGGACATTCGCCACGGGCCCGCTCGCAGAGGATGCCGCCTCGGGCTACGAGCTCGTGCTGCGCGCGCAGCTGGCCGGGCTCGCGGCGGTGCGGTCGGGGGAGAGCTGCAGGGAGGTGGATGCCGCCGCGCGCGAGGTGATCACCGCTTCGGGGCACGGCGACCTCTTCGGGCATTCGCTCGGACACGGCGTCGGGCTGGAGGTGCACGAGGGCCCGACGCTCTCCGTGCGCTCTGAGAGCACCCTCTCCGCGGGAAACGTCGTGAGCGTCGAGCCGGGCGTCTACGTGCCCGGGCGCTTCGGCGTGCGGATCGAGGACCTCGTGGCCGTGACCGACGCGTCGGCCGACGTGTTCACGACGCTGCCCAAGGAGCTGATCACGCTCCCCTGAGGGGCCGCGTCAGTTCCCGCGCAGCGCCGGCAGCTTTTCCAGCTTGCCGACCGGCACGGCGTACTTGGACGGCTTGGTGGGCACGATCGGGTTCTCGATCTCGTCGAGCCGCTTGAGCAGCTCGGGCCATTGGCCGGGGCGCAGCACCGCGCGCGCCTGGGCCGAGAGCTTGGCGTTGGCGCCGAACCGCGGCTTGAACCCGACGTGGATGTGATCGGCGTGATCGCCCATCGCATAGGTGTTGGCGCCGAGATCGAGGAGGCTGATGATCTG
>JBBPXW010000088.1:0-14781 GCA_038200525.1 Solirubrobacterales bacterium | reverse complement strand
GGGTGCGAGCCGTGCACGGCGTAGAGGATGATCGGCTCGGGCATCGGCCGACCCTACCCTCAGCCGCTCGCGGCCGCTTCCTTCTTCTCCCGCTCGGCCTCACGCAGCTCGATCCGGCGGATCTTGCCGGTGAGCGTCTTTGGCAGGTCGTCGGCGAACTCGATCTCACGCGGATACGCGTAGGCGGAGAGGTGGCCGCGGACGAACGACTTGATCTCGTCCGCCGTCTCCTCCGTCGGCTCGTAGCCGTCATTGAGAACCACGAACGCCTTGACGATCGCGCCGCGCTTCTCGTCCGGCGAGGCGACGGCGGCGGCCTCGAGCACCGCCGGGTGCTCCACGCACGCCGACTCGACCTCGAACGGCCCGATCCGGTAGCCGGCGGAGATGATCACGTCGTCGGCGCGCCCGGCGTACCAGATGTAGCCGTCCTCATCCATCTGGGCGGCGTCCTTCGTATGGAACCAATCGCCGCCGAACACCTCCTCGGTGTCCTGGTCGCGCTTCCAGTAGCCGAGCGGATAGTGCGGGTTCGAGCGCGCCTTGAGGCAGATCTCGCCGCGCTCCCCTGTGGGCACCGGGTTCTCGTCGGGATCGAGGATGGCCACCTCCCAGCCGGGCATCGGCTTGCCCATCGAGCCCTCGCGCACCTCGACCGTCGGGAAGTTGCCGCACAGTGGATAGCTCTCGGTCAGCCCGTAATAGTCGAGCACGGTGAGCCCGTACTCCTGGCGAAACCACTTGATCGCCTCGGGATTGAGCGGCTCGCCGGCCGAGCACGCCACGCGCAGCTCCGACAGCGGGTAGCGCTCCCCCGCGTCCTTGACGGCGGTCATGGCGCGCAGCGCGGTTGGCGTGGTGAACATGCCCTGGACGCCGTGGCGGGAGAGGAAGTCGAGCTGCTCCTCGGGGTTGAAGCCGCCCTCGCGGGCGAACACCAGCGCGATGGCGCCGAAACGCCACGGGCCGAGCAGCGGCGCGATCCCCGCGGCCCACGCCCATTCGCCCATCCCGTGGAAGAGCTCGCCGTCGCGCACGTCGTGGCAGAACTCGAACTCCTCGTGGGCGAGGAGGTAGCGGTGGGCGTGCACGATGCCCTTTGCCAGGCCGCTCGTGCCGGAGGTGTAGTAGAGCTGGGCGGGATCCTCCGAGGATGTGTCGGCCACCTCGAACTCCGTTGACGCGGCCTCCAGCTCGGCGTCGAGGTCCACGTCGTCGCCGGTTGCTCCGCCTCCGAGCACGAACACCTGCTCCACCAGCCCGTCTCGTATCCGGTGGCGGTTGGCGGCGTTGGTCACGAGGATCTCGGCGCCGGAGTCCTTGAGCCGGTGCTGGATGGCGTCGTCGCCGTAGAGCACCGACATCGAGAGCAGGATCGACGCGTTCTTGAAGGTGCCGATGAACACCGCGGCGGTCTCGGGCAGCGACGGCAGCAGCGTGGCCACGCGGTCGCCCTTCTCCACTCCGTGGGCGGCGAGCACGTTGGCGAACCTGTTCGAGATGTCCTGCAGCTCGCCGAAGGTCACGTCGCGCTGTGACCCCGTGTGGTCCTCCCACACCATCGCGAGCTTGTCGCGCTCGTGCTTGTCGCAGACGTCGACGGCGATGTTGTAGCGCGCCGGCACGTCCCAGGAGTGCGCCGCGCGCATGTCCTCGTAGTCGCCGAGCTCGTACCTGCGGTAGCCCATCGTCTCCCTCTCCCTAGCCGTCCACGCCGTAGGTCTCGAGCTCGCCGTCCTCCAGCCGCTGGCGCAGCACCTTCTTGTCGAACTTGCCGACGCTCGTCTTCGGCACCTCGTCGATCACCGCAAAGCGCTCGGGCAGCCACCACTTCGCGACCCGCTCGGACAGGTGCTTGTGCAGCGACTTGACGTCGAGCTCCTTGCCCTCCTTTGACACCACGCACGCCAGCGGGCGCTCACTCCAGCGCTCGTCGGGGATCGCGATCACCGCGGCCTCTGCCACGTCGGGGTGGCCCATGATCTCGTTCTCGAGCTCGACCGACGAGATCCACTCGCCGCCCGACTTGATCACGTCCTTGGCGCGATCAGTGATCTTCACGTAGCCGCGCGGGTCGATGCAGGCGATGTCGCCGGTACGCAGCCAGCCGTCATCGAACTTCTTTTCGGAGTCGTCGCGGTAGTAGGAGGCGGCGATCCACGGCCCGCGCACCTCGAGCTCGCCGGTGGACTCGCCGTCCCAGTCGACCTCGCTCCCGTCGTCATCGATGATCCGTGCCTCCACCAGCGGGTTGACCCGTCCCGCGGTGTCGCGGAAGTCCCATGCATGGTCCTCGTCGACACCCTTCGGCGGCCGTGCGATGGTGCCGAGCGGGCTCATCTCGGTCATCCCCCATGCCTGCTCGACGTAGATGCCGTGGCGCTCCTGGAAGGCCTCCATCAGCGAGCGCGGCACGGCCGACCCGCCGCACGTGACTTTGCGCAGGCTCGACAGGTCCGGGGCGTTCTCGTCGGCGTGACGCAGCACGTCCATGAACACCGTGGGCACGCCGCCGGCGATCGTGACCTGCTCGGAGTCGATCAGCCACGACAGCGGCTCGGCCTGGAGGTGGGGCCCCGGCATCACCAGATCGGCGCCGACGAGGCCGGCGGTGTGGGCCAAGCCCCACGCGTTTGCGTGGAACATCGGCACGATCGGAAGCACGCGGTCGGCGGAGCTCGCGCCGATCGACTCCGCCATGCCCGCGCCCATCGCGTGCAGCACGATCGAGCGATGCGAGTAGAGGACGCCCTTCGGGTTGCCGGTGGTCCCGCTCGTGTAACAGAGACCGGCGGCGTCCTCCTCGCGCAGGTCGGGGTAGTCATAGCCCGGAGCCTGGTCAGCGAGCAGGTCGTCGTAGCGAATCGGGTTCGGCAGCGATCCGGTGTCGCCATCGCCGGTCACGATGAAATGCTTCACGGTCTCGAACTGGTCCGCCACCTGGCTGAGAGCCTCGACCAGCGACGAGTCGACGATCACCACCCTGTCCTCGGCGTGGTTGGCGATGTAGACGAGCTGCTCTGCGAACAGGCGGATGTTCAGCGTGTGCAGCACCGCTCCCATGCACGGCACGGCCAGATACGCCTCGAGGTGCTCCTGCGAGTTCCACGCATAGGTGGCCACGCGCTCGCCCGGCTCGACGCCGAGCGAGGCGAGGCCGGCGCTCAAACGCTCGGCGCGACCGACCACTTCGGCAAAGCTCGCGCGGCTGACCGTGCCGGTCTCGCCGTCCCACTCCCGCAGCGTCACCACCTCGGAGTCTCCGTAGATCCGGCGCATCCGTCCGAGGATGTGCCCCACCGTCAGCTGGAAGTCCTGCATGGCGCCGAGCATCACCCGTTGCTTACCCCCGTGCCGGGATTCCTCACCTCGAAGTCAGCGAACCGCCGCGAGCGCCTCGGCAGGCTTGGCCGGCGCAGCCCCCTCCAGCCTGCTGCTCAGGACGAGTGCCACGCTTGCGACGACGATGAGCACGGCCGCATAGACCTCGGCAGTCTGCTTTAAGCCCACCTGCGTCACGGCGATCCCCGCCAGCAGGGCCGGACCGCTGAAGGCGAGGTAGGCCACGGCAAGAACCGACGAGACGAGCTCGGCGCGGTGGGCCTCGTGGGCCATCTCGGTGAGCGACCGGAACACGCCCGCGAACGAGGGCCCGAACCCCAGGCCGCAAATGGCGGCGCCGATCAGGAAGAGCGGATTCGATGCTGTCTGCAGCGAGAGGAGCACCATCACTACACCCACGATCAGCGCGATGAGACCGCCGCGTGCGGCGGCCCGCGGATCGACCTGGCGGATGAGCACGCAGGCGATGCTGCTGATGCCGGCCATCGCGAAGATCGGCAGCGCGCCCATCAGGTGGCTGTCCGCACCGAGCACACCGGCGGTGAGCGATGGCCCGAGTGACAGCACCAGGCCGCCGAGCGCCACGTGGCAGCCATCGTCGGCAGAGCCGCCACGAACGGACCGCGGACATGAGGCGGCACGCCGAGGCGCGGGCGCATGGAAGCTCTCCAGCCCGGGCGCTTCACGACCGTCTCGGGAAGCGCGACGGCCACGAGCACGCCTAGGACGAACACACCGAGCATCAGCCAGAAGATCAGGCCGGTGGGGCCGGGCGCGTAGTCCACGAGCAGACCGGTGACCAGGGCGCCGGTTGCGAGGCCCGCCATCGGCGCGGCGACGCCCGTCAGCGCGCCGAGCCAGGGCCGGTGCGGTGGCTGCAGGTCGAGCAGGGCCGCGCTGATGCAACCTATTGCAATGCCGGTGGCTACCCCCTGCAGGATGCGTGCTGCGAACAGCCATCCGACCCCGCCCGCCGCGGCGAAGGTGGCCATGGCGAGGATCTCGATGGCGAGCGCCGCGAACAGCGTGGGACGGCGGCCGATGTGGTCAGAGATCGATCCGGTCACGAGCAGCGCGCTCAAAAGGGCAAGCGCGTAGACGGCGAAGACCGCGGTGAGCGTGATGGCCGAGAAGTCCCACTCGGACTGGTAGACCACGTAGAGAGGCGAGGGCGCGCTGGAGGCGAACAGCAGCGCCGCCAACGTCAGGGCGAGCAACCAGAAGGCAGCAGGGCGTCCAAGGGTCATCACTTACCTATAGTTAGCAGAAGCGGTCGTCGCGGGGGCCGCGGTTCGGGGGCCGCCCGGATGGGTAGTAACGCCCCCGTGGACACCGAGCTCGGGCAGGACGAGCAGCCGATCAAGGAGGGAAGGGCGAACCTGATGCGCGGGCCCGAGGCCGTCGGCGGCAAGCTCTATCTCACGAATCAGCGCCTGATCCTCGAATCGCACGCGCTCAACGTGCAGCGGGGCGCCGAGCAGGTGCCACTTGCGGACGTGGTCGAGGTCGGGAAGGTCTGGACCCGCGTCTTCGGCGTGCTCCCGCTGGTTCCGAACTCGCTTGCCGTGACCGACGGCGAAGGGGTGGTCCGTCGCTTCGTGCTCAACGGACGCTCGGGTTGGGCGACTGCGATCGAGGCAGCGCGGCAACCGCCTCCGGCTTAGGCTCCGCGTGCGCGGGAACCGCGTCCCCTGGCTGGGGTAGTGGCCCACCCAAATGACACGATCGGCTCGTATTTGCGGCGGTGGGTCGCCTCCTCGGGCTGAGAACTTCACGCCCTACTGCTCCTTGGCGTACTTCACGATCGACTTGTCGATCAGCCACTCCACGGGGGCGCGATCGTCGGTGTAGAGCGGGCCGCCCCGTTTCGGCGGGCCGATCCTGGCAGCCGCGCTCCGCGCCACAGGGCGCAGGCCCGCGGGCATGCTCGGGATCGCGCGACGCAGCCGGGCCGCCGACAGCGGCCGCCGCCCGCCAACCACGAGTGTGTTGGTGGCCGCGACCGGATCACGCACCGCGTAGGGCAGCGCCGAGCGCACGCCGGCGGTGATCACCTTCTCGAGCTTGTCCTGTCCCTCAGGCTCGCCGACGTTGACGATCAGCACGCCGTCGGGCGTGAGGCGGTCTCTCACCAGCGCGAAGAACTCCTTCGTGGTCAGGTAGAAGGGCACGTAGGGCTGGCGGTAGGCGTCCACCTCGATCACGTCGTAGCGGGCGTCGGTTCGGCGGATGAAGGGCCGCGCGTCCTCGTGGTGCATGGTCAGCCGCGGGTTGTGGAGATCGAAGAAGCGGCGGCCGATCTCCGTGAGCTCGGGGTCCAGCTCGACGCCGTCGATGCGCGTGCGCGGGAAGAAGTGGCCGTAGGCGCGCGCGGTCGTGCCGGCGGCGTTGCCGAGGATGGCCATCCGCCGCGGCGGCTCCGAGCGGCGCGTGAAGGGCAGCACGAGCATGCCGTCCCAGTAGCCGCCCGTGAGCACCGTCCCGGGCTCGTACTTCGAGTGCTGGGCCTGTCCCTCGTTCAGCTCGAGGATGCGCGACCGGTCGTCGCGCTCGATCACGCGGGCGTATTGGTACTCGGTGTCTGCCTCGTAGATGACCCGGCCCGAGTCGGTCTGGGCCTTGAGCGTGCCGACGGGAAGCGCGAGCAGCAGCGCGATCGCCGCGGGCGCCGCGAGGTAGCGCCGCTGGGGCAGCAGGCCGAGCACGGCCACCAGCGCGATCGCAAGAGCGAAGATCAGAAACGTGCGGCGCGTCCCGACGAGCGGGATCAGCAGCAGCGCCGAGAGCAGGGTGCCGACCAGGCTGCCCGCCGTCGAGAGCGCGTAGAGGCGGCCGGCCACCTCGCCGGCCTGCTCCACCCTGTCGACTGCGAGGCGGATCGCCCACGGCGACACCGCCCCGAGCAACAGGATCGGCACCGCGATCAGCGCCAGCACTCCGATCAGGGAGCCGATCAGCGCGCCGGCGGAGATCGAATCGAGTGCGGTGACGGCCAGGTTTAGGAAGGGGTCGGCGGCGAACGGCACGAGCGCGAGCAGGCCGGCGGCCACGAGCGTCAGGAGACAGAGCCCCCGCATGTGCGGGTGACGGTCGGCGAAGCGGCCGCCAAGCCAGTAGCCGATCGACAACGACACGAGCACTACGCCGATGGTGTTGGCCCACACGACGGTGGAGGCGCCGAAGTAGGGCGAGAGCAGGCGCACGGCTGCGATCTCGGCCCCCAGCGACCCCGTCCCGACCACGAACACCAGCAGCGGCAGGGGCGGTCTGGTCATCGCCAGGCACCCTAGCTGGGGCCGGTAGTAGCCTCGAAACCGTGGGGCATGTGTACGACGGCATCGACGAGCGCCAGCGCGAGTGGATCACGTCGCAGGACATGTTCTTCGTCGCGTCGGCGCCGCTCGACGAGGACGGCCACGTGAACGTCTCGCCCAAGGGCCCGATCGGCTCGCTTCGCGTGCTCGACTCCGCGACGGTGGCCTACCTCGACGTGGTCGGCAGCGGCGCCGAGACGATTGCCCACCTGCGCGAGAACGGCCGCATCGTGGTCATGCTCTGCGCCTTCGACGGGCCACCACGGATCCTGCGGCTGCACGGCAACGGTCGCGTGGTCATGGGGGGCGATCGCGACTTCGAGGAGCTCGACTCGCGCTGCGACTTCGAGCAGCCGGAGGTGCCCGAGTCGCGCCGCTCGATCATCGTCGTGGACGTCACGCGCGTGTCGGACTCGTGCGGCTACGGCGTGCCGCTCATGGACTACCGCGGCGAGCGCGAGCACCAGAACAGGTCATCGCGCAAGCGCATGCGCGTGCACGGGCCCGACGCCTATGAGAAGTACATGGCCGAGAAGAACGCCGAGAGCATCGACGGGCTGCCCGCGGTGGACTTGAAGGCCGCTTCGCAGCCTCAGTCCTCGTAGAGCTCGAAGTCCTTCTTGCGCGCGCCGCACACCGGGCAGAACCAGTCGTCGGGGATGTCCGCGAACGCGGTGCCCGCGGGGATGCCTCCGTCGGGGTCCCCCTCTGCGGGGTCGTAGACGTAGCCGCATGAGATGCAGATCCACTGGGGAGCTGTCGCCGTGTCTGTCACGCCGCCCAATCTATACGCTGGCCAGGTGTCCGCCGAGAGGCCAGGGCCGGGCGAGGAGCTGAACGTAGGTGATGTGGTCAAGCCACGCCTGTCGGCGTCCCTGATTCTGCTCAGAGACTCCGCGGACGGCCCCGAGGTGCTGCTGGTCAAGCGCAATCCGGAGCAGCGGTTCATGGGGGGCGCATGGGTCTTCCCCGGCGGGGCCACCGATGCCGACGACGGCGACGAGCGGGTCACCGCCGTGAGAGAGCTCGAGGAGGAGGCGGGGATCGCGCTCGCACCCGACGCCGAGCTGGCGCGCTACTCACGCTGGATCACGCCCGCACAGGTGAAGGTCCGCTTCGACACTCACTTCTTCGTGACCCCCGCGCCCGACGGCGCCGAGGCCCACGTGGACGGAAGCGAATGCGTCGAGCTCGCGTGGATCCGTCCGGTCGAGGCGCTGGCCGCAGGCGAGGCCGAGACGATGCTGCTCGTGTTCCCGACGATCAAGCACCTCGAGCAGCTGGCCGAACACGACAGCGTGACCGAGGCCATGGACGCCGCCCGCAGCCGCAGAGTGATGCCGGTGCAGCCGCGCGTGCTCACCGATGGCGGCGTCGCCCGCGTCGTGCTGCCCGGCGAGCCCGGCTACGACGGATGACGCACGTCGGCGGCTCACGCCCCCGGGCCCCCGACGCATGATGCACCCCGGGGGCTCACGCCCCCGGGCCCCCGACGCCCGTAACCAACCACGCTCACTAGCCTCCCAACGATGTCCGCATCCGTGCAGGTCGGCCTGCTGCTCGCGCTGCTGTGTGCCTTCACCTCGATCGTGGGGTTCCTCTACAAGCACCGCGGCGCGGTGGAGTCCCCGCCGATCGAGCTCCGGCGTCCGATCTCCAGCTCGCTCGCCCTGTTCAAGTCGCGCTGGTACCTGCTGGGGATCGCCATCGCGCTCGGGTCCTGGGGACTGCACGTCGGCGCGCTCGCGCTCGCGCCGATCTCGATCGTTCAGACCGTGATCGCCGGCGGCCTCGTGCTGCTCACCGTGGTGGCCAACAGGATGTTCGGGTTCAGCGTCTCGCGGCGGGAGTGGGTAGGCGTGGCCCTGACCGCCACCGGTCTCGCATTCCTCGCGGCCACGCTGCAGGGCGCCGCGGACTCCGCCCACAGCGACTTCGCGACCACCACCCTCGTCGCCTACGTCGGCGGCCTGTCCACCCTCGGGGTGCTTGCCGCCGTCGCAGGGCGCGCCACGCCACGCGGAGCCAGCTTCCTCGCGGTCTCGGCGGGACTGATCTGGGGTGCCTCCGACGTGTCGATAAAGGCGCTCAGCGGCAACCTGGACCAGGGTGTCCTCGCCGTGCTCGTCCACCCGCTGGTCGTCGTGATCTTCGTGGCGTCGGCCGTGGGCTTCGCGATCTCGGGCCGCAGTCTCCAGATAGGCCGCGCGGTGCCCGTGATCGCGACCACGAGCGCCGCAGCGAACGTCTGCACGATCCTGGCGGGCCCCGTCGTCTTCGGCGAGCCGCTGCCCGACGAGCCGGCTGCCCTCATGCTGCGCGTGCTCGCCTTTGCGCTCGTGATCGTGGCGGCGGCGCTGACACCGCCTCCGGTGCGCGAACCGGAGCCGAGCGCCGCTATCGGGTAGAAGAGCACCATGCCCACTCATGGACTCACAGTCGCCGTGACGGGACCGACCGGCGATCTGGGACTGTCGGTTGTCGACGCGCTCGAGCGCTCCCGTGCGATCAAGCGCGTGATCGGCATGGCACGCCGGCCGTTCGATCCGGCCGAGCAGGGCTGGAAGAAGACCGAGTACCGCCAGGGCGACGTCCAGGACGCCGGCAGCGTCGCCGACACGGTCAAGGGCGCCGACGTAGTGGTGCATCTCGCGTTCTCGGTGATGGGCGAGGGCGACCGCACCCGGGCGATCAACGTGGACGGGTCGCGCACGGTGTTCGAGGCCGCGACCGCCGCCGGCGTAGAGCGCCTGTGCTACGCCTCGAGCGTCGCGGCCTACGGTTTTCACGCCGACAGCCCGAAGTGGCTCACCGAAGACGTGCCGATCCGCGGCACCGCCGAGCACTACTACTCCGCTCAGAAGGCCGAGGTCGAGGGCGTGCTGGCGGAGATCCTGCTTCGCCATCCGGGCGTCGGGGCGTACGTGTTCCGCCCCTGCATCGTCGCCGGCCCCCGCGCGCAGATGCTGCTGCAGGAGATGCCCTACTACCGACTGTCGAGCTCCATGCCCTCGGCTGTGGTGGGGCTTCTGTCGTCGATGCCGATGTTGAGGCCCGTGATTCCGGACCCGGGCAACCCGATGCAGCTCGTGCACGAGGCCGACGTGGCCTCGGCATTCCTCGCGGGCGTGCGCGGGATCGGCAAGCCCGGGCCCTACAACCTCGCCGGGGGCGGCTCGGTGACGATGTCGGACATCGCCGATGCGCTCGGGTGGTACTCGATTCCGGTGCCCGGCCCCGTGGTGACCGCCACGGCTGAGGTCATAGACCGCATGCCGATGGCGCCCGCAGCGATGTCCTGGATCCACGCCGTCAGGAGACCGGTGCTGATGAAGACCGACCTCGCTCGGCAGGTGCTGAAGTGGAAGCCGGAGCACACCGCGAGGGCCACGCTGAAGCAGATGGTGGCCGCCCACAGGGCCGGCGAGCCCGCCGCGCTCTGACCGTCGGGACACCCTGACGGCGCGGCGGTGCCCGAATCAGGCTTCGGCCAGGTCCGGGCGGCCCTTCTCGATCAGCATCGCGCGGTAGCGCGGGAACACCGGCTTGGTGAGCGGCACGAGCTTGAGGATCTTCGCGACGGGCCCAGTGGCCTCGATCTGGCCGCGGGCGAGCGCCACCGTCACATTGACCTTGCCCAGCCAGAACTTGTGGGCCACGTCGGCCTCCATTGCCAGGACCACCTCCGGCTCGAGCGTGGCCTCCCCCATCTCCACCTCGCCGATCTCGCCGTCGATCATCTTCACCGTGATCGCGCAGTCCGGTCGCGTGCAGCGGTACTGGACGATCGTGTTGGCCTTGTTGAACTTCGGGCCGAGCTCCTCGTCGCGGCAGAGGTGGACCAACAGCTGGCCGAGGAACTCATACACCTCGCCGGCGCTCTCGAAGCAGGGCACCGAACGCCTCCGGGCTTCGACTAGGAGGCGACGACCACCGGAGCCGCCCACGCGGCCTCCAGCAACACATCGAGCTCGTCCATCGCGTAGCCGATCAGGTCCTCGAGATCGGGCATGGCGTCATAGTCGCCAAGCATCGAGAGCGCGGCCCAGCCGTTGTAGCTCATCATCGCGACGGCCAGCCGCTGGTCGGGCGCCAGGAACGCGACCGGCACCAGCTCCACCATCTCGCGCCCGAGGATGTAGAGCGGGATCTGCGGGCCGGGCACGTTGGTGGTCAGCAGGTTGTACATCCGTGTCGAGAAGTGCAGGCGGGACGCCTGGGCGAAGATCGTCGGGGGCGCGAAGTCCTCGATCCCCGCGATCGCCTCGGCGCCGAGTGCCTGCTTTGACTCCTTCAACCCGTGCATGGACTCGGTGACCAGCCGATGGCGCTCGACCGGATCCTCCACGTAGGTGGGCAAACGGCCGATCATGATCGTGATCTGGTTGCCAAGCTGTGCCTCGGTGCCCGACGCGCGGATCGAGACGGGCACGGCCGAGCGCAGCTCGAGCCCCTCGGTGCGCACGCCGCGCGCCTGCAGCCAGCGGTGAAGGGCACCGCTGATGACCGTGAGGAACACGTCGTTGACCGTGCCCCCCAGTGCCGACTTGACCGCCTTCAGGTCGGCGAGCGGGATGCGCGTCCAGGTGAGTCTCCGGTGCGGGCCCATCGGGCCGTTCAGCGGAGTCTCCGGGGCGCTGACCACGGCGTTCCAGGCCACCTCCCCGAGTCCCGCGGCCACCGCGCGCGCCTGACTGACCGTGCGCGACGGGCTCGCGAGAACCGATGCAGCGCGGCGCAGCAGACCCATCGGGGCACCCGCCAGATCGGCCACTCCCTTCGCAGCCACGCGCACATCGCCGGGCTCGGCCACGGGCAGCCAGTCGTGCTCGGGTGGCGCGACCGGTGCGCCCTCGCGCTTCCAGTCGAACATGACTGCGGTGAGGTCGGCGCCCGACACGCCGTCAACCAGCGAGTGGTGGGTCTTGTTGACCAGGGCGAAGCGACCATCCTCGAGACCTTCGACGAGCCACATCTCCCACAGCGGCTTGGAGCGATCCAGGCGCTGGGAGAAGATCCGGCTCGCGAGCAGTCGCAGCTGCTCGACCGAGCCGGGCGCCGGCAGGGCCGTATGGCGTACGTGGTAGCCGATGTTGAAGGTCGGGTCGTCGACCCAGAGCGGACGGCCCATCTCGAGCCGCGGGAACGAGAGCTTCTGGCGATAGCGCGGCACGAGATGCAGACGCCCCTCGATGTGCGTGGAGACGTCCTCGGCCGCGGGTGGGGGGCCCTCGAACAGCAGGATGCTGCCGATGTGCATGTGCGACCCCTCGCGCTCCTGCGCCAGAAACGACGCGTCGACCGAGCTCAGGCGATCCATGTGGGTAGACATCGCTGTCGAACCTACACAGGACGGGTAGCCTGCGTTGGGTGAGTCAAGTCGAGATGGCTACCCCGCGGCCTGCCGCCGCAGACGTCCAGCCGGTCGCAAACGAGACCCTCGACCGATTTCTGACCGGATCGATCACGGTCCTCCCCTTCCTCGGTCTCGGGCTCGCCTGCTGGCAGCTATGGGAGACGGCCCTGCACTGGAACGACATCGTCGTGTTCGCCGTCGTCTACCTCGCGTGCGGGCTCGGCATCACCGTCGGCTTTCACCGCCTCTTCACCCACCGCAGCTTCGAGGCGAAGCCCTGGGTGCGCGGCGCCCTCGCGGCCATGGGCTCGGCCGCGATCGAGGGCCCGATCATCGCCTGGGTCGCCGACCACCGAAAGCACCACGCCTTCGCCGACCAGGAGGGCGATCCCCACAGCCCCCACGTCGACCATGGCCACGGGCTCAAGGGCGCGCTCGGTGGTCTCTGGCACGCCCACTGGGGCTGGCTGTTCATCCACACCCAGCGCGCCAACAAGGAGCGCTACGCCCGCGACCTGATCGACGACCCGGTCATCAGCTTCGTGAACCGCACCTTCGTGCTCTGGGTCGCCGTCGGCCTGCTCGTCCCGTTTCTGCTCGGCTGGGCGATCGGAGGCACGCTGTTCGCCGGCCTGACCGGTCTGCTGTGGGGTGGGCTCATCCGGATGCTGGTGCTCCACCACATGACCTACAGCATCAACTCGCTCTGCCACTTCTTCGGTCGTCGCTCCTACGAGACCGACGACCATTCGCGCAACCTCGCGTGGATCGCACCGTTCACGCTCGGCGAGTCGTGGCACAACAACCACCATGCCTTTCCCACCTCGGCCGAGCACGGTCAGCGGTGGTGGCAGCTGGACATCTCGGCGATGGTGATCCGGCTGATGGAGATCACCGGCCTCGTCTGGGACGTCAAGCGCGTGCCCCGCGAGCGTCAGGCCGCGCGCGCCGAGGCGACCTGACCGGCGTGCAGCTGAAGGATGCCTACCAGCAGCAGCTCGGACACTGGCGCGCGGCGCTCGACAGCGGTGCCCACCGGATCGGCTGGAAGATCGGCTTCAACCCGCCGGCCGTGCAGGAGAAGCTGGGGCTGTCCGAGCCCGTGGTCGGTCACCTCACCTCCGCGACGCTCCTCGGCGCCGATGGCTCGCACTCGCTCGCGGGCGCCCAGGCCCCCAAGGTGGAGCCCGAGATCGCCATCGAGGTCGGGCCGGGCAATGCGATCGCCGGCCTCGCCGCCGCGATCGAGATCGTCGACATCCCGGCGATGCCCGATGGGCTCGAGGAGGCCGGCGAGGCCGTGGCAGCCAACATCTTTCACCGCGGCGTTGCGATCGGCTCCTCGAAGCCGATCGAGTCCGCGCAGGGCATCTCGGCCGCCCTCACCATCAACGGCGAGGCGGTGGGCACCGCGGACGCCGGCGCCGCCGATCTGCAAGAGATCGTCGCGCTCGCCGCACGCACACTTGAAGCGGCGGGCGAGAGCCTCGGCGCGGGCGACCGCATCATCGCTGGCGCGCTGCTGCCGCCACCCGATGTGAAGCCGGGCGACCGGGTGGCGCTCGACCTCGGCGCCATCGGCGCGATTCAGATCAGCTTCGTGACCTAGGCTAGGAGTGTGTTGAAATATTCGTCGGGGTCGGGTGCGCCCCCTCCACGTCTATCAGCCAAAGGTCCGACGGATGTGTGGGGACGTGACCGGGTGGGGAACCGGCTACGTAGGTTGTGCAGATGAAGGCTCTCGTCACAGGCGCAACCGGTTTCGTAGGAGGCAAGCTTGCACGCAAGCTGCTCGACGACGGCGACGAGGTGCGGGCGCTCGTGCGCGACCGATCCAAGGCGTCTGGCCTCGCCGATGCGGGATGCGAGCTGCACGAGGGCGATGTGACCAAGCCGGGCACGCTCTCGGGCGCGGGCACGGGCATCGACGTGGCCTACTACCTGGTGCACGGCATGGGCCGCGGAGCCGACGGAGACTTCGAGGAATCCGAGCGGCGGTCGGCCAGGGCGTTCGCGGCCATGGCGCGCGACGAAGGCGTGCAGCGGGTGGTCTACCTCGGCGGACTTGGCGACGACCCCGGATCGAAGCATCTGCGCAGCCGCAACGAGACCGGCGAGATACTCACCGCGGAAGGCCCTCCCTGCACCTACTTTCGCGCCTCGATGGTGGTCGGCGCGCAGAGCGACTCGTACCTGATGCTGCGTCACCTGGTGCAGAAGCTGCCGGTGATGATCGCCCCCTCCTGGCTGAAGACCAATACCCAGCCGATCGCGGTCGAGGACGTCCTGGCCTACCTGGTGGCCGCGCCGAGAATCGAGGCGGCCGCACGCGAGGTCCAGATCGGTTGCCCCGACGTGGTGTCCTACGGCGATATGCTCGACCGGATGGCCAACGCGATGGACACGACCCCGCGGCCGAAGATCCCCGTGCCGGTTCTGTCCCCGTGGCTCTCCTCACACTGGATCGGCCTCGTGACCCCCGTCGATGCCGGCGTGGCCAAGCCCCTGATCGAGGGCCTGTCGACCGAGACAGTGGTCACTGATCCGTCGGGAGCCGCCCTCTTTGACGTCAAGCCGATCGGGATAGATGACGCCCTGCGACGCGCGATTGCCGAGGAGCGAGCCACTACGGCGTCCTAGTAGAGTCTGCTGCGCCACGGGCTGTGGCGCAGCTTGGTAGCGCGCTCCGTTCGGGTCGGAGAGGTCCCCAGTTCAAATCTGGGCAGCCCGATAGTGAGGGAGGGCCGGGCTCAGGCCGCGACGGCGTTG
>JBBPXW010000087.1:0-6338 GCA_038200525.1 Solirubrobacterales bacterium | reverse complement strand
CGCGGGCGCCAGCGCAGGGACCCGCGAGCGCGCACGTCCCTGCTACGTGTGCAAGCAGAAGTACACGCGGGTCGACGCCTTCTACCACCAGCTCTGCCCGGAGTGCGCGGCCTTCCACCACGACCGTCGCGAAGCACGCACCGACCTGACGGGGCGACGGGCCCTGCTTACCGGCGGCCGCGCGAAGATCGGCATGTACATCGCGCTGCGCCTCCTGCGCGACGGTGCGCACACCACGATCACGACGCGTTTTCCCAAGGACGCCGCGCGGCGGTTCGCGTCCATGGACGACAGCGGCGAATGGCTCGACCGACTGCGGATCGTCGGGATCGACCTGCGCGACCCCGCGCAGGTGGTCGCCCTCGCCGACTCGGTGGCGGCCAGCGGTCCGCTCGACATCCTGATCAACAACGCGGCCCAGACGGTGCGCCGCTCGCCCGGCGCCTACTCCGAGCTGCTGGCCGCCGAGGCCGCGCCACTTCCGCACGGCACCCTGCCCGAGATCGAGGCGCTCGGACCGCCGGCCACTACCCATCCCCCGCTGCTGGCGGGCGCGCTCGCCGCCTCGGCACTCGATCCCGACGAGCTCGCACAGCTGGCGCTCACCGCCGGCGGCACCGCCATCGACGCAGGCGGGCTGGTGCCCGACGGCGCGACGGTCAACAGCTGGACCCAAGCCGTGCACGAGGTCGACCCGGTCGAGCTGCTCGAGGTACAGCTGTGCAACCAGACGGCTCCGTTCATCCTGGTCGGCCGGCTGCGCGGCGCCATGGCAGCGGCGCCGGCGCGGCGCACCTACGTGGTGAACGTGTCGGCAATGGAGGGCGCCTTCGAAAGCGGCTACAAGGGGCCGGGCCACCCGCACACCAACATGGCCAAGGCGGCGGTGAACATGCTCACGCGCACAAGCGCACAGGAGATGTTCGCCGAAGGCATCCTGCTGACCAGCGTCGATACCGGCTGGATCACCGACGAGCGCCCGCACGCGACCAAGGAGCGGCTGGCCGACGAGGGCTTCCACGCTCCGCTCGATCTCGTGGACGGAGCGGCGCGGGTCTACGACCCGATCGTGCGCGGCGAGGCCGGCGAGGACCTGTACGGCTGCTTCCTCAAGGACTACCGGCCGGGACGGTGGTAGGCGGTATGGCCAAGCTGATCTATTCGGTGATCGCCTCGCTCGACGGCTACGTGGCGGATGCGACCGGCAACTTCGACTGGGCAGCACCGGACGAGGAGGTGCACTCCTTCGTCAACGAGCTCGAGCGGCCCATCGCCACCTACCTGTACGGGCGCCGCATGTACGAGACGATGGTCTATTGGGAGACCGCGCACACGATCGCGGACCACCCGGCCGAACGTGACTTCACCGGGATCTGGCAGGCCGCCGACAAGGTCGTGTACTCGACGACCCTGGAGACGCCGTCGAGTGCCAGGACCCGGATCGAGCCGAGCTTCGACGCGGCGGCGGTTGCCCAGATGAAGGAGGCGGCGCAGCGCGACATCAGCGTGGGCGGCCCCAACTTGGCCGCTCAGGCGATCAGCGCGGGGCTGGTGGACGAGCTCCAGCTGTTCGTCACGCCGATCGTGGTCGGTGGCGGCAAGCCCTCCCTGCCCGCCGACGTGCGCGTCGAGCTCGAGCTGCTCGACGAACGCCGTTTCGCCAGCGGCGTCGTCTACTTGCGTTACCGCGTCGCAGGCACGCGCTAGGCGAACCGGCCCAGGAAGCCCAGCACCCGCCGCCACGCGTCCTCGCACGCCCCGGCGTGCTCATCGGCAGTGCGGTCGAAGAACGAATGGGGCGCGCCCGGATAGATCGTGATGTCGTGATCCTTGCCGGCGGCATCGAGCTTCGACTCGAAGTCGTCGACGGCCTCGACCGGGATGCTCTGATCGGCACCACCATAGAGGCCGAGGATCGGCGCCCGCATCTGGTCCACGACATCGGGCGGCGAAATGATGCCCAGGCGCTCGCCGTCGAGCGCGCCGTAGAAGGCCACGACGCCGTCGAGGCCGAGCTCGGCATTCGTGCCGGCCAGCAGTGACTGCGCGCCGCCGAAGCAGAAGCCCACGCTCACAACCTTCTCGACGCCGGCGCGCTCGCGCATCGCGGCGACGGCGGCCGCCGCATCCTGCTGGATCAGGGCGGGATCAGAGTCCTGGACGTGGGGCCAGAAGTCGAACTTCTCGTCGCGCGGGCCAAGTCCGGCGGTGCGGCCGAAGTAGTCGATGGCGATGGCGTCGTGGCCGGCCTGGGCAAAGCGCTCGCTCAGCTCGGAGTAGAACGGGTAGAGCCCGCGCACGTCGGGCAGGATCACCACGCCGGGGCCCTTCGACTCAGCCGTCGGCGCCAGCGCCGCGGAGAACGACGTGCCATCGGTCGACGTCAGCTCGAGCAGCTCGGTGGCGGCGCCACCCGCCACGGGCGCGAGGGCCAGCTCGGAGGGCAGGTACGGGGGACTTGCGTCGAAGTCGAAGCACACGGACCTGAACCTAGACAGCCCGGAGGAATGCGAGCACCGCAAGCACGCGCCGGTGGTCGTCGTCGGTGGCGGGAAGATCGAGCTTGGCGAAGATGTTGGACACGTGCTTCTCGACGGCGCTCGGCGTGACCACCAGCGCTCCGGCCACCGCCGCGTTGGTCCGGCCCTCGGCCATCAGCTCGAGCACCTCCCGCTCGCGAGGAGTGAGCGAGTCGAGCGTGTGGTCAGATCCGGGGGGGCGACGCTGGACGATCTCTGCCACGACCTCGCGGTCGAGGGCGGTTCCGCCGTCGGCCACGCGCCGGACGGCGTCGAGGAAGGCCGGGATGTCGCCAACGCGCTCCTTGAGCAGGTAGCCGACCCCGCCCTGGCCCGACGCCAGCAGCTCGGCCGTGTAGACCGGCTCGACGTACTGGGAGAGGATCAGGATGCCCACGCCGGGGTGTCGCTCGCGCGCGGTGATGGCGGCACGGATGCCTTCGTCGGTGAACGTGGGGGGCAGGCGGACATCGACGATCGCAACGTCGGGCTCGTGGCCGCCGATCACCCGCAGCAGGCCGTCGCCGTCGTCGGTCTGTGCCACCACGTCGACGTCGTGCTCGCGCAGCATGGCCACGATGCCCTCGCGCAGCAGCGCATGGTCCTCGGCGATCACGACCCGCAAGGCAGCTCCGCGACGATCGTGGTTCCACCGGACTCCGGCGACTCGATCGCCAGCTCGCCGTCCAGCGCCTCCACGCGCTGGCGCAACCCGGTGAGGCCGCCGCCCGCTGGATCGGCGCCGCCGCGGCCGTCGTCGCCGATCTCGACCGTCAGCCTCTCCCCCTCGAGCGCCAGCGTCACGCGCGCGGTGGCTCCCTCGCCGGCGTGCTTTGCCACGTTGGTGAGCGCCTCGGCCACCACGAAGTAGGCGGCGGTCTCGAGCACCGGCGGAGGGCGGCCGTCCAGGCGCGAGTCGGTGGTCACGGACACGGCGGCCCGCTTGCCGAGCGCTTCGACGGCGGCGGCCAGGCCCCTGTCGGCGAGCACCGGCGGCGAGATTCCCCTCGAGAGGTCGCGCAGCTCACCGATGGCAACACCGGCCTCGCCGCGGGCCTGGCGCACGAGCGCGGCCTCCTCCGGCCGATCGGCCAGACGAGCCTCGGCACGACCGAGCTGCATGCTCAGGGCCACGAGCCGGGCCTGGGCGCCGTCGTGGAGGTCACGCTCGATCCGGCGCAGCTCGGCGGCCTGCACGTCGAGCGCGCCCCGGCGCGTGCGGGTGAGCTCATCGACGCGCTCGACCAGGACGCGGTCGCGGGGTGCCGCATAGCGATGCCAGACGGCCTGGGCCAGCGCATGGGCGATCAGCAGCACGGCCAGGCCGACGAACGGCCACAGCGGCCAGAATCGTTCGCCAACCCCCGTGAGCAGCCAGATCGTCAACAGGGTCAGGGCCGCGACGACCGACCCGGCGGCGTGAATGGCGAGGGCCCGCGCACGGCCGCTGGCGTGCACGATCGCAAGGTGCACCGCCGCGTGGAGTGCGAGCGGCACCCCTACTCCGAACCAGACCCACACCGGCCAGAAGCTCCCGGCGCCCGAGACGAGCCAGACGAGGGTGAGCACCACCCCCGCGAACAGCGACAGCGTGACCTGGACGGCTAGCGCGGCGTCGGCATCCATTCGCAGCGCCGATCGGCCGCGATCGCCGAGTCCTTGGGATGGGAGGTCTCCTGCGTGCATGGCGGTCACAGGATGATCCACCACTGGCGCGGCGGGGTCAGGCAGCGGCGTCTGCGGCCCGGCGCTCACGCCGCTCGGGGCTGACCTCGACAACGTCCCAGGCGAGGCCCGCGCGCCGCAGTCCCCGGATCACGAGCGAGGAGATGTCGATCTCCCACCAGCGCATGCCGTGATGGGCGGATGTCGGAAAGGCGTGGTGGTTGTGGTGCCACGACTCGCCGAGCGAGAACGGCGCGAGCCAGGCGAGGTTTCGCGATTGATCATCGGTGTCGAAGCGGCGGCGCCCGAAGAAGTGGCACAGCGAGTTGATGCTGTAGGTCACGTGGTGCAGCACGAGCATCCGCACCGCGCCACCCCAGAGCAGACCGGTGAGGGCCGCGTCTACCGTGCCGCCGATCAGCCAGCCGAGCCCGAACGGAACGGCCAGGCCGACGAACACCCAGACCACGAAGGTGCGGTGCACGAAGCGGATTACGGGGTCGTCGAGCAGGTCCTTTGCGTAGCGCTCGTGCGAGCCGCGCTGGGTGTGCTCAAACAGCCAGCCCCAGTGGGCGTGCCAGAGGCCGCGCAGGGCACCCTCGAGGCCATCGCCGTGCCCGACGTGGGGGCTGTGCGGATCGCCCTCCTGGTCGGAGAACGCGTGGTGCTTGCGGTGGTCGGCAACCCACGAGATCACGGGCCCCTCGATGGCCATGGAGCCGCAAATCGCCAGCAGTCCGCGCACGGCGCGGCTGGTCTTGAAGCTGCGGTGGGTCAGGTGGCGGTGAAAGCCGACCGTGATCCCGATCGCCGTGAGGAAGTAGACGATGGCGAACACCGCGATGTCGCTCCAGTTCAACAAGCCCTGCCAGGTCTGCCAGCAGACCACGGCGAGGGCGATGAACGGGACCACGGTCACGAGGCCGGTGAGGAACCGGTCCATGGACTCGTTCGGGGTCGGCTGGGTGTCGCCGACGGCCGGTGCGCCTAGGGATGCGGAGGACATGGAGCCGAGCTTGGCGTGCTCGGACCCAGAAGTCGCTGGGGGCACCACGCCTGCGGGCTGGGGCTACCCCCACCCTGACTAGCCTCCACCGGGACCGGTCCCGACCGCAGGAGCTCCCATCGCCACTGCAATGAACTTCGTCCGCAAGGGCAGCGGCACGTCGCTGCTGCTGATCCACGGGCTCGGTGGAAGCGCGCGCTCCTTCGATCCGATCCTGGACGCGCTCGCGGCCGAGCGCGATGTGATCGTCCCCGATCTGCCCGGATTCGGCGACAGCGCGTCGTTGACAGGCGAGGTGTCGATCGCCACGCTTGCCGACGCGATCGAGGCGTTCATGGACGAGCACGACCTTCGCGGGGTGGACGCCGCGGGCAGCTCGATGGGCGCGCGGCTCGTGCTGGAGCTGGCCCGGCGCGGATCGGTCGGCGCCGTGGTGTCGCTCGACCCGGGGGGCTTCTGGAACCGGCGTGAGCGGAAGGTGTTCGGGGCCTCCGTGGCCCTATCGGTGCGGCTCGTGCGGCTGCTCGAGCCGATGCTTGCCTTCCTCACCGCCAACCCCGTGACCCGCACGCTGCTGTTCGGCCAGTTCTCAGCACGGCCGTGGGCACTCGACAGCGACGTGGCGCTCACCGAGCTGCGCAGCTTCGTGGCGGCGCGCTCCTTCGACTCCGCGCTGGACTCGCTGGCCAACGGTCCGGCCCAGGAGGGGATGCCGGCCGGCACGGCCACCAAGCCAATCGTGATCGGCTGGGGCCGGCGCGACCTGGTCTGCCTCCCGCGGCAGGCCCAGCGGGCGGCGAAGCGGTTCCCCGACGCGCGACTGCACTGGTTCGACAAGTGCGGACACTTCCCACAGTGGGACTCGCCGAACGAGACGGCGCAGCTGATCCTGAGGACGACCGGCTAGGTCGTCACCGGTAGCGTGACCGACGTCGGATGCTCGGCGTCGTGCAGCACCTCGATCTGTAACGCCTGCATCCGCTGCGCGGTTGCCTGCGGTTCACCGGTGCCGAGATTGCGCGAGTAGCGGGGATGGGCGCCGCTCGAGAGCTGCAGGCGGATGCGGTGACCGGCGGCGAAGCGGCGAGCGGTGGGCCAGAGGTCGATCGTCACGCGGCGGCTGCCGTCCTGGGCACGCTCGTGGGCCT